>DAIDHX010000235.1 GCA_027451885.1 Planctomycetales bacterium
AGCGCGCCGACGCCAGGCTCGATTTTCCAGATTACACAGGCCTCCCGGACAGGACCGTCGAGGACGTGCGCCACGTGACCGCCGTCGAGGGGACCGACGTCACGCTCTCCTGCCGGCTCAACAAGGATGTCACGTCGGCGACGCTCATTGATCAGGAGGGCAAGGCGACGCCGCTTACGCGCGTGGCCGATGCCACCTACGCCGCGACCGTGAAGCTGCTCGAATCGCGGAAATACAAGCTCCATCTGGTCGATGCCGAGGGCCGGCGGCAAAAATCCGCGAGCGAAATCGCCACCCACGCGCTCCCCAACAAGCCGCCTTCGATCAAGATGGCGCGGCCGGCAGGGGACACGCGCGTTTCGCCAATCGAGGAGCTCGCACTCGCGGCCGAGCTTGCGGACGATTTCGGGATCACTCGCCACGGCGTTGCCTATGCACTCGCGGGCGCGGAGCCAAAGGAGATCACGCTCTCGCAAACGCAGACGAAAAAGGCGCGGGCGCAGGCGATGATCGACTTCGAGAAGCTCCGCGCCGTTCCCGACCAGCTCGTCACCTACTTCTTCTGGGCCGAGGACATCGGCCCGGACGGCAAGCCGAGGCGGACGTCTGGCGACATGTATTTCGCCGAGGTGCGCCACTTCGAGGAGATCTACCGCCAGGGCGAGCAGCCGCCCGGCGGCGAGCAACAGCAACAGGACCAGCAACAATCCCCCGCGCGGCAAGCGGATCAGCTCGCGCAGCTCCAGAAGCAAATCGTAAACGGCATCTGGACCGTCGTGCACCGCGAGACTAAGGCCGCGGCCACACCGTCTTTCCAGAGCGACGTGCAGACGCTGGCCGACTCGCAAAAGACCGCGATCGAACGCGCGGAGGGGATGGCCGGGCAACTCACGGACGCAACCTCGAAAGCGAACCTCGGCCAGGCTGTCGAGCAGATGAACCGCGCTCAGCAAACGCTGCGATCGGCACAGTCGCCGCCCGCACCCGGGCTCATGCCGCAGGCGCTCGCGGCGGCCCAGACGGCGTATCAAGCGCTCCTCAAGCTGCGGGCGCGCGAATTCCAGATTATCCGCAGCGCCTCACGCAATAGCAGCAGCCAGGGCGGATCGGCCGGCAGTCCGTCGAACATGCGGCTTGATCAGCTCGAGCTTTCATCGCAAGAAAACCGATTCGAACAGCGCAGCCAGGCGCGGTCCGGGCAGAACGCTCAGAATCGTGCGCTGCCCGAGACCCGGCAGCTCGAGAACCGGCTCCGCGAGCTGGCAGAGCGCCAGGGCGATTTGAACGAGCGTCTCAAGGAGCTCCAGTCCGCGCTCCAGGCCGCCCGCACCGACGAGGCCCGGGCTGAGCTCGAGCGCAGGCTCAAGCGGCTCCGCGAGCAGGAGCAGGAAATCCTCCGCGACGCCGACCAGCTCCGCGAGCGGATGGAGCAAGGCGCCAATCGCGATCGCACCGAGCTGGCCCGCAACGAGCTCGAGCAAAGCCGCGAGCACGTGCGCCAGGCGGCCGATGCGCTCGAGCAAGGCCAGCTCTCCCGCGCAGTGACCGAAGGCGCCCGCGCAGGCCGCCAGCTCGAGAACGTTCGCGACCAGGTGCGCAAGGACGCCTCGAACCAGTTCGCCGACGAAATGACCGAGCTGCGCCAGGACGCACGCAAGCTCGACAGGACTCAGGAGAAGCTCACCAAACAGCTCGAGGCGTGGGATCAGCAAAACGCCCGCGCTCTCCGCGAGTCCGACGAACGCAAGGCAGCCCGGCAAGAGCTGGTGGACCAGAAAAAAGATCTCGATAAGTTGCTCGACCGCATGCGCGGAACCGTTTCCGAGGCCGAGGAATCCGAGCCCCTGCTCGCCCAGTCGCTCTTCGACGCGGTCCGTGAGACCGAGCAGAAGAAGATCCCGGACAAGCTCGAGAACGCGCGCCAGCTCGTGGATCTGGGCGTCTCGCGCGACGCAGCCCAGGCGTCTCGCGAAGCTGGCACGGATGTACGCAGGCTGCGAGAACAGGTCGAGCGCGCGGCGGGTCGGATCCTGGGCGACGAGACCGCTGCGCTGCGCAGGGCGGGTGAAGAGCTCGATCAGCTTGCCCGCCAGCTCGATCAGGAAATTGCGATGGCCACCGGCCGTGAGCCAGCGAATCCGCGGGATGAAGCGCCAGGCCAAAACCGCGAGGCAAATCGCCGCCCGGCGGGCAATCGTCCACGGGGTAATCCAGGTGAGCCAGGCGAGAATCGCACGGGTGCACCCAATGAAAACGGTCCACCTGGAGCCGAGGGCGCTCCCCAACAAGCCGGCGCGCGCCCAGGCGATGCGCAGGATCGGAACAATCCTCGCCCGGGCGATGGCCAGCAACAAGCTCGCCGCCCGGGCGATGGCCAGCAACGCAACGACCAGCCTGGATCGCGGAATCAACCCGGTGAAGGCGAGCGTGGGGCGGGAGCGAATCCGCCTCAGGGTGGCCTGCGCGGCGGTCAGCGTGCGGGCGGTGGTGGCGGCGGAACGGTCGCGCCGGGCGGCCAGGAGCCAGGTCTCGACCGCGTGCTCGATCGACTTGATCGGGCCGCGGCGGGACCGATCGCCGGCGGCGGATTCCGCGAATGGTCCGACCGGATGCGCGACGTCGAGGAGCTCCTGAACGATCCGGAGCTCCGCGCCCGCGCGGCACAGATCCGCGACCGCGCCCGCGGTGAACGCGAGGACGCCCGCAAACATGCCAAGGAGCCGGACTGGACCAAGCTCCAGAATCTGGTGGCCGAGCCCTTGAACGAGCTCCGTGTCCGCGTGGCACAGGAGCTTCAGAACCGCGAGTCCCCCAGCTCGCTCGCTCCCATCGATCGCGATCCCGTGCCCGAACAGTTCGCCGAGGCCGTCAGGCGCTACTACGAGCGGCTAGGCAGCACACGAGGAAAGAGCCAATGAGGCTGCCCGCGATCGTCTGGGGTGCGCCCGAGTGGCTTCAGGTCGCGGCCGCGCTCGCGGTCGCCGGGCTCCTGATCCTGATCTGGAGCTACGCGCGCGGCCCCCGCGTGGGCCGCGCAGGCTGGCTCGCCGCGCTCCTCAAGTCGATCGCCGTGCTCGCGCTCGCGGCCTGCCTGCTCGAGCCGCGCCTGACCGGATCGCGCCCACGCCCAGGCGCGAATCAGTTCGCGATCGTGGTCGACGACAGCCAAAGCCAGAAGATCCGCGACCAGGGTGAATCCCGCACCCGGGGCGAAGGCGTTCGCCACACACTCGCGGCGAATGCCCCCTGGCGCGGCAAGCTGGCACGCGATTTCGACGAGCGCGACTTCCGCTTCGCCGCCCGACTCGAGGCCGATCAGGGCTTCACGAATCTCACCTTCGACGGCCCCGCTTCGGCACTCGATCACGCGCTTGAGGCCGTTGCCAAACGCTTCCATGGCCTGCCGCTCGCAGGCATTCTGCTCTTCACCGATGGCTGCCGCACCGATCCTGCCGCAGTCGATTTCAAGCAGCTTCCGCCCATCTATCCTGTACCGCCGCCTGCCCGGCCCATCGCGCCCGACGTCGGCCTCCGCGCCGTGGCCGTGAACCAGTCGAACTTCGAAGCCGCGCCCGTGATCATCACCGCCCGGGTCGAGGCGGTCGGCTTCGCCGAGCAGAAGATCGCCGCGGTCGTGAAGGACGAGACCGGTAAGATCCTCGATCGGCAGGAGCTCACCGCTCAGGGAGACGACGCAACCTTGCCGATTCGCTTCCAGTTCCGCCCAGCACAGAAGGGGATCTCGTTCGTGCGGGTGCTGGCGTTTCCAGCCGCTGAGCTGGGCAAGGTGGAAGCCGGCGAGGAACCCAGCGGCAACGGCGAACAAACCCTGGAAAACAACAGCCGGCTCGTGGTCGTCGACCAGGGGGGTGGGCCGTACCGCGTGCTTTACGTCAGCGGCCGGCCGAACTGGGAGTACAAGTTCCTTCGCCGCGCGGTGGATGAGGACGAGCAGGTTCAGCTTGTCGGCCTGGTGCGGATCGCGAAGCGGCAGCCGAAGTTTGACTTCCGCGCCTCCGGCAGCAGGCGCACCAGCCCGCTCTTTGAGGGCTTCGACCACCCCGACCCCGACGCGGCCGAGCGGGCGGATCAACCGGTGCTCGTGCGCCTGGAGACGCTCGACGAGGTCGAGCTGCGCGACGGCTTTCCCAAAACCGCCGAGGAGCTCTTCCGCTACCACGCGATCGTCATCGATGATCTCGAGGCCCGTTTCTTCACGGCGGATCAACAATCGCTTGTGCGTCGATTCGTGGCCGAGCGCGGCGGCGGCTTCCTGATGCTGGGCGGAATCGACTCCTTCGCCGAGGGCCGCTACGACCGCACGCCCATCGGCGAATTGCTGCCGGTCTATCTCGACTCGCACGCTCCTCAGCCGGCCGTGGTCGATCAGGAATACCGCCTCACGCTCACGCGCGAGGGCTGGCTCGAACCGTGGGTCCGCCTGCGCAAGACAGAAGACGAAGAAAAGCGCAGGCTCGCGGCCACGCCGCCGTTTCGCGTGCTGAGCCATGCAGGCGGGCTCAAGCCAGGCGCAGAGGTGCTGGCGGAGGTCAAAACCGCCTCGGGTGAAACGGCCACCGCACTCGCCGCGCAGCCCTTTGGCAAGGGCCGCGCTGCCGCGCTCCTGATCGGCGACCTCTGGCGCGCGTCGCTCCGCAGGCAAGAGGCCGACTCCGACGACTTCGATCGCATGTGGCGGCAAATCGTGCGCTGGCTCGTCGCCGATGTGCCCGATCGGCTCGAGCTTAAGGCCGAGCCGCGCCAGCGTCCAGCCGCCGGTGGTATGCTCCTGGCCGCCCGTATCCGCGACCCGCTCCATCATCCCCTCGATAACGCCCGGGCCAGCTTCCGCGTCACCGCCCCCGGCGGCGGTGAGATCACGCTCGAGGCCGAGCCCGACCCCAGCGAGCCAGGCCTCTACACCGCAGCCTACGTTCCCAAGATTCCCGGGGCTTATCGCGTGCACGCAACGGCCTCAGGCCCCGATGGCGCGGCGGTTGGCGAGCGCGACGCCGGCTGGGCCGCACAGCCCGCCGCCGATGAGTTCGCCCGGCTCGCCCCCGATCGAGACTATCTCAGAACGCTCGCCGATAAGACCGGCGGCGAGATCATCGAAGCCGATCAGCTCGATGCCTTCGTCGATCGGCTGCGGTATCGCCCCGCCCCCGTGAGCGAGCCCTGGTCGATCCCGCTGTGGCATAACGCCGCGTTCTTCTTGACCGCGATGCTCTGCCTGATCGGCGAGTGGGCGCTCAGGCGCACCCGCGGCCTACCCTGAATTTCGCAACCGAGCAAAGGATGTATGTATGATCATGCCAGTGCTTATGCTCGGAATGCTGTTCGCTACCGACGCGCTCGAACGCCCCAGTGTGGTTGTGGTCGTGGGCGCTGCGGGAGCGAGCGAGTTCGAAACGCCCTTCGCCCAGTGGGCCGCGCGCTGGCGCGACGCAACAAGGAGCGCGGGAGGCAGCTACACCGCCATCGGCCAGGCTGAAAGCGCTGCCGCCAGTGACCGCGACCTGCTCAAACGCACGCTTGATGCCGAGGTCGCTCGGCCGGTCGCTCCTTTGTGGCTCGTCCTCATCGGCCACGGCACCTTCGACGGCCGCGAGGCCAAGTTCAACCTCCGCGGCGCGGATGTGAGCGACACCGAGCTCGCGGAATGGTTGAAGCCGATCACACGCCCCACCATCGTCTTTGGCTGTTTCTCCGCCAGCGGCCCGTTTTTGAACAAGCTCAGCCGCCGTGACCGGGTGATCGTCACCGCCACGCGCAGCGGGTCGGAGCTCAACGCCGCGCGATTCGGGCGCTACGCGGCCGAGGCGATGGCCGACCTGAGCGCGGATCTCGACAAGGACGGCCAGGTCTCCGCGCTCGAGCTGTTTCTGGCCGCGTCCGGCCGGGTCGAGCAGTCCTACAAGGACCAGTCTCGCCTGGCCACGGAGCACGCGCTTCTGGACGACAATGGAGACGCCCTGGGCACGCCCGCGAGCTTCTTTCAAGGCGTTCGCGCTGTTCGCCGAGCCCGCGACGGCGCACCCCTCGACGGCGCCCGCGCACGGCAGTTCGCGCTCGTGAAGAGCCGGCGCGAACGCGCCCTCCCCTTCGCCCTTCGCCAGCGCAGGGACATGCTCGAACGCCAGCTCGAGGATCTCCGCGACGCAAAAGACAAGATCGATCAGACCCAGTATTACAAGCAGGTCGAGGCGATCGCGCTTGAACTGGCGCGGCTCTACGACCAGGCGCACGCCCTGGATGCGAAGGATCGCTGACGCCGTCTCTCCGGCTGTTGCAGCGTCCCTTGCGTATTCGATCGGTGGCTCGTTAGCATTCAACACGCGCATGGATCCTTGTCTTACACGACGCCTCGGTGACCATGGCTACGTCCGATTTCATGCAAGTCAGGCGCTGGTCTCTCGGCTTTTGCGGCCTGCTGGCAGCCTGCCTGGCAACTCTGCCGGGCCAGGCCCATGCGTCCTGCGGTCATGGTGTCACGGCTCGTTCCGAGCAATCGCCCCGCGGACCGCTTGCGGCCATCGAGTCGCTTCTGAGCCGGCAGGCCGCTCAGGAATCGCCAGCAAGACGCGGCGACAGGCCGTGTCATGGACCTTCTTGCTCGGGCAGGCGCGGAATTCCCCAGTCTCCTCTTTCGTCGCCAGGGGTTTCCCGAGATCCGTGCGATGATCCGGGTCGCGAGATCCGATACCCCTCGGCCGATCCGGCCGAGCGTCTAGAGCCGGAAACCAGGCCGCGCGCCCTTCTTCTCAGTTTCCCCATCGAGCGACCACCGCGTTTCACGATCGCTCCCCCTCATTCGGTCTTGTTTTAACGGAATCGGGCGTGATCGCGCTGGGAAAACCCCAGCGCGCTTCGAGCTGCCGCACCCGCGGCGCAGCCCTGGGGCTTGCGCGCCCGAACCTTCCTTCCCGGCCGATCATGCTCAATCGGCCTGGGTTCGCCTGCGCACAGAGCCCCCAAGGCACCGAATCACACATGGCCGCACCCTCGGAAGAATTTGCCGAACTGGTCGAGCGCGCACGCGGTAACGACGAGCGTGCGCTCGCGGCCTTGATCGCGCTTTACGAAAGAGAGATCCAAAACGTGGCTCAACTGTTGCTTGGCAAGACGTTACGCTCGATTCTCGACCCGACAGACCTCGTCCAGTCCGTTCATCTCAGGGTCATTCCTGGCTTGCGCCAGGGGACGCTCGTTGTCGGCAGCGCTGAGCAGCTCCGCGCATTCGCCACAACCGTGCTGAGACATAGCCTGATCCAGCATTGGAGACGCTATCGCTGCCAGGTGCGGCACCATCAGGATCTCGCCGCCATCCAGATTCCGCAAACCTCGGCCGATGCAACCGCGGCACGCGAGCTCGATCCTTCACGCCAGGTCGAGTATCACGACTGGCTGGAACATTTGCTCGAGCAGTTGAAGGAAGAAGACAGGCGGCTCGTCCAGATGCGGCTTCAGGGGTATCGCACTCGAGAGATCAGCGAAGTGCTCGGGGTTCGTGCTTCTGTCGTGCGGATGCGACTCAGTCGATTGCGTAGGCGGTTACGGCTCGGAGACCCAGGGCCCGCCGCAAACTAGCCTGGGAATCGAGCAGGTTCCAGAATTCCGTGTTACGAATTGGGGCACTCGAGCGTTGTGCAAGATGGTCCCGTTGCATGGGGCCTGCCTTTCGTTGCGGGTTGACAGGGTTAAGCCGTGCGTCAGCGTGCGATCTTCATTCTGGCAAGATGGTTCTGCTGGCTGCCAAAGGCCGTGGGCTGGGTTGCGGTTGCGTGCAGCCTGCTTGCCCCGGCCGACGCCCGGGCTGAATGCTCGTTCGGCGTTACCTCCCGCGGCGATCACGCCCGCCGGTTCGCTCTGGGAGACCCCAGGGGCTCGTTCGCGGTTGGGGTCAATCACGGCGATCCACACGCTCCCTCGCCCTGCCGGGGCGAGTGGTGCGAGCGTGGGTCCTCTGCGCCTGATCTGCCAGTTCGTCCCACTGGGAGCGGGCTTGAATCGTGGGCGCTCCACACGGCGACAACCACGTTTCTGCAATCACCGCGTCCGCGGTTGCTTGACCAGCCTCGATGCCGCTTCATGTCTTGCCGTCCGATTCTCGTGTTTCGTCCCCCGCGCGTGACCATGTTCGCCTGAGACTTCAGGACAACGTCACACAACGCCCTTGCCCAGCGCGGGCAGGTGCTCGATCCACCGAACGCGCTCGCTACGTCCAGCGCGGGCAGGTGCTTGATCGACCGAGCGCGCCTGACCGAGCGCACCGTTTGCGCCCTGCGTTTTCCACGCCCGGCGACGCCCGTGCGTGGCCGATCGCCGTGCGCGCACGGTCTCTCCGCGATCCAGCAGGCACAGTCCGAAACACGAACTTTACACCCGTACAAGGCAGTCCCATGGCACAAAGACGAGCAGGCAAGCCGACCGCTCTCGAAGGGCTCATTGTGGTTGCGATTCTTCTGGCGGCAGGTTTTCTGGCCCTCGGAGTTTCGAACCTCATTCTTGATGCGAGCGCCCGCGACAGCCGCCATTCCGCGCGGCCCAGAACCATCGCCACAATCGAGCGCAGCCGTCGCGGCTCCCAGACGAACGCACAGGGCGGAAATGCGTACCGAGCGCGCGGGACGATCGATACGAGCGGCTATAGCCCGCTCACTTCCTCGATCCCACTCTGGGCGCCTGACGCATCGCTCCAGACAATCGCCGAAGCCTGGACCAAACCGGGCTTCAGAGCCATCGCCAGGCTCGAGTCGCCGCTCGAAGCAGCGCGGAGCCGGGGAGAGGCCGAGCGCGCTCTCACGCTCCTGATCGAGAAATCCACGCTCCTGAACAGCGAACGTGAGCCGGGCAAGGCATATGAATGCTTGAAGGAAGCGCGGGTGATCATCGAGGGCAACGAAGACCTTTCGAAGAAATACATGTACACGCTCATCTACATGCAGGGTGTGGCTTCGCTCCGCCGCGGTGAAAACGAAAACTGCATCGACTGCCGCGGCGAGAGCTCGTGCATCTTTCCCATCTCCGAGGCCGCGCAGCACAAAAACCCCAGCGGCTCGCGCCAGGCAATCGTGCATTTCACCGAGTATCTCCGGCGTTTTCCCGGCGATCTGGAGGTCAAATGGCTCCTGAATCTCGCCCACATGACGCTCGGCGAGCATCCCGCCAAGGTCGAACCAAGGTATCTGCTCTCGTTCGAACATTTTACACGCTCTGAATTCAACATCGGCCGCTTTCGCGACGTGGGAGCGATCGTGGGCGTGAACAAAATGAATCAGGCCGGCGGCGCGGTAATGGAATATTTCGACAACGACGGCCTTCTCGATCTGGCTGTCTCCAGCTTCGATCCCACGGAGCCGCTGGCGATCTACCGCAATACCGGCAAGGGTGTGTTCGAGGAACGCGGTAAGGAAGCCGGAGTCGCTGACCAGCTTGGCGGGCTCTACTGCGTCCAGACCGATTACGACAACGATGGGTTCATGGATCTTTATATTCCGCGAGGGGCATGGATCGGCGCGCCCATGCGCCCCAGTCTGTTGCGGAACGACGGCCAGGGGGGGTTCGCCGATGTGACCGAGAAGGCCGGCTTGCTCGACCCCGTCAATTCCAATTCCGCCTCGTGGGCTGACTACGACAACGACGGCTGGCTCGACCTGTTTGTTTGCTGCGAGCGCCAGCCCAATCGGCTGTTCCACAACCGGCGTGATGGAACGTTCGAGGAAGTCGCCTCGCAGGCTGGTTTGAGCCTGGTCGAGGGTGGGTCGCGTTACTGCAAGGGCGCGGCCTGGATCGACATTGATAATGATGATTATCCAGACCTGTTTCTGAATAATCTGGGCGGACCGGCCGTCCTGTTTCGCAATGAGCGGGATGGAACATTCCGCGACATCACCTCCTCATTCGGCATCGACGGCCCCGTGCACGGCTTTTCGTGCTGGGCCTGGGATTACGACAACGACGGCTGGCTTGACATCTTCGCCACTTGCTACGACCGATCGACCACGGAGGTGGTTGCCGGCCTGCTGGGTCGTCCCCACACACTTCATTCCAACAGGCTCTTTCGCAATCTCCACGGCACGGGGTTCGAGGATAAAACCGCCTCAGCCGGGCTTGATCAGGTCTTCGCCGCCATGGGGAGCAACTACGGCGACTTCGATAACGACGGCTGGCTCGACTTCTATCTGGGGACGGGCGAACCCAATTTCGCCACGCTTATCCCCAACCGAATGTTCCGCAACGTGGAGGGCGCCCGGTTCTCTGAGATCACCGCGAGCGCTGGGACCGGGCATCTGCAGAAAGGGCACGCCGTGGCCTGCGGCGACTGGGATCGCGATGGCGACGTCGACGTCTTTATTCAGACCGGCGGCGCTGTGAATGGCGACAAATATCATAACATCCTGTTCCAGAACCCGGGCCAGAAAAACCATTCGCTCACGGTCAAGCTCGTGGGGCGGAAGACGAATCGCGCGGCCATTGGGGCTCGGATCAAGGTGGTCACCGCGGGCGAGCACCCGCGTACGATTTACCGGCACGTTTCCTCGGGGAGCAGCTTCGGGGCCAACCCGCTTGAACAAACAATCGGGCTCGGGAAGGCCGACAAGGTCGCCACGCTCGAGATCCACTGGCCCACGTCCGGCAAAACCCAGATCTTCCGCGATCTCGCGTCTGATCAACAGATTGAAGTCACAGAGTTCTCCGATGCTATTCAGGTGCGCAAGTGCCGGCCGATCCCCCTGCCGGAATAGGCCGCGGGGCATCGGCTTGCCGAGCGCGAAAGCGCGAAGGCGGTGGTTCCAGATCGCCCCGGCGCCACCGCCTTCGCCCGTATGCCTAGCGCAGCCCGCCGCTCACATAGAACGATTCTCCCGTGATCCAGCCCGCGTCCGCCGACGCCAGAAACACCGCCAGGGGCGCAAGATCCTGCACGCGGCCGATCCGCCCCAGCGGGGTCTGAGCAACGATATGCTTGTGAAAGTCGCTGTTGATATAGCCCGCGGTGTGGGTCCCCTCGGTCTCGATCAGCCCCGGGTTGATCGAGTTCACGCGGATCTTCCTCGGCCCCAGCTCCTGCGCCAGCGACCGGGTGATCGCGTTCACCGCGGCCTTCGTTGCGCTATAGACCGAACCCTGCGCTGGTGCAAGCGTGGCTACAAGTGAGCTGATGTTGATGATACTCCCCCCCTCGCCGCCCAGATGCTTGAGCGCCTCCTTCGAGGTCAAAAGCAAGCCCAGCACGTTGAGGTTGAACTGCTTGTGAAAATGCTCGGGCGTGATCGCATCAAGGGGCGCAAATTCGTAGATCCCCGCGTTGTTGACCAGGATGTCCAGCCGGCCGAACGCCGTTTTGGTCTCGGCGAATAGCCGCTCGACGTCCGCCTGCTGGCTCACATCCCCTTGCACGGCGATCGCCTTGCCCCCCTCGCCTCTGATCCGCGCGACCACGCTGTCCGCCCCGGCCTTGCTCGACGCGTAGTTCACCACAACTGCCGCGCCCGCCCGCGCCAGCTCATATGCAATCTCCGCGCCAATCCCCTTCGAAGCCCCGGTCACAACCGCCGCCTGATTCTCAAGCTTCCTCGACATTCTGACCCCCTTTCGTGGTGCGACCAATTCTGTATCGGACGGTATATATTAGGGTCGAAGACTGTTCCGGCAAGACGTGCGCGGTACGATTTGCTGGGAGCGAGGCGAAAGGGGGTTGGTCGTGGCGGCGGGTCGGCCCAGGGAGTTCGACGTTGATCGTGCCCTTGAGGCTGCGCTCGAAGTCTTCTGGCGCAAGGGGTTTGAGGGAACGTCGCTGGCGGATTTGACGACGGCGATGGGCATCAATCGGCCGAGCCTTTACGCGGCCTTTGGCAACAAGGAATCGCTGTTCCGCAAGGCGCTTGAGCGTTATGTGGCGAACCAGGCTGCGCATGTTCTGGGTGCGCTCGAGGCGAAAACGGCCCGGGCGGTCGCGGAACGGCTCTGGCTGGGGGCGATCGAGCTGACGACCTGTCCGCGCAAGCCGCGCGGCTGCTTCCTGGTGCAATCCGCACTCGTGAGCGGCGACGAGGTCGAGTGCGTGCGCAAGGAGGTCGCCACGAGACGCGGTCTTCTTGAGGAGCGGCTGCGCGAGCGCTTCGAGCGCGCGGCGGCCGAGGGGGACCTGCCCGCACACGCAAATCCAGCCGACCTCGCCCGTTACGTGGCCACGGTAACCCAGGGGCTTTCTGTGCAGGCCGCGGATGGCGCATCGGCCGCCGCGCTTCGCCGTGTCGCCGCCATCGCCCTCGCGGCGATCCCCCATCCCACACAAAAGCCTTCCTGATCCGATCCCCCAGGCATAAGAATCGAACGCGGCGGGCGAATGCTCTTGCGCCCTGGTTGCGCTGGCTGCAACCAGATTCGTCGCGTTCGCACGCGCGTGCGCACCAGACCGCGGAGTTGTCATGAGATCGTCTCGCGCGCTTTGCATGCTTGCCATTTTGCTCACAGGTTCGTCAGCGCTCGCCCAGGACCAGCCACCATCCCAGAAACCCACCGCCGACAGGTCCGCCGCCCTCGTGGGGAACTGGGAAGGCACGCTTTCGATCCCGCCCGGGCTCGAGCTCCAGGTGATCTTCAAGATCACCGCCCAGCCTGGCGCGGAGCCAAAGGCCACGCTCGACGTGCCTGACCAGGGTGCATCCGGCATCGCCGTCAGCAAGTTGTCCGTTGAGGGGGATGAGATTGTCATCACGATCAAGTCCATCGCCGCCGAGTTTCGCGGCAAGCGCGATCGAGACCCAGCCACGCTCCACGGGAAATGGAAACAGGGCTCGATTTCATTGCCGCTTGCGCTCAAGAAAGTGGAAACGATCAGCCAAAGACGCAGGCCGCAGACGCCGAAACCGCCCTTCCCGTACAGGGTCGAGGAGGTTCGTTATCCATCCAGCACGGGCGGTGTCTCGCTCGCCGGCACGCTCACGCTGCCTGAAGGCGCAGGGCCCTTCCCCGCGGTGATTCTGATCACAGGCTCGGGGCCGCAGGACCGCGACGAAACCATCCTGGGACACAAGCCGTTCCTGGTGCTCGCCGACTTCCTCACCCGCAAGGGGATCGCCGTGCTGCGGTTCGACGACCGCGGCATCGGCAAGTCGAGCGGCCTCTTCGCGCTCGCGACCACGGCCGAATTCGCCGACGACGTCCAGGGGGGCCTGGCGTTTCTCAAGAAGCGGCCTGAGATCAACGGCAAGCGGATCGGCCTCGTGGGCCACAGCGAGGGGGGCATCATCGCCCCGATGGTCGCCGCACGCGCGCCTGGGGACGTCGCCTTCGTGGTGCTCATGGCTGGTACGGGCTTCCCTGGCGCGGCGATTCTCGAGACCCAGCAGCGCGACGTGCTGCGGGCCGCCGGCGAGGACGATGCCGGAATCAAGGCCGCGACCAGCTTGCTCCAAAAATTGCTCCCCATCGTTCAGGCCGAGAACGACCCCAAAACCAGGGACCAGAAGCTCCGCGCAGAGGTCAAGTCGTGGCTCGAATCGCTTCCAGAGGCCAAACGCAAGGAAGCCGCCGAAAAGGATCTCGCGTCGACCGTGGTTCGGCAGCTCGGATTGCCCTGGATGCGCTATTTCCTGGTGCACGACCCCCGCGCGGACCTGGCGAAGGTCAAATGCCCGGTGCTCGCGCTCGGCGGTGAGCTCGACCTGCAGGTCGCCTGCCGCGAAAACCTGGCCGAGATCGAAAAAGCCCTGAAAAACGCCGGCAACACCCGCGTCACCACCCGCGCCTTTCCAGGGCTCAATCATCTCTTCCAGACCTGCAAGACGGGGGCCGTCTCGGAATACGCCGCCATTGAGGAAACCATCAGCCCCGCCGTGCTCGAGACCATCGCCGGCTGGATCAAGGCCACTCTGGAAATGCGCTGATGTGTTCATTATTAGAATACCTCAGTCCATCGCCAGGATGATCTTGCCGAACCGGCCCGAGGTTTCCATGTAACGGTGAGCCTCGGCCGTGTCTTCGAGTGCGAACACGCGATCGACCAGGGGTGTGAGCGTGCCCGTTTCGAAGCCGTCCAGCCAGCGGCTGGCGAAGCGCTCGGTCATGGCGATCTTGTCGTCGAGCGTGCGCGACTTCATCACGGTGCCGATGATGCGCAAGTAATTGTGGATCACGAGATCGACCGGCAGCGTGCCCTTCGATCCACCGAGCGCGCCGACCTGGATCAGGCGGCCGCCGGGAGCAAGCGCGCGGATGTTGCGCTCGAGGTAGGGACCGCCGACGAAGTCGACGACGACGTCGACCCCGCGGCCGTCCGTGGCGGCCTGGACCGCGGGCAGAAAGTCGGCCTGGCGGTAATCGACGCCGGCGTCGCCGCCGATCTCGGCGACGCGCTCGAGTGCCGCGCCCGAGGCGGTATAGACGATCCGGGCGGCTGTGGCGTGTGCGAGCTGGATCGCGGCCGAGCCGACACCCCCGCCCGCCCCATGGATCAGCACCCAGTCGCCCGCCTGGAGCGCGCCCAGGTGATGGAGCGCTTCGTGGGCGGTGACAAAGACCTCGGGGATGGCCGCGGCAAGCGTGTAGGACAACCGGCCGGGGATGGGCATGCACATGCGGGCGTCGACGCGGGCGAATTCGGCATACGCGCCACCGCCGACGATGGCCATCACGCGATCGCCGGCCTTGAACCGCGCTGCACCCGCCCCCGCGCTGACTACTTCGCCGGCGACCTCGAGCCCAGGGATCACGGAATCGCCAAAATCGGGTCGAGCACCGTAATAACCCTTGCGCTGGAGCAGGTCGGCCCGATTCACCCCGGCGGCATGCACGCGGATCAACACATCACCCGGGCGCACTTCCGGCACAGGCGCGTCAACCACCGCGATGACGCTCGGGTCCCCCACGCCCTGGAATTCAATCGATTTCATGGTCTGGTCGCGCCCCCGTTGAGCATTGCGCCCCTGGCCGTAAGCCTGGCGACAGGATTCCTCGAAGCGGCGGCGTACGCGCGCGCCAGGCGGTCTGAAAGATGGATGGGGTCGATCCTGCAGGCTGTGCAACAGGCCCAGGGCTGCGGGAATCGGCTCTGATCTAGGCCAGGCAAGGCAGCGCCCGCAGGGCGCCTGGCTTCCTGGCGTGGGACGTGTAAGTGGTGATATGTATGTATCAACGTGTGCGTAACTCCTTGAGAAACCGCAGCAATTCCTCGTGGAAGCGTGCGGGGTTGCTCATGTAGGCGGCGTGGCTCTCCCCCGCGAGGATCACCTTTCGCCCCGAGCGCACCGACGAGACCAGGAGATCGGCCTGGGCGACTGGGACGACCGTGTCGTTCTCGCCCCAGATCGCGAGCACGGGCGCGGTGATTCGCGCGAGGTGATCCCGGTGCTGGCCGATGCCCACGGGCGCGAGCGCCACCAGGCCCGCGATGCGCTTGGGCTCCTCGCTCGCCAGCTCAAGCGCGTAGCGCCCGCTCATCGACGGAGAGACCACAACCGGGTGCGCCAGGCCAGGCCGGTCGATCAGCTTGAGCATCCACGTGAGGGGCTGCGCCGCGTTCGCGGGCGATTTGCCGTAACCCGGAAGATCCACCGCCGTCACGCGATACCCTGCGCCCGCCAGCAACGCGATCGTGCCGATCTCGTCCCAGTTCGCCGACGAGAAACGGGCGCCGTGCAAGAGCAGCACAGGCTGGCCCGTCTCCGGACCAGCGACGAGACAATGAACCTTGACCCCCTCGACCTGAAGCCACTCGGAACGCGAGCCGCTCATGCGCTTGTCTCCTTGCCCGGGCGCTGCCTTCTCCGCCTGGCGAACCTCCGCCTCGGGCCGCCCAGGGAACTGCCGGCCGCCGCGGAACGTGGCGCCGCAAGCACAAATGACCTCGTGGCCCTGCCGCGCCCGCGTGGCGATCAGACCGCCCGCTCCCGATTCGGGATCATCAGGATGGGCGCCGAAGGCAACCACGCGCAGCCGTTTCGCCGGCGGATCGCCGGCCTGGCAGAATGCACCCAGAAACGGGCCGAGTACGATAAAACACAGCACATAACGAAACATGATGACCTCCCACGAGCACGTTTGCAGCCTGTCTCGAAAGCATTTCGTGTAGAGGGGCCATGCGCCCCGCGAACGAACCAGTGGATCGGCTCTGGGTGCGGCTGGCGCGCTCGGATCGAGCGGTGGGCGCCCGCGTCCCGGCTCCGGCCCAGGGCGAGCGCCTGCTCGTGCGCGGCGCGCCCAGGCAACCTCCGCGCCGGCGCGTGGGGGGATCTCATGATGGGTGCTCATAAGAATGCTCATGCCAGATTATAACGCACGTTTCTCGACTCCGAGGCTGATTGGGATGGCCGGCTTGCGATTCAGGCGGCCGGCGGGTCGAGGGTTGCAGGCGGGTTTCGCCGCGGGGCGTGGTCGCGGCCTCGCCCGCCTGTCAATCCGCGGGATGCACGGCCCGCTGCATCGCCGCCACGGAATCCCTGCCGAATCGTTTCTGGAGCCTGCGCATGTAGGGATAGCCCAGCCGACTGACGAGCCAGCGCGGGCGCGAGAACGCAAGGATGTCGTACCAGACCTCGCCGCTTCTCTGGTCCCATTCAATCAGAAACCGCTCCTCACCCGTCCCAGCGTGATCAGGCAGGGTGCCATAGGCGAACCCGAAGCGAACCACCTGCTCCTGCTCATCGACAACGTAGACGATCCGGCACGCGGTGAGCCACCACAGCCCGAATTGCCGGGACATGACCGCCACAACCGCGCCGGTCTCGAGCGGGGTCTCGCGCGGACTCGCCTCCACCCACCCCAGGTCGAACTGGCCCCAGCACCCGAGCGCCTTTTGAGCTCGGATGAAGACCGCCTCTCCCTGCCCCAGCCTGCCGCGGGTGTGATCCACCACGAAGCCCGCGGGAGGCTCATGCGCTGTGGCTCCGACCGCCGAGTACGAGAATCCCAGCTTCGCCTGCCCAGCCAGGAAGGCACGAATCACCTCGGTCGAAGGCCGTCGTAGCGAGACCATGAGCGCTCCCAGGCCAGAACTCCTGGCGTTGTCGAACCGCGGGCACGGTAACATAGTAGGCGATTGCCAGGCTCTTGCCGAACCCAGATCGAAGGAGTAATGCACGAATGCCAGGTCCCGACCAGGGCTTGCCCTTGATCTTGCTGACGGGTGGAACCGGCTATGTCGGCGGTAGGCTCATTCCGCTCCTGGAAAAGCAGAGAGCCGCGCTGCGCTGCCTGGCGCGCGACCCTGACAAGCTTCGATCCCAGACCCAGCCGGCGACGGAGATCGTGGCCGCGGACGTCCTGGATGCAAGGGCTCTGGACCGGGCTCTCCAGGGCGTGCACACAGCTTATTATCTTGTTCATTTGATGTCTGGATCGAAGGACTTCGAGCAACAGGACCGCGAGGCCGCGTCCCTGTTCGCCAGTGCCGCCCGCGGCAACGGAGTACGCAGGATCATCTATCTGGGAGGGCTGGGAGACGACGATGACCCCGGCCTGTCGCCGCACCTGCGCAGCCGCCACGAAGTGGGCAGAATCCTGCGGCAATCCGGGGTTGAAACGGTCGAGTTCCGCGCCTCGATGATCATCGGCGCGGGGAGTTTGTCCTTCGAGCTCATGAAGTCGCTCACCGAGCGCCTGCCGGTGTTGCTCTGCCCGCGATGGCTGCGCACGCCCACGCAACCCATCGCCGTGGATGATGTGCTGGCCTATCTGATGGCGGCTAAGGACCTGCCCGCCGGCGAAAGCAAGATCTTCGAAATCGGATGCCCTGGCGTTACAACATATGGCGATCTGATCCGAGAATACGCCCGGCAGCGCGGCCTCACGCGCTGGCTGATCTCGCTGCCGGTGCTCACGCCTTACCTTTCCGGCCTCTGGCTCGCGCTCGTCACCCCCTCCCGTTACGAGGTCGGGCGCCACCTGGTCGAGGGGCTGAAAAACCCCATGGTCGTCCACGATCGCTCCGCCTTGAAAACATTCTCGATCGTCCCGATGGACGCAGCGGAAGCGATTCGCCGGGCGATCCTGGAGACTCAGCAACCGCGCGGGCCTTCATGAACCTGCGCGGGCGCCCTGCCTGGGCGGGATCGCAAGCCATGTGATCAGAGAATGCACACGTCTACCTGTCTCTTGCTAGGCGTTCAGCCGCCAGACGGCGAAGTTGAGCACGCTGGCGAACGTGACCCACGCCAGGTATGGAACGAGGAGCAGGCCCGCCGCTTTCGACCACCGCCAGAAGAGAACCAGCGTCGCCAGGATGAACGCCCACAGGATCAGGATTTCTCCGAAGGCAAGGTCGGGGCGATGCAGCCCAAAGAACAGGATCGACCAGAGGACGTTGAGGACGAGTTGAGCCCCGAAGAGCCCGAGCGGTCGTGCGGCTCCGGCCCAGCCCGCTTGCCGCCAGACCAACCAGGCCGCCACGGCCATGCTCAAATAGAGCGCTGACCAGACCGGGCCGAAGACCCAGTTCGGAGGGTTCCAGCCTGGTTTGGCCAGCCCGGCGTACCAGGTTGGGATACTGGGAGCGGTTGCCATGCCGCCGAGTCCAGCCGCGACGAAGCAGACGATCACAAACAGGATCAGCCCAGGCCACGCAAATCGCGGTCTCGTTGGTTCCATGGCTCAGAAGATCGTTCAGGTTGCGAGCTCCGTGGAGAGCCCTCGATGTCAGCGGGAGTGTGTTTGTGCCCCGCGGGCCTGCGTCTTCAACATCTTATCAACCAGCGCTGGATCTGCCTGTTATCAACCAGCGCTGGATCTGCCTGCCGCGGATGCCTGCCGACCTGGACGAGCGCGGAAGACAGGGACCCCTGGGCCTCAACCGGAACGGAGGGGAGAATCACGCATAAGCAAACGCCTCTTGAAGCGCCGGCGCAGCGCGCGGGGGACGTTTCCTGTCGTTTTGAGTCGCATGCTGGCGTGATGGCTCAATCCGGGGATGCCGAGCCGGGAAACGCGGAACCCCTTGTTTCCAAGGGGTTTGACGCATCGAGTCGGATTGTGTCGGCGTCGGACGCCAATGCCCCCCGAAGGACTCGAACCTTCAACCCGCTGATTAAGAGTCAGCTGCTCTGCCAATTGAGCTAGGAGGGCTCGTTGAGCCAGAGGTCGTATCATCGCAAAGCGAGCCCTCGCTTTCAAGTCGAGAACCAAACGGCGCCTGGCGAGCGCGTGCACCTGGGATCCTGCTCGGAGACGCGGATTCAGGCCGGGTCGACGCAGACTCAAGAGACAGATCAGGCCCTTCGGCGCGGGATTCCGCCCGATTACAACCGAAGCCGTCTCCGGTCGCCGTGGCCCAAAAGCCAGGGCGCACCCCCTCCTCGGCCCGCGGGCGCCAACCGCGAGCCGCCGCCACCAACCGCCATATTGCCAAGGAACACCCGCGGGGATTCTCCCGCTCACGACCAAACCGCTGACCGCCGACCGCTGAGTCTTTGACCTCGGAGGCACGCGGTTGAGCCTCTGACCGCCGAGCCGCACGGCTGAGCCCCGCGACCGGTTACCGGCTCAACGCCGCAGGTCGTCCCGACTCACCGCCGCCGGTCGACCCGACTCAACGCCGCCGATCTGCCCGACTCAACGCGAGCGTCCTTACCGACTTAACGCCGCCGGTTCTTCCGTCTGCTCTCTTTCTGGCGCCGGCGTTCTTCCTTCCGCTTCTTCCGCTCCCTGGCCTCCGCCGAGTCGTCCCGCCGCTCCTGCGCCCGCCCAGCGTTCTCAGCACGCCTGGAACCGGCCGGATTCTTGTCACTCACACTCGACACAAGCTCTTTCTCTGTAACGGCCTGCGACGCCTCCGCCGGGCCGTTGGGTTCGCTTCGCAAAAGCGCGGTGGGTTCGCTCGGAACAGGCGCGGTGGCTTCGGTTTGTTCCAGAGTCGAGTCGCCGGTCTGGAGGTCCAACCGATCGCGCTCCCCATACTGACTTTGCATGTCCAGGTTAGGGGGATTTGTGTCGTTCGAACTCGACGTAACGTCCTGCGGCGCATCATCCTGCGGCACGTTTTCAGGGGCGTTGGGTTCGCTTCGCAAAAGCGCGGTGGGTTCGGTTTTTTCCAGCGCCGCGACGTCCTCGGATTCCACGTCGCCATCAGCTTCCAGGTCGTCGTCGGTCTCCTCGCCGTCCGCGGCCTCGCCTGGCTCCTGGGCCGCGTCGTCTTCAGGCTCGAACTCGTCGTCGTCGAGGTCCGCCGGCCGAGGCGCCCGCACAAGCGATAAAAACGTTTTCACCGTCTGATTCGCCAAACGCGCAGCGGCCAGCAAATAACGCCTACGCTTCTCGCCCTCGGGACTCGCGTCAAACGCCAGCCGGTCCGCCGCA
>DAIDHX010000236.1 GCA_027451885.1 Planctomycetales bacterium
GGCCCCTTTACAGTTTATAACGTTCATGGGCGCGTCATCTTGTGTGTGATTGACGGCAAGGAGATGGATCTTTAGAGTCTCTGTGTAGACGATGATTGTCGAACGTCCTTTCTTCTCGCTCGTGCGCCAGGTTCTTTTGTCGAGATCGACCATGGGAATAACATTCCGCTGCGCGGGCTGCTCGCGGAGTTACCAGACCGACGCCAGGAACATCGGTCGGACGGTGACCTGCAAGTCATGCGGGCGACAGATCCGGATCGAGGCGGATGCGGGCGAGGATGTCTACGGGTTCAACGAGCCCGTGGCGCAGAGCGCACCGCTTCCTCGAATGCCCAACCCGCCGCGCACGTCGGGGCCGATGGCGATGGGTTCAAAGCCCGGTACGAAGGCGAAGGCGAAATCGAAGGATTCGAATTTCAAGTTCATGGGTTTATCGGGTGCGGGGGGCGTGATCCTGGCTGTTGTGCTTGTGACGTTGAAAATCGTGGGGACTGCGAACCGCATGAATCGCAATGCCGCGGCGAACGGTCCCCCCGCGCCGCCGCCGAATCTGACGGCCGCGGACATGGCGGGCGGCACAGTGAATCCGCTCCGTGCGCAGGGGCAGGCGGGGGGTACATCGGCGAGCTGGTCGATGCCGAACCTGCCGCCGCTTGGCGCCTGGACGGAAATCGAGCCCGGGGTGAGCTTCCAGGAGGTCCGGTTTGCCATGCCGCCTGGGCAAAACACTCCGCCCGGGCATTCGGGCAAGCTCTGGCTATACATGCCCTCGGGCGCGGATCCTGCTTCCAAATTGCCCTGCGTGTTTATCACGGGCGCGGGGAGCAAGCTGTTCACAGGCATGGATCTGGGGGACGGCGACCGGCCGGAGCATTTGCCCTACGCGCGGGCTGGATTTGTGGTGGTCGCATTCGAGATGGACGGTTTCCCGCCCAAGAACGAAAACGCCCCTGACTCGGAGTATTCCGAGCCAGCCCGGGCGTTCTTCCGCGCCCAGGCGGGGCTGGTGAACGCGCGGGTGGCGATCGCGTTCGCGTCCAGCCGGCTAGCGATGGCCGATCCTGAGCACTTTTACATCGCCGGGCACAGCTCGGCCGCGACCGCCGCGCTCGTTGTGGCGGCCTATGAGCCCGCCATCAAGGCTTGCGCGGCGTTCGCCCCCGCGGTCGATATGGAATCGCGATTCCCCACGCTCGTGCGTGCGCTTGTCACACGCATTGCACCGGGCTCGGCGGACCTTTTCACGCGGTACAACCCCCGCAAGATCGAAGGCCAGATCAATTGCCCCGTCATGCTCTTTTACGCCCGGGATGACACGGTGGTTTCCACCAGCGACATCCAGCAAATGGCCAACAGCATGAAGGGCATGGGCAAGCGAGTCGAGCTTGTGACCGCTCCCGGCGGCGGGCACTATGAATCCATGATCAACGAGGGGATTCCGAACGCGATTAGCTGGTTCCAGTCGATTGGCGGCGGATCGAGCGCGGGGCCCTGGGTGCCGATTCAGCAGCCGCAGGGGATGGTCGCGGCTGGACCTGGCGCAGGACCAAATCCAGGCTTCAATCAGCAACAAGGCATGCAGCCCCCGATGGGGGGCCAGATGCCCCGGCCTGGCATGCCGCGCATGCCGCAGATCCCCCGGCCTGGCATGCCGCGCATGCCGCAGATGCCCCGGCCCGGCATGCCGCGCATGCCGCAGATGCCCCGGCCCGGCATGCCGCGCATGCCTGGCGCGGGCCGTCTAGGCCCGAACAACAACATGGGGGGCTTCTCGCGCCCGAACCCAGGCAACGGCTTTCAAGGCCCAGGCGTCAATCAGCCCGGGGGGTAAAAACGACGCGCAGCCTACGAGCATGATGATCGCGAAGGTCCACATACCCAGGCAGAGCCCGATCCCCGCGTGGAGGGCGACAGCGCCCACCAGCACGAGCGGGCGCAAAAGCGGCTTCCACACCAGTACGCAGAATGAGATTTCCCACACCAGGGTGGTCAGCGTCATCGCGTCGATGAGCCACGGGTGCCACGCCAGCCAGGTCATGTCCAGGGTTTGATACTCGCGATTGGCGAAGGCAAGCCACATCGCCTCACCGGACCACCACGAGGGCCCCTGGAGCTTCGAGATCCCAGCAAAGAAGTAAATCACGCACATATGAGTTTGGATGAGACGATAGGCCGCATTCGCGGCGACCGAGGGTCCCCTGGGCGCGCGCCCGCGCCGCTTGCGCAGGAAAGCGTCGAATGAAATGGCGTCTCCGCTTGGCCCCACGGCCAGATAAAGCGCGAGCATGATGTTGATCTGGTCGAGCCCGAAGAGCGATGCCGGCGTGCGGTGTGCATAGGAGATGGCGGCGGCAAGGGCCAGGATCGAGGTGATCCGGGTTGCAAAGCCGATGAGGAAGAGCGCGAAGATCAAGAGGCAGATTGCGTGAGCGACCCCCAGTGCGGGCTCGGGCACGACCCACCAGAACGAATAGGCGTAAGAGTTGGCCTGGAGACCGCGGACGAGACTGGGGGAAAGCCAGCTCTGGGGTCCAAAAAAATCCTTCAGCCGCAGTCCCCAGACCGCGTGAGTGTAGAGCAGCATTCCCCCCGTGGCGATCCGGAGGAGGCCCAGAAGCGTGGGCGATTCCGGTGTAAACCAGAAGGCGTCCCAGCTTTGCCAGAGCCAGGATGCCAACCGCCGCAGATAGGCCATGATTGCACGCGCTAGGGCGCCCATTCGAATTCCCCCAGCACTTCACGTTCGTAGCTTTCGGGATGTTCCAGGCCAGTTCCTTCGCGGACCGCTTCCATGGTGGCCAGAAGATGAGTGACGCGAGTCAGGCGGACCTTGCTTGCCCCTTGCACGCTCGCGATATGGGTGGCGTACGATTCCGCCCAGGCCGTGGCGAGCTCCTCGGGCTCATTTTCCATTTGCTCTGCGAGCATGAAGTAACGGTGGTAGAGCAGGCGTGGCCAGGTGGATCGATCGGGGATCTGGCCGTGCACCACCGAGCCGTCGGGGCGCTCGGCGTCGTATTCGATAATGGTGCTTGAGGTGGGTTCGGGGGCGAAGAAGTGGTAGCCGTTATTCAGGTTGAGAAACTGAAGATACGGCTGGAAGACGGACCAAACACCTTCCATGAGTCCGGATGTGGGGCTCACGGATAAAGGGGAGACAACGATGGCAACGAGATGCAGGAGCAAAACCAGCGAGAGGAGTTGTCTCGCCCGTTTTGACGGCGTCCGTGCCCGTGTGCCTGGGGTCGCTGGCCCCCGGCTTGAGACGTCGGTCGGGCGATCCACGGTTCATCCAATGAACGAGTACAGAAAGGGTCAGGGGCCGTGTATGCGAGCGTGCCCGTTCCGTGCATCACGCAAAAAGGCCAGCGCGGCGCACCGCGCTGGCCCTGATTGCTGCTGGGCCTGGGCCCGGCGAAGCTCAGCGGCTGGCCACGGTGGCAACCAGCTCACTCTGGTTTTGTCGGTCGAAGTCCACTGTGACTTCAACATCGTGTCCGATGCCAACCCGCGCCTGGGTGGTGCGGGAGATGGTCTTGCCGTCGCGAACCACTTCCACCTTCACGGTGTAAAGGTAATCGACGCCCGGGGCCATCTCAGGTGTGACGAACACCCGGTTTGTGCCGGGCGTGTGCATGAGCTGGTCCTGGAGGTAAACCTTAGCGTCCGCGGGGACGCTGACGTTCAGGTAAGCCACGTTGGCCGGGGCAGCCAGGACGGCCGTCTGCTTGCTGGGAGCAGCAGGGGCAGCCGACTGCGGGGTGGCCGTCTGAGGCGTGGCCATCGTGGGCGCAGCGTAGCCGCCCGACGAGCCGCCGCTCGAGCCGCCCGACGAACCATGGCCCTTGAACCACTTGTGGCCGCCGCCCGAAGAGCCGTGGCCCTTGAACATCGTCAGGTGCATGCCGCCGCTCGAGCCGCCGCTCGATCCATGGCCCTTGAACAGGGTCATGTGCATGCCGCCGCTCGAGCCGCCGCTCGAACCATGGCCCTTGAACCACTTGTGACCGCCGCCGCTCGAGCCGCCGCTCGAACCGTGGCCCTTGAACATCTTATGACCGCCGCCGCTCGAGCCGCCGCTTGAGCCGCCGCTCGAACCCCACGAATTCGCCATCGCCGAACCCGGCATGAACAGGGCAACCGCAAACGCGCTGAGTGACGCGCCGGCGAGGGCAGACCACCGAAGCCGAATCATGTTGTCGTTCCTCAAGTTGGTGCAGAACTGGGATTGTCACTTCCGGACGTGCGGTTCCATCCACTCGGTCCGATCCCTCTCGATCCAGGAGATTCCACGCGACGAGTCCATGTCGGCGATTCGCGCGCTGCGATCGCCAGGCCCGCCAGAGTACGTCATCTCGCCCGCTCAACCCCGCCTCGATGAGAATCACTCGTCAATTTGTGAGGTCTGCGGGCAATGCTCTGATTGAGAATAATAGGCAAACAGGGTGAAGTCAAACGGCGTTTCTGACAAGAGCCGGGATTTTTAGCGGCCGAGGTTGCGAGAGAGCACCCTCGAACCGCAGTGAAAGGAGGGTTTTGATTGAGATTGATGCGGGCCTTGCATGTTCCGTGGAGTTTACGGCCTGCCGTTCAAGTTTCCACATTTTAACGGATCTCGCCATCCCTGAGAACCCTCAAGGTCAATTGCGGGAATTCTCAGGCGCGGGGTGGGAACGTGCCTCAGATTTGGGTGACTGGATTTCTCGGCGGGGCCTGGATGTCCCAGCCTGGGGATCGAGAATTTACACCCGAACCGGGGGTCGAGACATGAGACGCCTTTTTCTCCTGACGTGCGTGGCCTCGGCGCTTGCTGTGACCACGGGATGTCACTGCAAGCGGGGGCATTTGGCGCCCGTGGGATATGTGGGCGACTGCTGCGGCTGTGGCGGGATCCCGACGTCGTACGAGTCATACGCGGCGACGGAGCAAGCTCCGATGCTGATGCCTGCCACCCCGCCGGCGAAGGCGCCCGCGGGTCAGCCGGTGAGCTCGACGGTGAAGCCGAACTGAGCGCGTACGCCAGGAGCAGCCCGAGACGCCGGGGTTGAGCGACTGCGGCCCCGGGGCGTCTCGGTACTGGCGTGGCGTGAGATTGGCCGGTTGGCTACCAGATGCGGACGCGGCTCGTGGGGGCCAGCCACATCTTGTCGCCTTCCCTGACGCCGAATGCCTGGTAGAATTCGGGGAGATTTCGTACCACTCCGTTGCAGCGGAATTCCGCGGGCGAGTGCGGGTCGGTGGCGAGCGCCTGGGCCATGGCTGCATCGCGGGACTTCAGCCGCCATGCCTGCGCCCAGCCAATGAAGAAACGCTGCTCCGCCTTCAGGCCGTCGATCACAGGGGCTGGCTTGCCCCCCAGCGATCGCTGATACGCCTTAAGCGCAATCGAAAGCCCCCCCAGATCACCGATATTCTCACCGATTGTCAGTGCCCCGTTGACCTTCTGGCCCGGAAGCTGCTTCGGCTCGAAGGCGCTGTATTGCTCGATGAGCGCCCGGGTGCGCGACTCGAACTTCTTGCGATCCTCCTCGGTCCACCAGTTCACCAGATTGCCGTCGCCGTCGGAACGCGAGCCCTGGTCGTCGAAGCCATGGCCGATCTCGTGCCCAATCACCGCGCCAATCGCCCCGTAGTTCACCGCGTCATCCGCGTTCAGATCGAAGAACGGCGGCTGCAAGATCGCAGCCGGGAATACGATCTCGTTCATTGAGGGATTGTAGTACGCGTTGACCGTCTGCGGCGTCATGTGCCACTCCTTGCGATCAACCGGCTTCTTCAGCTTGCCCATCCGCCAGTCGAATTCGAAGCGGGCGGCATTGCGCCCGTTTTCGACCAGGTCCGTCGAGGAGACCTTGAGCCCCGAATAGTCGCGCCATTCGTCGGGGTAGCCGATCTTGGGATTGAATTTCTCGAGCTTGGCCAGGGCCTTCGTGCGTGTTTCGGGACTCATCCATTCCAGATTGCTGATATTTTCACGATAGGCTTCGATCAGGTTCTTGACCAGTTCCTTCATGCGTTCCTTGGCGGCGGGGGGGAAGTGTTTTTCGACGAAGATCTTGCCCACGGCCTCGCCCATGGCGGCTTCCACGAATCGGACTCCGCGCTTCCAGCGCGGGCGTAGCTCGGGGGTTCCGGTCAGGGTTTTCTCGCGGAATTCGAAGCTCTCCTTGACGAATCGGTTCGAGAGCAGGGGGGCCGCGTCGCTCACCACCTGCCAGGTGAGCCAGGTCTTGAAGTCGTCAAGCGAGTGTGATTCGAGCACCTTCGACAGCCCGGTGAGATAGCTCGGCTGGCGCACGACGACCTGTTCGGCCGAGCCAGCGCCCAGCGTCTCGAGCCAGCTTGACCAGTCGATCTGGGGTGCGAGCTCTGCCAGCTTCGCCCGGTCCATCTTGTTGTAGGTGGCGAGCCTGTCGCGGTTTTTCACACGGTCCCAGTGGCTCCTGGCGATCTCGGTCTCGAGCGCCATCACCGTTTCGGCCGCCTTTTTGGGATTCGCCATGCCGATCATGCTGAGCATCTTCTCGACGTGGGACACGAACTTCTCGCGGATCGCCTTGTGCCTGGGATCGCGGTAATACGCCTCGTCGGGAAGGCTGATTCCAGACTGGTTCAGGTATAGGATGTTGGTGTCGGACTTTTTGGCGTCCGGGCTTACGAAAGCTCCCACGAGCGAGGCAACCCCGTCGCGCTGGAGCCGCGCGATCTCAAGCTGGAGTGCTTTCTTGTCCTTGATCTGAGCGATGGCGCTGATCTCGTTCTCGATCGGTTTTTTGTCGAGCATCTCGACCCGCTGCTCGTCCATGAACGACCGGTAAAGGTCGCCGACCTTGCGTGTATCGGAGCCATCCGGCGCCGCGTGGGATGCGGCGGCGTCCTCGATGATCCGCCGCAAGGAGGCCTCGCTTTTATCGGCCAGAATGATGAACGAGCCGAAGCGTGATCGGTCCGAGGGGATCTCGGTGTGGGCGAGCCAGGCGCCGTTGACATAGCGGAAAAAGTCATCCTGGGGGCGGACCTTGAGATCAAACCCGGTGGAGTCCACGCCTGAGCGCGGGCGTGGCTCTTCCCCGGCGGGCAGAAAGACGGGGGCTGTCAGCATCGCGGCAAGGGCGGCGAGAACTGGAGAACATCTCATGATCATGCGAAGATTCCTGATGCGGGGGCGACGTTGGACGCAGGCGCGCGTCCCTCCGGCGCCTGCTCCAGGGAATGCACCCAGAATAGCCGCTCGGCGATGGTCCGAAAAGCCGCCAGAGCCAGGCCGAGCGGCGGAAATTGTGAACCAGAGGGAGCGGGCTAGAATTCCGCCGCCAGGACCTCGAGCGGTTCTTCTTCCGTGCCGCCGCCACGATTGGCGACGGAAGGGTGCGTGGCGGTGTTCTCGCGCCCGGGAAGCCCGAGCGAACAAAAGAGCGCTGCCGCCCCCAGCATGGCCACGACCAGGAAAACATCGCGGAGCGTGAATCCCAGGCTTGCCTGCACCAGCACAAGCCGTGCTCCGCCCAGTTTCGCATGCGTTTCGGGCCGCAGAGCGGCGGCGACGTCGATGTCGTTTGCTCCCGCCGAGGCCAGCCGCAGCCCCAGCTCGCTTGCGAGCAAACCGCCCAGTAAGCCCACGCCGATCGCCCCGCCGATCGTGCGCAGAAAGGTCACCGCTCCTGTGGCGACTCCACGCTGACCCCAGCTCACCGAATGCTGCACGGCCAGGATGAACGACAGCGAGAGAGGCCCCATTCCCAGCCCGACCACGAAGAGACCGATCGCGAACGCCAGTCGAGACCACGCGGGGAACATGGCACCCGCCACAAGCAACAGGTTGCCCGATGTCACAAGCCCTGAGCCTGCCATGGCGCCGGCTCGGAAGCCAAAGCGAACCACGGCCCGCGCGGCCACCGCCACACTGAGCGCCCAGGCCAGGAACAGCGGCATGAGCGCGCGGCCGGCCTGGGTTGCCCCGCCGCCGCGCACTCCTTGCACAAACAGAGGTACATACGTGTCAAGCCCGAATAGAATCGCACCCACCAGCAAGCTGCCCAGTAAACACGCGGCGATCAACGGCTGCGTCATCAAATCGAGAGGCAAGATCGGGTCTGCCGCCACGCGCTCACGGAGCACGAACAGCACGCTGAGCAGAAGCGCCAGGAACACCAATCCCGCCGTCGCCGCCGCGGAGATCCGCGCGCCATCGAGCGCGGCCCAGAGCAGAACCGTCATCGACGCCGTCAACAACCCCGCGCCGGCCCAGTCGATCGGCACGCCGCTGCGCTCACGCCTGGGCTCCTTGATCACAAAGACCAGCATCCCAATCGCCACGAGTGCAAAGGGCACGCTCACGAGAAACACCCAGCGCCAGCCGAGATGGTCGGTCAAATAGCCCCCCACGAACGGCCCCGCCACGCTGGAGAGACCCCACACGGTGCTAAACAACCCTTGAACCTTGGCCCGTTCCTCGAGGGTGAAGAGATCGCCCAGGATCGTGAGCACGATTGGCCCCACGGCGCCCGCGCCCAGCCCTTGCAGGGTGCGCATGGCGATGAGCTGGATCATGTTTTGCGCCATGCCCGAAAGGATCGAGCCGAGCGTGAACAGCACCAGCCCGAACAGGAGCACGTGCTTGCGTCCGAAGAGATCGGCCAGCTTGCCGTAAATCGGCGTGCTGACGGTGGCTGCGAGAAGATAGGCGGAGATCACCCAGGGGTAGATGGAAAACCCCTTGAGCTGGGCGATGATGGACGTCATTGCGGGCGAGACGACGAGCTGTTCGAGGGCGGTCACCATCATCGCGACCAGCAAGGCCACTGTGATGCGAACTCGGCCGTGAATGGCCGAGCGAGGCGAGGAGCTTTCATCCGTTTTCTCCGCCGCCTCGATGTTCGGGCTCTCCATCGCGATCTGGTCCTCGTGGGTCGTGAATTCCCTCGGCGTCGTTCCATCATAGCAATCGGCGTCAAGCAGATGCGCATGCCCGGCTCCAGGATCGCGCGGGTGTCTCGAAATCTGGGCGGATTCCGCTTATGGTGAAGTTGAGCGCAAGATCCTAAAACCAGGCCAGCTTCCAGGAGAACGATCGTGAGCGATAAACCTCGGCAATCGCAAGGGGTTGAGACGAGCCGGCGTGAGGTTCTGACCCAGGGTTCGTCGGTGCTTGCCGCGACCGTGCTGGGCGCGGCCATCAGCGGCGAATCGCACGCAGCCCCGCCCCGGGCGGTCAAGAACCACCGCATCCGGCAGTCGATCGTGGCCTGGTGCTTCGAACCCCAGTGGAACATGGACAGGATCGCCGCGGTCGCCGCCGAGCTCGGCTGTGAAAGCGTGGAGCTCGTCGCTCCCCAGCACTTCCCCACGCTCAAGCGGCACGGGCTCGCCTGCGCCATCGGCACCGTCGACATGAGCCCCGACCCGCCGTTCGTCAAGGGCTTTAACAACCCCAGGTACCGCGAGCAAATCACAAAGGCCACGCGCGACGCCATCGATGCCTGCTCGGCCGAGGGCTACAAGAACGTCATCTGCTTCACCGGCATGCGCGAGGGCATTCCCGACGACCAGGGGGCCTCGAACTGCGTCGAGGGCTTCAAACGCGTTGTCGAGTACGCCCAGAAGAAGAACGTCACGCTTTGCCTGGAGATGCTCAACTCACGCGTGAGCGATCATCCCATGAAGGGCCACCCCGGCTACCAGGGGGATCACACCGAGTATTGCATCGACATCATCAAGCGCGTGGGCTCGCCCCATCTCAAGCTGCTCTTCGACATTTACCACGTGCAAATCATGGACGGCGATGTGATCCGCCGCATCCACGAGCACAAGGACTACATCGGCCACGTGCATACCGCGGGCAACCCCGGGCGCGGCGAGCTCGACCAGAAACAGGAGATCAACTACCCGCCGATCATGCAGGCGCTTGTGGACATCGGTTACAAGGGCGTCGTGGGGCAGGAATTCATCCCCACCCGCGACCCTTATGAAGGCCTGCGGCAAGCGGTTGAGCTCTGCGACGTTTAAGCCCGGGCGCACGGTGATCGCCAGCCAGGAACGTGGTTCGATCGCGACTGGGAACGCCTCGGTCGCGATCGCTCACTGCCGCAGGGCTGCGATCACAGCGCGGACGTCGTTGCCGTCAACCTGCTGGCCGGCGAGCGCTTTCATGGCGATGCCCATCGCCATGCCATCCCTGGGCGCGGCCTGGATCTGGTCGGCAATCGGCTCCAGAATCGCACGAATCGCCGCCGCGTCGAGCGCCCGGGGCACCCATTCCTCGAGAAGCGCAATTTCCTCAGCCGTGAACGTCGTCGCGCCTGTCTTCGCTTCCTTGAGCACGCCGGCCATCTTCTTGATCGCGTCGGCGTCGGCCAGTTCCGCGCCCGTGCCCAGCGTGAGCTGTGCAATCCAGTAACGCAGGAAGTTCATCCGGAGTGTATCGCGGGCCTTCATCGCGTCTTTCAGGCCCGCACGCATCTTTTCAACAATCGTCATGGTCGGTACATCCTCCGCCCGGCCGTTTAGCCTACCGCGCCTGTGTAAAGCGCGGAGATCTCCTCGCCCAGGCAAAGCCGCAGCGGCCGATTGAGGCGATCCATGAACTCGACCGTCGGATCAACCCCAAGAGCCCGGTAGATCGTCGCCGCGAAGTCCCCAGGGCTGTAAGGACGAGTGGCCGGATAACCCCCGATCTTATCGGATTGGCCGATCACCTGTCCTCCCTGAACCCCCGCGCCGGCGAATGCGCCCGAAAAGACCCTGCCCCAGTGATCGCGCCCATCGGCCGCTCCTGGGTTGCCTGGCAGCACGGAAAGCCTGGGCGTGCGCCCGAACTCCCCAACCAGGGCAACCAGTGTATCTTCCAGCAATCCCCGGGCGCCGAGATCATCCAGAAGCGCGGAGACGCCGCGATCGGTTGGCGGCAACAGGCGATCCTTCAGGGTCCGAAAGATATTTGTATGATGATCCCACGATTGAACCCGGCCCATGTTCACCTGCACGATCGGCACGCCGGCCTCGACCAATCTCCGCGCCAGCAAGAGCGTCTGGCCGAACATGTGGCGGCCGTATCGATCGCGGACCTCGGGCGATTCCGCGGCGAGGTCGAAGGCACTGGCCGCCTTGCCGGAAAGCAGCAGCGTCATCGCCTGATCAACCTGCGCGTGATAGGCATCGGGCTCGCTCCCGGCCTGTGCTGCGGTCGCTTCAAGCTGGGGGCCGATGGCGTCGAGCAGCGATCGTCTGCGACCCAGCCGCTCGATCGTAAGCCCCGCGGGCAAGGTCAGTCCCTCGAAGCCGAACCCCGGCCTGGAGGGATCCTGGCGCACCTGCCAGGGATCGTGCCGAGCGCCCAGAAAACCCGCGTGCTGCCCCGGCCAGATGAGCGGGCCTTCCATCAGGAACGTGGGCAAGTTCACCCCGCTCGGAATGCCGTCGCTCCGCGGCCGCAGGGCATTGAGAGCCCCCGCATAGCACGGATAGTCGTCCCGCGTTGCGATCTTGTCAAAAAACGCACCAGGCTGGTTTTGCCCGGTCAGCATCATGTGCGTTGAATTCAGGTGATTCAGATTCGTGTGCGAGAAGGTCCGCACGATCGCCAGCTTATCCGCCCGGGCGGCGAGCAGCGGCAGATGCTCGCCCAGGTAAATCCCCGGCACCGAGGTCGCGATCGGCTTGAAGTCGCCGCGGATCCGCTCGGGGGCCTCCGGCTTCATATCGAAGGTTTCGTGGTGCGACAACCCGCCGGTGAAGAACACAATGATCACCGACTTCGCCCTGTGCTGGGATGGAACCTTCGGGCTCGAGGGCGTGGCCTCGGCCGCGCGGGCCGCCAGCCGCGGCATTCCCAGGCCGATCAGGCCCGAAAAGCCCACCTGGATGAACTCCCGCCTCAGAAACCCAACCCCGTGGCGATGTCCGAGCTCCATCGCACGCTCCTTGCCCAAACCGCTATTCCAATCATCACTTCCAACCTTGTTTAACCTATCTCAAACAACGGTTCGAGGCAAGCGCGACACGGGGCGTGGCGCACGCGAGGCGTGTCTCTCATCGCCTAAGGAGCGGAGCCTGGCGGCGATTCCGTGCTCTGGCAGCCCGGGTCGAGTCTGCGCTCGATTCCCGGGGCCCCAGCCGGACCGGTTTTCTCCTTGCGGAGCGTCAAGGCCATGTAGACGGTCTGCTCGAATGGGGAGTCCCAGTAAGCACGGGTTTCAACAAACCCGAACGCGCGGTAGAGCGCGATTGCGCTTACCATGTCGGGCACGGTGTCAAGGAGCATGCGGCGATAGCCCAGCGATTGTGCACGCTCGATCACCTCTGCGACGAGGATGCGGCCCAGGCCCTGACGTCGAAACGCGGGGGCGACGTAGAGGCGCTTCATCTCGCAGTCGCCCGCGCCCAGATCGCGGAGCGCAACACAGCCCGCGCGTGCTTCCCCCTCCACGGCCAGCAGCAGGCAGCCCGACGGCGGCGCATACCGGCCTGGCAGACCCGCAACCTCGGCGTCGAATCCCTGGAAACAGAGCGTCTGGGCGATCGAGGCCGCGAACTCGCGAGCGTAGGCGAGAAACAGGGCTCTTGCATCTTCCAGGCGTTGGGGATCATACGCCGGCTCGATCTGGATCATGGCGGCAACCTCTTTCGGTCCGGTCCACGTCACCTGCTGCGCGCGGGCTCGGGCTCGCTCATCAGAAAGGCGACCAGGTCGCGGACGGCCTCCGCTCCGAGCGCGGCCGCCAGGCCGACGGGCATGATCGAGGTCGAGCTCGGCTGGATCCGCAAGATCTGCTCGCGTGCGACATCGACGCTCTTCGCGTTCGAATCGGTCACGCGGATGACCCTGGCATCGATCGCCCGCACCACCCCCGCGTGGACCTGGCCGTCCTTGAGCGCAACGGTATAGGTGGTGAACTCGGGGACGATCTCCGCGCTTGGCGTGGCGATGCTCGCATAAATCCAGGCGGGGTCCTTCACCCGGAGCACGGTCAGGTCGGGACCAACCTTGCCCCCCTGGCCGTCGCGAACGTGGCACTTCGCGCACTGGGCCTGGTCGCTGGTGAAGATCCGCCGGCCGCGTGCGGCATCACCACCGCCGAGATTGGGCGAGTTCGCGGCCGCGACCCCGGGCATGGCGGCCGCGGGCGCCCAGGGGAGCAGGCACGCCGTGCGATCGACGGGGCGCGATTCCGCCTGACCGGCCGGCTTCCACGAAACCCGCAGCCCAGGCGCGTTCATGCCCGTTTTGAGCGTGATCGAGCAAAACAATAGGTCCGCGCGGGGCTCCGCGCCCAGATCGACAGAGCGCCGGGGCGCCTTTGCTTCCGGATCGAGCGGATCGGCCGCGGCGTCGCCCAGAAGCGCGTCCTCGATCGAGCCATTCGCGCGGATCTCGAGCGTCCCTTCACCCGGCGGCAGACGCAGTTGGGTGGTCAAAACCAGCCTGCCCGGGCGCGCCAGATCACGGTCGAGCGCCCGGTGAGGCGCGGAGCCCGGCACCGCCTGCGCAGCACCCGCGAACGAAAGTTCGGGCAGCCAGAGCACGCGCCTGGGACTTTCAGGCGGATCGTCGGGCTCGCTCCATTCCGCCTGCACGCCATTCAGGCGATAGCTCAGCGAACGGCCGCCAGAAACCCCGAGCCTGTATTCCGTGACGCGCGGATGCGGGTCGGTCGCCAGCACAAGCGTTCGGCCCCCGTCCTCAAGCCGCGCGCCCGCCACGCGCAGTTTCCGGGGCAGCCTCGCGGACCCAGTCGCGGCGGGCAGTTCGTAAGAAATCGTCTCGCCCAGAAACCGCTCGAGCTCACCCTGGGCAACCGACTCGTCGAACACCGCCGTTACCTCGAGCGGACCTGAGGCCCAGAGGGCGCGCGGAGAAACCTCCTGCCCGCGCGTACTCATACCCGCGAACAGGACAGGAAAAAGACACCCCATGACCACGCTCAACCTCATCACACCCATTTCCCAGTAAAATGCTTATTCTTGCAGATCTTCAAGTCGTTCCATCAGAAGATAAAAGCCTGTCGACGGATTGGGGCCTGGCCCGCGCCCCGTTCTGCCCGCGCCATCGAGCTTCCGGGCGCGATCCTTCGCGTCCTCGTAGCCTGATTCATAATCGCGAAAACGCACGTTCTTGCCATATCCCGGCAGCGCGTCTCGCAGCAGCGTGACCACCTTCGCGCAGTCTTGCATCCCCGGCTGATCGCGAAAGTGGAGTAAAAGCCAGAGCTCAAAACAAGGGTTCGAGATCGCGATTCGAATGCCTTTCTTACGCGCAAGTTCCGCCGCCGTGCGCGCCTGCTGGTGCTCGTCCACGTCGAAGACGCACCAGACCTCGTCGAAACCATCTCTGAGTTTTTTCACCGCGTACTCGACAAGGCGGCTCGGTTCGCCGGCTCGTTTGCCGAATTCGACCCGGACATTCTTGAGCCGCCGCCCCCGCTGGAATCCATCGATGTACTGGGGTTCGCTGTTCTTGCCCTCACAGACGACGAGGATCGCCGGCAACGGATCGCGCTGATCCTTACGCCGGCCCGCTCTGCGCGGCCTGTCCCGTCTTCTGCCCACCATCCCGCCTATTCCTCGACACTCGTGTACGCACCCAGGAACGGAACCGCGCCATACCGCCCAAGAAGGTAGCCGCGCTCGAGATTCTCGTCCTTCCGTGGCTTGAAGTCCGTGAGTGGGTACAGCCTTGTCGTCCCCTCGCCGTCCTTCTCGGTGAGCCAGATATGCTCGCGGGCGAGCGCTGGCTCGCCCGGAACGTTTCCAAGCAGGTTGGCGTCGTGCGTTGTGAAGATGAGCTGCGCATTCCTGGGATTCGTTGCGGGATCGCGAAACAGGGCGACGATACGTCTTGCGAGGGCGGGGTGAAGCCCTGACTCGAGCTCGTCCACCGCCAGCAGCGTTCCGCGTTCGATTGCCCACGCGACCCACGATGCCAGACGAAACATCACCTGCGTCCCTCCCGACTCCTGCTCGAGCGGGAGCCAGGCGTCTTGCTCCGAGCTTTCGTGCCGCAGCAGGATGCGAGATCGGCGGAGCGCCCCAGGCTCGAGCCCAGCGTATTTCTCAACCCTGGCATCGACGATTCCCAGGTCCGCCCCCAGGAACAGCGATCGAAACGGTTCCCGCGGCCAATCCCGCGCGCTGATCTCGGTCTCGCCCGCCTCGTCGACCATCTGGCGAACGCCCTCGTCCCCAAAACCCGACTTTGGCATGAATGGGTAAAAAAGCTCAGCGAAGGCGTATAGTGGCGGCCTGCGCCAGATGGGAGAGCTCGCGACCTTTTGCGCGGCGAACCAGCCGAAAACCGGCAAGATCTGTTCGTGACGGAACTGCGCTGCCACCGAAAGAAACAGGGCGTTGGGGCGTGTCATGCCCTCGATGTCCGCATTGCGCCCCTTCAGATGCTCGCCGAACTTGAACGCGTCTCCGTCTCTTTCAAACCAGATCTGCTTCTTCCCGCGCGGCCAGGCGTGCAGCCATTCCTCGGCGATGATCGCGTCCGTGGCCGTGAATCCGTACTGGTATCGCACGCCTTCAAGCAGGAGCGCGACCTCGAAGAACGACGGCTCCGCGCGCCTTGGCCCCCAGGCGAAAGGATCGCGCGGAATCGGACCGCCAGGGACCCACGTACGCGCGGAATCGACCACCGCCTCGCGCATGAAGTGAAGCGCGGCCAGAACGTTGCTCTTTCCGCTCCCGTTCGCGCCATAGAGCGCGGCCACCGGCAGCGGCCCGCGGTCCTCGTCAGCCGCCGCGGGCTCGAGCGAGAGAACCTGCTCGTCACGCAGGGAACGGTGATTCTCAACCCGGAACTCGATCAGCATTGACGACCCCCCCTGACGGCAATTCTAACCGATTTTCCAGCCCATTGTGCGCAAACCCCGCGCAAGGCGAATAAATTTTGGGTTATCATCCGGTTTTTGGCTTGTGAAGCCGATCGCGCGGCGGGCGTGACAGGCTCGAATTGACCGACTCGGCGATTTGCTCTAAATTCCCCACGGCCGGGCAGACGTTCGGCTTCGACTCAAAGCGTTTCGATACTGGCGCAAGGAGGCGTCCATGGGCTGGCGATGGACCGCGTGGCGGTGGATCCTTTCAACGTTCGTCGCCTTTCATCTCTCAGCGCTCATCCTGTGGACGCTGCCTGATTGCGCGATCAAAACGGCCTTTATCGCACCTTACCGCTACTATGTGCTCCCGGCCGGGGTCTGGCAGTGGTGGGCGATTTTCGCTCCCGACCCGGTGAAGAACGCCCTGTGCCTGGACGTCGAGGTGATCGATTCCAGGGGTCTCAGGCACCTTTACCAGTTTCCGCGGATGAGCGAGATGTCCCAGTGGCAGAAGACGCTGCATTACCGCTTGCCGAAGTTCGTGGCAAACATGAGCAATCCTGAGTACGTCAAGGCGCGCGAGCTGGTTGTCAAGCATGCCGTGAGATCGCTCGATCTTGCCGCGGACGCGTTTCCTGTCACGGCCACGATTTATTACGAGGTTCGGGACACGCCGCCGCTCGGCGTGGGCGAGGCCGACCCGATGGCCGACTCCAAGACGAGCGTCATCGATCGCTATCAGTTTGAATCGCCCAAGGAGGTGGGCCAGTGAATCCCATCAAGGCCTGGAAAACCCTGTTCTTCGGCCCGATCTCCGCGCGGCCGATCGGGCTGTTCCGTATCGTGTACGGGCTCGTCATGGTCATGTACCTGACGATCATGACGGCCGATTTCGAGCTTTATTACACGAGCGCAGGGCTCTTGCGCGGCGAGGACGCTGCGCAGGCCGCGGGGCCGTTCCGGCTCTCGCTCCTGCAATTCACCGACAACCTCTCCATCGCCCACGCGGTGCACTGGGGCACCCTGGCGGCGGCGATCGCCTTCACGCTCGGCTGGCACACACGCATCGCCTCGATCCTGCTCTACGCCGGCATGATCACGCTGTATCACCGCAACGTGATCTCCAACGGCGGCCCTGACGCCATGCCCACCATCATGACGTTCTACACCATGCTTTGCCCCTGCGGTAAAGCCTACTCAATCGATGCCTGGCTGGCCGCACGCAAGCAAAAGGCCCCCTCCGAGCCGATCGTGGCCCCGTGGGGAATCCGGCTCCTGCAAATGCAGATCTGCTTGCTCTATTTTCAGTCGTGCGTGATCAAGTGCCAGGGCACAACCTGGAGCAACGGCACGGTGATGCACTATGTGCTCCACAATCGCGAATTCGGCCAGTTCGACCTCTCGTTCCTGGCCGGATATCCGCTTATTATCAACGCTTTCACACATGGCGCGCTTTTGATTGAATTCGCGCTCGCCTTCTGGCTCTGGTTCCGGCCCACCAGGCGCTGGGCCATCCTGGGCGGAATCTTGCTCCACGCCGGAATTCGCCCCGTGATCGTCGTGCCGTGCTTCGGCGAGACGATGATCGCATCCTACATCACCTTCCTGGCCGCGGACGAGGTCGAGTCCCTGCTCCGCGCGCTCGACCCCAGGCGGGTTCTGGCATGGATGGGGCTCTCCGCGCGCGCAACCGCGAACGCCCTCAATCCTGGCACGCCCACGCCGGCCTGGCAGCAGCTTGAAATTCCCTTCGGCGACGAACGACCCGCCGAAGCGCCCGCCGCCGGCTGACGGTTTGAACCCGCCTGCTCAGATCCGGGTGAGCCGGGCGATCCGCTCGGCCTCGCCCGGATACCGCGCGCAAAGCGCGCCTCGTTCGCCACGCACATAATCGCGGTAGTCAAACGCCGGCGCCATGGTCGCGCCCAGGAGCGCAAAACCCACGCCCGGCTCGACCCACGTCCCTTGCCACACACCGGCTGGCACAACCACCTGCGGCAATTCGCCCCGCTCAAGATTGGTCCCCAGCACAAGGCGCTCCGTCCGGCCGTTCGGCCAAAGCTGGAGCATGTGCGCGGGGCCGCCCAGGTAAAGGTGGAACACCTCATCGCCGGGCAGAGTGTGCAGCTCTGAAAAATTGTTGCCGGTGATCATGTAATAGATCGCCGTGCCGAAATCGCGTGGTCCGGGATGTTCGTATTCCGGCGGCAGCGCTGCGCCTGGGATTTCTCCCCGGGAGCGATACGTTTCGCGGAAATAGCCCCCTTCAACGGGATGCGGCTTGAGCTTGAGGAGCTCGATGATACGTTCGGGTGTGAGCATCGGCAGCTCGCGGGGTAGGGAGGTACTCGATCGCGGAAGTCACATCACCCGGAAGCGGGCGATCCCGTCATTGAGCGGTTCAATTCCCAGTCCGGGCGCATCGGGCACCCGAACCATCCCCGCCTCGGCCGAAATCGTCGTGGTGATCGAATTCCGCAACGTCGTCCCCTCCTCGACAACGAATTCCAGCAACCCGAGGGTGTTCGGGATGCTCGCCAGGAAATGGAGCGCAGCAGCCACGTTCAGGTAGGTCGTGAACCCATGATTCACGACCGGAATTCCCCGATCGGCCGCCAGAGCTGCAATTTTAATCGCTTCGGTGAATCCTCCACAACGGGTGAGGTCCACTTGCACCACATCGATCTTGCCCACGTCCATGAGCTGGAGAAAGGATTTCCGCTCGCTTTCTTCCTCGCCCGCGGCGATCCGCAGGGGCGAGGCCGCCGCCAGCTTGGCATAACCCTCGTAATCATCTGGCAAGAGCGGCTCCTCGAACCAGTAGGGATGATAGGGCTCGAAGGCGCGGGCGCGTTGAATCGCCGTCTTGGCGTCGTAAACCAGCCCTGCGTCGATCATGAGATCCAGGTCAGGCCCGAGCCCAGCGCGTGCTTCACGGACGAGCGCGACATCGGTCTCGGCATCACGGCCCATGGGATCCCAGCCGAACTTGACTGCGGTGTAACCCTGGTCGGCGAAGCGGCGGGCGCGCTCACCGGTCTCCCGCGGCGTCTCGCCGAAGAGCGAGCTGGCGTAGGCGCGCAGCTCATGGCGAAATCCGCCGCCGAGCAGCTTCCACACCGGCATCCCAAGCGCCTTGCCCTTGATATCCCAGAGCGCAAGGTCGATCCCGCTCATCGCGTGCACGCCCACCCCGCGCCGGCCGCCGTAGATGTTGGCCCGGTACATCTTGTGCCAGAGATACTCGGTCCGGAACGGATCTTCCCCCAGAATCACCTGTGCCAACCCCGTCGCGGTCGTGTGCGAAAAGGGGCCCTCGATGCACCCCTTCGCCGCCATGGGGTTAGAGTCGACCTCGCCATAACCGACGATCCCCGCGTTCGTCTCGACCTTGACGATCAGGGCGTCCTGGCCGCTATCGCACTGGGTTTTCACGTCAGGCAACCGCAGATAGATCGCCTCCACGCCTGTGATCTTGAGGTCGCTTGCGGCGGAATCTGGCTGATTTACGGGGGATTTAACAGCGCACATGGCAGGGCCCTGGAATGCTCGGGCGGTCTGGGGAGGATGGCACGCAGCGCGAATTGCAGATCGGGTTCGATCGTGCGTTCATTCGCAGCCCCATGTTGCAACGGGACGGCGGACGGGCTCAAGCCCCGAGTCGGTGAAAAGATGCGATCCGGCTCGTGGGAACGGTCGATGAGAGAAGAGAGATGGATGGGATGGAAGATTACGAGGCTCGTTCGCGAGACGAAGGAAATGACTCGCGCCTGGGCGCCTGGATTGATACTAACGGCGGCGATGACGTCAAATGCGTGGGCGCAGGAGCCTCCTGCACTTGAAGCGCCCGACGATGCCGCCGCGCCCACGGCGCCGAGCTCGCCGAGTGCCCCCGCCGCCAGGCCGCTCGAGGGACGTCCCGCGGCGGCGTCTCGAAATCTCCCGGCGACGACTCGGCCGGCAGACTCGAAGCCAGGCGCGCGAATCGATCGACCAGCCGCGGCCCCGATGCTTGTCATCCCCGGAGTGAACGCGCCGGCGTCCACGCGCACACCGCATGCGGCGGGCGCCCTGGGAGCGGGCTTTGCACGCGGACCCTCGCTCGTTGGTCCCACCGAGGATCGCACCGCCGCCAGGCGCAGGGTCACAAGCACCCCAAATCCAGTCGCCTCGAATCTCGACCCGCCGATCCCCATGACCATCGAACCGATCGAGGACGAGCCCGAGCCAGCCTCGCCGCATGTCCTCTCCGCTCAACCCCGCGCCACCGATCCCCGCCCCGCGAATGGAACCCGCGCTCAAGGCGATCTTTTCCGACCCCAGCCACGCCAGCCAGGCTTCTTCGCGCGCCTCTTCGGCATGGAGCCCGAGCCGCCTCGCCAGCCGCGCCTGCTCCCTTCCAACCGCGTCAATCTGCCCCCTGACCGCCGCCCAATCGAGAAGCCGGCCTCACCCGCCAACGACGCCGCGGCCCGCAAGGCGCTCGAACGCGAAATCCGCGCAGCACTCGGCGACCGGGCGCGTTCCGTCGAGGTCCGCGTCACAGGCAGAAACGCCCTCGTCGTCATCAAGCCCACTCGCTTCTGGCAAAAGCGGGCGATCCGCACCACCGTCGAAAACTTGCCCGGACTCGTCGCCTACCGCACACGCATCGACGTGCTCGACTAGCCCGCAGGCGCCGGGGCCGGCTACAGCCGGTGCAGGGCCTGTTGCGACTCCTGATCGAGCGGGTCGCGGCTGATCGCAAGCGTGTACCAGCCCCGAGCCTCGTCCACAAGACCCGCGTCCTCGCACGCCTTGCCCAGGTTCTTCAGATCCACCGCCTGATTCTCCTGCGTCGACCGGCTCACCTTGTTGATCAGGTTGTAAACCTGGTCGAGCTTGCGGGCGCGGGCCAGATACTTCTCTGCCGCGGACCGATCTCCCTTGAGCAAAAGCGCCTTGCCCAGATTCGCGATCGACACCCGATCATAGGGCTCGTCCGAAAGCGCCCGGTTGAACTCGGCAATCGCCCCGTCGGCGTCCCCGTTCACGAGCGCCAACCGGCCGCGCAGCATCGCCAGCCGAGGACCCTTGGCCTTCGATTTCTCAAGCATCGCCTTGGCCTCATCAATCTGCCCGTGATTGAGCTTGAGCTCCGCGCGCAGGGCAACCACCTCCGCGTCGTCCGCGGGCAACGGCGCGAGTGCCTTCTCCACGCGGTCCTCCGTACCCGGCTGATCGATCAGCATGGTCGCAAGCGCAACCCGGCTGGCGCGATCCTCGGGATCGGCCGCGATGAACTTTTCCAGATCCTCCGCGCTATCGGGACCCCACACCGTGAAATGCGTCAGCCCCCAGGTGAACAGGTCGTGGTGATTGAGCGGAGTCAGACTTGCCAGCGTTCGGAACTGTTCGTTGATCTCCTTGCGGCGAATCTGCATGCCCAGAATGTAGACAAGCTCGCGCCGCGCCGGGATGAACCGCGGCTCGAGCCGCACAGCGCGGTTATACGCGGCCTCGGCCAGGCGCATCCGAAACCGGTCGCGCTCGATCCGCCCGGTGATATACGCCGCCTGCGCGGCCAGCTTGTGATCGTCCGGCACCTTGCTCAGCGATGCGATCGCAAGATCGGGCTCGCCCTCGGCAATCTCGATCTGCCCGCGCAAGAACCAGTCCTCGGCCACAGGCGTGCGCGCCTGCTCGAGCGTCTCGAGCAACCGGCGGGCAGGCTCGATCTGGCCCTGGTTGATCGCGTTCTCGGCGGCGTTCCAGACCGCGTCCAGATCGCTGGGGCGCGCGCTCTGAAACTTCATCGCCCACATGACAATCGCCACCGCCGCGACGACTCCTCCCACGCCGAGGACGACCAAGCGCAGGCTGCGCCTGGACTCGTGAGGGATCTGCGGACTCGACGCTGCGGGCGATTCCATGGCCATGAGAGAACTGTATCGCACCCAGCGGCTCGGGCTCAAGCCGACCACACGAAGACGAATCCCGGCGGGTGTCAGCACACCGAGCGCGACGACCATCCCACAGGACCGCGCCTGTGCCTCGAGACTTGCACCCCTGGACGAACTCCTCGTTTGCTTCCAGATCCCGAGGCGCGGCTACATGCTCTGTCGGTTGCTCCTCTACGGGAATCAAGGAGGATCTTTACTCGTGATGCGCTTGTATACTCCGCCGCGCAAAACCTCTCGTGCCAGGTCTTTCCGATGGCCGTCATTCATGAATTCTCTTACGCTCTCCGCGATTTGGATCGAGAGCTCGACGGCCATGTTCCCACTGTTAACCCTTTCGACCTCTTGATTATCCATGTGATAGTCGGCTTTAGCTCTCCAATGGTACAGGTCCGATAGCAGCCCTCCGATCGTGCCCAGTTCTGTCTCACCACTTTGTTGGAAGAGACGTTGTGCCTGAGCGTGAGCGCTGGCTCCCCTCGCGGCGGGGAAGCCCAGTTCGATGAGGGCCTGACATGCGACATGGAAGGCGGAATAGTAAGCACGACTAATGGCGGTGCGAATCGCCGCCGCGCTCGATTCGC
>DAIDHX010000237.1 GCA_027451885.1 Planctomycetales bacterium
CGCGGTCCGCGGTTTCGCGGCCGAGCCTGGTCGCGCTCTGGGCCAGGCGCGCGTGGCACCGACCACGTGGCGTGATCCTCCAGGAACACCAGGCTCTCGCCCTTGAAAAAGAACGCGCAGCGCAGGCCAATCGGCGACTCGAACAGGTAGACCTCGGGACCGCCGAACGGCAGCGGAAGCAACGACAGGGTCCCGTGCGCTGCGAGCCACGCCCGCTTCTCTTCCAGCGAGCGCCCAGCGAGAACCACCTGGACCGCGCCCGCTTGCGATCCCAGGTCGAGCAGGTGAAACGTCTCGCCAAAGTGGATCATGTCGAGCCCGCCTGCGGATCGCCGCGAGAACCCGCCTGGCCCAGAACCTACGGCTTCGATGTCCCGGTCGCGCTCAGGCCCAGCACGGCCTCGGCGAAGGCCTTGCCCACAGGCGCCAGGATTCGGGCCGCGCCCAGATAGTGATAACCCCCGTTGGAAACGCCCTTGAGCAACTCAAGCTCCGCCGGCGTGAACGCCTTGGCCATGGCCTTTTTCTCGGCCTCCTCCCGCGCCTCCGGGCTCAAGCCCGGATTCTTCTTCGATTCCCTTTCCAGCGCGTCGTGCAGCGTCTCCCGCCTGCGGTCGAGATCCTCGAGCTCGTCGACCCAGAATGTCTCTGTTCGCACCACCGCCACGTTCCCCTTGAACTCCGGCAGCGACGCAGGCGCTTCCTGAGCCTGGCGGAAGTACATCATCGGCGGCTTTTGCCCCTCGCGCACTCCGCCGATCCCCATCACCCCGATCACAAACGGCATCCCGGGCGCATTGAGGTCCTTGCGCACGTCGCGAATGAATTGCGCCAGAAGCCCAGCGTACGGGTCGTAACCGCCGGGCTTCGTCGTATCGTGATACGTCCAGTCGTCGATCAGGTCGTTAAAGCCCTGGAACCACGCAAATCCCGCAAGCTCGTAGCCCTGCGACGCGTCGTATCCAGGCACGACACGCTTGATATCCCCCAGCACCTTCCTGATGTGCTCGATCATGTGGCGATAGAAAACACCGCCGTTCTTCTGAACCCTGGCGGATTCCTCTGCCACGTTGAGCCCGCGCTTCTTCCACTGGTCGAGCGTGTAGTCGTTGATCCGTTCCGGACCCGCGCTCGGGGGCCGGAAATCGGTGTGCAGATTCCTGCCGCCCCACGCCGTCTTGATGATCAGGATCGGCTCGCCCAGCCGCTTCTCCATCGTGATGCCGAAGGTCAGCTCCGGGCCGATCTTCTCCGGCGAGGCCCCAAAACCGGCCGTCAGCTTCCCCGTCTGTTCGATGACGTCGGCGTAGCCATCCCCCGCGCACCCCACCGACGAGATCCAGACCCTGTCGCACACCCGCGGCTTGCCGTCCGGACCCAGGATCTCACGCAGCAGTGGGGCGGTCCCGGGATCGGCCGCCATCGAGTCAAGAGTCGAAACATGCGCATGCCCTTGCATGTTCGACTGCCCCGCCAGGATGAACACCTTGAGCGGCCGGGCGCGGAGCTCGGTCCCCGGGCGGGCAGAGCCCGGCTCCGCCGCGGAAGCTGCCGCAATCGCGAACACCAGCAGGGTCACACCTGAGAGCACAATTCGAACTGGACAGTGCAGGGAGTGCATCGCGATCACCTGTTTCGAAATCGAGCGAGGGACGCTTTCAGGACCGTCGCTCACGTCCCGGAACCCTGCCGCGCTGTCTCGCGCCCAGCCGGTCGGAACGCTCGCAATCGTCGACGCATTGTGAATCACCCCGCGCGGGGACGTCAATCGTCCCGCGCAGCCGGGCGGCGATCGACCAGCCGCGCGCGTTGCCAGGGCGATCCGTGTTCTAGGTTTGGAGCGAGGCGTGATCCTCGAGCGAGACCGTGTCACCCTTTCGGCTCGGTGATGCGCCTGGGTGAAGCGTTCGGTTCGCGTGGCATGTCTCCGGCTGGAAGAGGCACATACCGATGCGGGCAATCGTCGAAAGATCATGGTTCAGGCGCGACTGGGGGCGAGCCAAAGCGCGCCCGACCACGGCGAGACGCCCACGCATCGGCGTCGAGGTTCTCGACGATCGTCTCATGCTCTGCGCAACGCCCGCGCCTTTGCCCGGCATCGGGTCTCACGTCCGCAACGTCGTGATTCAAACGTATGAGACGCTCGTTGGCCGGAAGCCAGGCGTTGCCGAGCAAAACCATCTGCTCCGCGTCGAGGCCGTCGCGGGGCAGAACTGGCTCGTGCCGGCGATCGTCGCCACCCGCGCGTTCTACGATCGCACAGCGCAGGGCAATCCGAACGGCTATGTCACGCTGGCCGCGGCCACGCTCGATCAGTTCCCCAGCAAGGCCGAGGTCGCTCAACTCACCCGGCACGTTGTGATTCATGACGCAAAGCCCCAGGTGCTGAAGCAGGTGGTGCTCGCGCTCAATCCTCCTGGATCAAAATCGCCTTACCCTACCGGTCAGCCCAATCCCCTGTACAAACTGCTCAAGAAAAACGTTCTCATCAACGCCGATTATTACAGCAACACACCCCAGATCCTGGGCGCATCGCTTGGTTTCACGCATATCCTCGGTGTACCGGGCTTGAGTGGCACGACCACGGCCGACGAGCTCCGCGCCCGCAGCGCGGGGGGAGCCTGGGAAACGCTCAGCAGCCCCACGGCAAGTTCCGCCTCGATGCGCGCATACACATCCGACGCCGCCTTGAGCGGCATCGCCACGAACTATGGCTACCCCGTCAAGTACACCGACGGTTTCCCGATCGAGTTTAGCTGGCCCGTGCTTCCGAGCACGGTCGCGGGGAACGACTTCCGCGTGGTGCTCAACACCGGTCAGGTGATCACCCCGCTGGCGGCCTCGATCACGCCCAATCTGGACTACAACGAGCGGAGCACGGTCGTGATCCTGGGCTACTTCGGCAACCGGATCGCCCCCGGCCAGCCCGGCGCGATCTACCCTGTGAAGCTCGAAATCGCCCGCTCGCGCAACCCGCTCAAGCTGGTTGGTCCAGGGGGCGTCGTGGTCTCCGCGGCCGGTCTCACTTACGGCGACGGCAGCACGCCCATGACCGCCTACAACCCCGGCTCCGGACCAAAGCTGGTCGCGGCCAAGCTGAGCGTCATGTCCACCGCCGGCGAGGCAGCGCCCAGGCCCTTTTCCAGCGAACTCCCCAATGACGGCACCGCGCTTTATGGCCCGGCCGCACAGTACCGCCTGCGGCTCTTCACCAGCGGCGGATTCTCGCCCGATGGAGTCCGGTCGCTCTATCCCACGGATTTCTCGCAATTCTTCCGGATCGAGACGGTCGACGCCAGCGGTGTGGTACGCTGGCTCACCCAGACCGGCGTGCCCTACCAGTTGCCTAACGGCACAATCACGGTCGTCGGTCTCGCCGACCTGGGACCAGCCCAACCCAGTTATAATGATTCCTATGTCGAAGACCATAACAACCAGATCGACATCATCCTTTCGGGCGATCAAGCCGCCATCGCCACCATCAAGGCAGTACAAATTCCCGCATCCGGAGGCTATGCACCCTTCTACAACCCAGGTGGACCGGGTAATAACCCCACGCCCGGTGTTACCTACTCACAACCAGGCCCGAGCCAGACCGAGCCGGTGATCAATGCCCTTTCCAACCCCATGACCGTGACCTACATCGCCCCTTCGCGCTCGGCCCCGAAGGCCATCCGAGCATCTTCGCGAGAACACCGTAGCTCTGGTTGATATCTGCATTCACGACAACGCATGCCGAAATCGGGGCTACGCCGTCTGCGAACGGTAAACTGGGGAACCGTTCCTGGACGGTTGCGGGTAGTTGAGTATGAGCAATTCCTGGATACTCCTTTCGCCGCTATTCAGATTGATCTCCCTTCGAGCGTCGATCGTTTCCATCCGGTAGCCGTCGTAAAGGGTTCGGACGAATGGTGTGTCACTATTGCTCAGCGCCCATCTCACACCACGTTCATCCAGTTCCCTACAGACGCAAGCTAACCTGATCTGGTCATTCTCTCGAAACTTGAACTTGGTGTAGCGGTCGAAGTCCGAAAAGCCTCCTTGTTTGTAGTACGGCGGATCGAGGTACACGAAATCTTCGGCGGTCACATCTGCCAAGCACAACTCAAAATCGGTGTAGCGTATATCAACGTGTTGGAGCATGCGAGCCACCGTGGCCAGATTGGCTGGGTCGTAGTACCGCCGATCATACGCGCCGTAAGGCACGTTGAACTGACCTTTCTGATTGACCCGGAAAAGCCCGCGAAAACACAGTTATTAGGACATACGATGTCATGTGGTGCGGGCCAACCGCAGCGGATTGGTCAACGCGTCGAAATGGGCCGCCGGGAGGGGGAGGAGTGAGGCGTAGGTGTCGAAACAGACGCCTGGAGACGCTCGAGGGAGTGGAAAAAGGTCTGATTTAACGGTCCCAAGGCGACCGTGCGCGGGGATTCGCCTGGGCGGGGAGGTTTCGATGCGATCTCGACGTCGGACTGGCCCCGGATCAAGGCGCGGGGCAGCCGCAGAAGTTCGGCACGCGCCGCAGGCCAACGCGCGCGGCGACGTCCTTCAGCTTTTGCCGCGTGGCCGCGAAGAATCGGCCGAAGAAATGCTTCTTACGCAGCTTCTCAAGCCGCATCTGCCACGTCTCGGGAGAGCTCCCGAGCCGCTCGAAAACCCCCGAAAGCTCGCGCGAAATCGTCGCCTTGCCG
>DAIDHX010000238.1 GCA_027451885.1 Planctomycetales bacterium
GGGATCGACGGTCGCCCGACCGAGCCTTCAGCCGCGTAATATTGTCGGCAGCGATTCTCGAGCCAGGTGTCGAACCCGGCCTCGGCCAGCAACTGGTTGAGCCGCTGGTAAAAGGGATGACCGGCCGCCCTGGGGAGACGATCGGTCGCGATGAAGAGTTGCTCCTGAGTCTCGCGTCGCCGCTTGCCCATCGCCATTTTCAGATCCTCACGATGCTGGCTCGAATCACTCGGCCGCAGGATGATACCGTGAAAGGCGATGGGAGGGAAATTTCAACAGGCTGCTAGGAGAAGTAAAAACAAGCCCGCCACGACTCCGGGGCAAGAGTTACAGCTTTGTCTAAGGGCTGTGCCAACTTGAAAACACTGGGTCTCGTTGCGAACAGATGAACACGATAAATCTGCCACTCTAAGGGACGTTGCCTCGCGAAGTCTAATTCGTTGCGTGTGATGAAAAAGGGAGTGCGAGCCGATCCATTCGTAGTCTTTACCTCTATGAAGCGCTCTTGTCCGTTCAAACTAAAAGATAGAACGTCATAACCAGCTCCATCGCCTTCTTCGGCGGCGATCCATCGGACCTTTTGAGCGAGATCGAGGCGGCCGAGCTCAGTAAGCCATTGCCTCTCAATTTTCAAGACAAGCCTCTCGCCGGCTTTTCCGAGAGATCGATTACGATGGTCTCGTTCGACTGGATCATATTTTTTGACGAGTCGGCGAAGACTCTCAGGAAGGGGCTTAGGCGGCGACTCAAGTGTTGGTGGATCAACAAACACATCGCGCAGGGAAGACCGCCGCCGGTCCGGATATGCTGGCTTGGGTACGAGGATGTTAGGGTGCTTCTCGAGGTATCTGTCTATCGCGTCCAGGATAGCCTTCTGGTAGTTTTGCTTCGGCCTGTATCCCAAGATCCAAGGCATCCCTAACTCGTCCAAAACCGCTGAGATATTTTGGTGCTTCAACTCGACCGAGGAGCCCGTCCGACCGATCTTTGCCATCAGCGTTTCACGATGCCTAGCTTTGACGTAAGGCGTACCGGAGATTTCATCAGAGAGCATGTCGAAATAGTCGGCCACGATAAGGTCGAGTTCCTCGCCCCTCCAATCCGCCCCGTAATTTGTAGCATCAGCCATTGATCCTAGCCCGTCGCCATTCGCTGCTCATACCCGGACCTCACGAGATAACCGCACTCCAACTCGTTTGCACATGTGACGGATGCAACAGTCGCCGCATCTCGGAGTACCCGGAAGGCAGATCACGCGCCCGTGTGATACTAGATTGACATGTAATGAAGACCTTACGTCGGGATCGATGCCGTCTTGAACTCGATCCATATCGCTGTTGGAGCACGACTTGTCGGGTCGAGTAGGTCGAACCCAGCCCAGACGGCGACAGATGCGCCAGCAGTTAGAGTCCACGGGGAACACCGGGCGCTGCAGCGAGTACATCATGACGCACCGCGCCGTCTTCCTACCAACGCCGGGGAGTGATTCGAGATACCTCTCGCACTCGGCGTCGCTCATGGTCCTCAGCGGGGAAAGTGTTGGAGCTCCGAAGTCGGATTGCAAGCGTGAGAAAACAGCCCGAATTGTGCGTGCTTTCTGCCGGGACAGTCCACCGCGAACGATCGCGGAAGCGATTTCGTCTTCGCTGGCCCCCCAAAGCTGGCGGAATGTGGGGAACCGCGACATCAAACTAGCATAGGTTGATTGATAGAGGGCCTCGTTTGTCTGCAAGCTGCAAATGATAAATATCAGCTCCCTCAGAGGGTTTGCCTTGTTGCCGTGTGACGGGTTGCCGTAGACAGCTGACAAAGCGAGCGCAATTTGAGACACATCCTTAAAATGCAAAATGCGGCGTCGATCAGCGCTGGTCATTTGGCGGCTCGCTCGAGGAACCCATGCACGGCAGGTGCCAGATGAGAAGCCATCCTACAAGGGACTCCGTTACATATCATCTTGAACTTCGCAGAGAGTGATAGCTCTTCAGGCAATATATACTCATCTGGTACAGATTGAATCCTGAGCGCTTCACGGACTGACAACCGTCTCGCCTTCCATGGGTGTAGGTGAACTTCCTGATTGCCGTACCACGCCGTCGGGCTAAAGCGGTAGCGGTGAAGTCTCTTGAATGATTTCCGGGCGACATCCCCTTCCCTAATCTCCCGGAACTTGCTCGAGTATGGCTTGAAGTATTCACACCCGTTGGCAATCCCCTCCGGGTCTCCTTCACCGATCAGGGCTGGGAAAACCGTCAGCTCGAGAGGGATCTCTTCGGGCTTCCTCGGTTCTTCGCCGAATGGTGTGACCTTTGGCCAAGGGAGGGACCTCGCGCCCTTAAAGCATTCGATCTCAGGCCAAGGGAACCATCTGCGTTCATCCAGCGCCAGACGCCGCCCCAGAGCATTCTGGGCAAGTGACCGTTTGAAGCCGACAACAAAGAGCCTCTCACGGTCCTGGGGCACACCGAATTCAAGCGCATTCAGAATCATGAAGTCAAGGGCGTAGCCGTTCTCTTGCAATTGGCAAAGTTTGCTCTCTAGGAAATTCCGGTGCTTGCGGAAGCGGTAGAGGCCGGGAACGTTCTCGATAACGAAAAAAGAGGGCTTCAGGTTACAGAGCATATCTACAAAGACAGTCGTGAGCTTACCGTTCGTCCCATTTCCCCCGGCATGATTACCGCCATTACTAAAGTCCGGGCACGGTGGGCCACCGATCACGCCGAAGATATCAGGGCGAGGGCCGGCGAACGCCTCATTGAGGACATGCTTCGCTGAAAGTTCGCAAATGCTGCTTGTGTTAGTAATCTTCGCCGTCAATTGCCACTTCTTGTTCGACGAGGATAGCCAGGCCGACATCCCATGCTCAAAACCAGCGATGAACGCCGGACAGTTCTCGTTGGTCCAGCAGATTGAGAAGCCAGCTTGCTTGAAACCGATATCGAGGAATCCTCCACCGGTAAAGAAGGAGAGTATCGGAAATGCCATTTAGCCCTCCATGGCCCGATTGAAGAATCCGATAGTGGGGTTGCCGAAGGGGCCAATAACAAGGCCCCTGTCGAGAAGCCGGTTGAACTCTTCGCACGTCGTCTCCGGCACGAGGCAGCAACCGTGACATGCGGCAAGATTCAGGGAATCCGGCCCCTGGCCACCGCTCTGGCCCATCTCCATGCAAACAGGATCAGCGGAACACCACTGCGCGCCCAAGAGCGCGCGGTCCAGGAGCGGCTCAAGACGCCCCGGCTTGCCCATGCGTACCAGGCCGCCCAGCGTACCCTCAGCATCGCCGGCAGCCGTGTAAATTAGGATACCCGCCATTGGAGCGGCCGGATTCTCCGAAACGTACAGCCGCTCCCTAAGCGCTGCCGAACTGTAGCCGCACTCATAGGTGAGGCGGTTGATGAGCAAATGCGCGAGCGTATGCAGTAAAATATATCGAGCACCGATCCGGCGATCGCGGAGATGCCGCGCTTGCCGGAGAGCTAGGTATCTTGCAACGAGAGGTGCCACGCGATTCTGGATATCCGGTAACGCTTCCCACTGGCGCAATCGCTGCTCGTCTAGGGTCAGGAGAATCCCTTCGCCGAACACCACGTAGGCTGGCAGCCACATCTCGTCTAGCGGGTTGAGCCGGAGCATGGCTTGCTGGCTGGCGAGATCGCGGTCCGTATCGGCAAAGACCCGCGTAAAACCAGCAAGTGCCCGTGTTTCGCGCAGTTTGTGGACGAGCGTGACACGCGAGAAGAAACGCGAGAAGTCCAGCGCGTACTGTCTGAGATTGGCGGGTCTCAGCACGAGCTGGGCGAAGTCAACGTCCGTGACAAGCGTGTCGTATTCTTGCCGCCTAAATCCCGTCTCGGCATCGTCACCTGCCGTCTTCTTCTTCTGCTTCTGCCGATCACCACCGCCGCACACTTCGGCGATGGCGTGCTCAAGCTGGCGGTCAGTGAATGTGCTGACGAGTTCCCGGTAAAGCTTCCGGAGCTGCGCCGGCGATGGGCTTCCGCCCGCACCCGCGACGATGGTCAGGAATGTGCTGAGCGGCGGCTGCTCCAGCAGAGAGATGGCCTCGTCGACCGTTGTGTCTTCACTGCGGGGGAGGTAAATGGAGCTGTGGATTTGCGCGAAATAGACGTTCGCGGCGCTGCGGAGCGTGCCCCTAAGCGGCCTGCCGCACCCTAGGCCCTCCTCGGTACCGAGCCACGGGCGATGGCCGGGGCACAAGTACCGCGCCCTGCTGTCTAGTAGGCGGCTCAAGTCCGTGTCCTCGCCGTCAGGGCTAGCATTGGTGATACCGGCAAGCGTCCGCTCCGGGCCGCCATCTACCTTCACTTTCTGGCCCGCCAGCGTCATACCACCGGTCGAGACGAGTCGCATAGGGGGAGTGTTCTGCGGCGGATTTGCGGTCTCGTATACCCACTCCGCCCACGGGAAGTCCTGGATGTGCCCCGCATCGCACATGGCGACGAAGGGAACCTGGACAATGTACCTTGTCCACCCGCGCCCTTCACATTCAGCGCATTTGATTCGCCCCTTTGCCACCAGAGGGACTCTGCGCATCAACCCGCAGCGCGTGCAGTAATGCCACTGTGGGAACCTGAGAAACGGCACCGTGAGATAACCGTTCGTCGTCGGGGCGAGGCGGCGCACCCGCCTGTGGTCAGGAGGGAGGTAGAAATGGGCGACGTTAAGGCGCGCAGAGAGTCGCCATTCATCGACCTGGTACTCCCGCTGGTCAATGTCTTCAGTGCCGCCGGATTCGTGCTTGAACCAGTGGTCAAGCCCGCCGCAGATGACGGAGACTCCGTCTGGTAGAATCATCATCGCGCCGGGCCCGAACGGCGAAATGAGTTGGCCGCGCCGAACTGGTCCTCTAGGCATCGTCGGCCTCCTCTGCTTCGAGCATGTAAAGCTGCGTGATTTCGACCTGGCACTCGGCGTCCACGTTGCGCAAGGACTGCGGCGTCGCCCATGAGACGCGGGCATTCGCCGGCGTCACGAACGCACCTGCCGCCCTCATGAGGGGCATGTCTTCCGCATGGACGGCACCGTCCCATTTCAACCTTTGCCACCGTTGCCACTCCTCACCGCGCCGCTGGATAACCCGGTCAAGAGCCGCGAGTTCATCCGGGTCAACGGACGCTGCACGCTGTTTGAGAATGTTCGATACGGCGGTGACCAGGGAAGCCGGGAACGGATACGGGCTTTCGGACTGGTCGGAGTCGCCAAGTTGCCGAACATAACTTGCAATAACGGCGTGGGCTGCGCGGTCGAGCGCTGGCCGGGAGAACGGCGTCACGCTTGTCGGTTCCACCTGTGCATACAGCCGCTCGTGGTAGCTGCGGAATTTCTCGAAATGCGAGCGGTCGCGGGGTTTCGACGCGGTGTAGATCGTCACCACGAGCCCGGGCCGGTCGGATTTGCGGCCTACGCGCCCCGTCACTTGGATGTACTGAGAGGTAGTTTTCGGCTGGCCGACAACCGCCATCAGCGACAGGCGGTCAATATCGACGCCGACCTCGATGATGTTGGATGCCAGGCAAACATCTACGGGCTGCCCCTGCTGCGAGACCGTGGGGACCTCCAGCGCGGAAATGGCTTTCGGAACCTCGTCGCCCGGCAAGCGGCCTGTCAGTTCGAGGATTTTCCTGAGTTGCCGGACATCCTGGAACCCAACCCCGAGGCGTTGCCTGAGCGCGCCCTTTAGCAAATCAGGGATGTCGGACTGGAACAGCGTAAGCGTTGTTCCAAGTTCGCGTAAGCTGTTGAAGAAGAGGAGTAGCGTCCACCACGGATCACGGTCGGCAGCCGCCATCGGCTGCGGCGCCTGAAGCAAGGCTGAAAAAGTACGGACCTGTACCGTCTGGAGCGACCCGAGGCCAGGGGCGTGAACACCAGCGTAGATTCGCCCGCGCTCAAGGGTGCCATCGGGCCGCCGCGCGACTCTCGCAAAGAAAGAATCGTCGGCGTCCAGTCCAGGAGGCGGGAACAGGCTGGTGCGCTCCCGCGCGTAGAGGCCATGCACCTGTTCGGCGTAGCTGCGAATCGTCGCCGTGGAACTCACGATCTTCGGTTTGGCTGCCTGCGGCACCCGCCTATCGGTACACAGCTCTTCGATAATCGGTTCGTAGAGACCGACCATCGAGCCCAGCGGGCCGGAAATGAGGTGCAGTTCGTCTTGGATGATGAGGCCGGGCGGAGAGTAGCCCCTCGTCCCATCGTCGGCAATGCCAAACAGTGAGCGCGCTCGCGGCTTCCAGGCCAGCATCGCGAATTTGTCCACGGTGCCGATGATAAGGGCCGGGCGCTTCTCATAGATGTCGTCATCGATGACATAGAGCGGGAGCAACTCGTGGAACTCGCAGCGCCGATCGGGGCAGGTGTAAACGACGGTGTTATCCCGGTGCTCATAACCAATGACGCGGGGAACCCCGCCCCGGCGTCCTCGCCTGCGGCCAGTGGGGAGGTTCACCGGTCCCATTTCGGCCCCGCACCACGGACAACGATCTAGAACGAACTTGTTCTGTTCTTTCCCATCGCCATTTTGAAGGCTTCGAAGTACAGAGCGGGCTTCTTCCTGCGTGTTTGGAGTTGTGGTACCCCCAAGCCAGATACCAGTGGAGATTTCGGCGTCACCCAATTCCCCGGCATTTTGCCGCCGGACATACTCCATCGCGCAAATCAGCCGGGAGGCACGCTGGAACTGCTGTGCGGTAAGCAGGCGGAGCGTGTACCTCATCAGAGTTTGTACGCCTGTGTCGGCGGGGTTCCGAAGCCTTCGAAGGAAGATGCTGAATGCCGCCAGCCCAAGATACGCCTCGGTCTTGCCACCACCAGTGGGAAACCAGATAAGTTCGACCCGTTCACGGTCGCCGTCACCTGCGTCTGCCGTTGACCGCAGGGATGCGAGGATAAATGCGACCTGGAAAGCTCTCCACTGGCTCCCCCGCGCGCGTTCCGAGTTAAGGTCGAGCGATTCGTAAGGCTCTTTGAACAAGAGGGTTGAAGTGTCGTAATCGAATGAAGCGGTGCGGGCCTCTCGCCTGGACCTCACCTGCTGCGTGACCATTGCGAGGTTCGCAAGTTGGAAGGCACGCCGGACTTGCGGGTCGCTTGCCAGCAGCGACAAGCCATCGCGCATTCGCCGGGCCGCCTCGGAGCATTCCGCCATATGGGCTTCGGCAGTTTCCCGCAATCGCGGGCTCAGTCCCGGGATACGGCCCCGCTGCACCGAAATCCACGCCTCGTACTCGCTGACAATGGCCTCAAGCTGCCCGGTTCCGGCGGAGGACGGGTCGATCCCGGACAACAACCGCATGGAAGCAACCAGCGGTTGGCCAGTGCTTGAGCGGATGTCGGGCGTGGTACTTGGAGTCTCAAAGACCGGCAGGCATTCAGCCGAAACGCTTTCGGCGGAGGTCGCGGTGATGCGTGTCCAGTCAGCCGCGCACCCGTGGCCGACCGCGAACGTGAGTTTGTCGCGGTACAGCAGTTCCTGCGAGCGTTCTTCAATGCCCTGCGGCTCAGCCGTTGGGTAAGGCAGAATGACTCCGGGAGAACCGGGTTTCAACCGGACGTCGATCCCGGCCTGGAACAGCGACAGCAAATCCAGGCGGCGGCCAGCAGGTTGGCGGTTGACCAGGCACACCGTTAGGAGGAATTCGTCCGGACGGGACTGGTAAGGTCTGGCGAAGACATCGATCCGCACGTCGAGGTTTTCGACGTTCTCGCGCACCGGGTCGCGGGCATTGGCATAGGCGTTGGAAGGGGGAAAATCCGCGCGGTGGAAGTGGCTTTCTAGCCTGACGGGTGAGCGAAGCCACCATTCACGCTCATAGAACTCAGGGGTAGCCGCTACTCCCTCTGCTCGCTCTTCCTGCCGCTCCCCACGGCTCCGAGGGCGAGGCAGAGCAACGGTTATCGGGCGATACCGACCTCCGGAGGCTGTGACCACCAGCGCGGCCCCTTCCGGCAGATGCACCAGCAGGCTAACTGCCATGCTGCTGGGTTTGTACGTATTGGCGGACGAAAGGTCGAAGTCGTCCGAATCGGCTTCCGGGAGGCGGTATTGGGCACGTGCAGCGATCTCCTCGCAGTCATGCACGGCCGAAGCCGTCAATGTCTCTCTGGCATTTTCCGGCGACTGGGGTGCCGCCTCTTCGTCGGGCGGAGGGAGTTGAGTATCAAGTTCGTCGGGCGGGACCGGAGCCTCCATCGGGTACAGGACGCCGACACCGTAGCGCTTCGTGGGCGTGTCCCGCTGGAGAATCTCCTCGCCGGAGCCGAGTTGGCGGTACGGCCTATAGGCGCCCTCGGCGTCCTCCAGGTGGATGGCCTGCGCGCAGTCGATTTCTTGCCCGGCTGGGCAGGGCCCGACGAGCTCCTCGCGGAGCGCCCGCAGCACAGCATCACGATTCGCAATATGGTCTGGCACTGGCTGCCCCCCGTTTCATTGTTACCTGCTGCCAAGCAGTGATTGGATGATGCCGGGCTTGGCCGTCTCATGCACGATGATACAGAGCCGCTCCAACGCCCGCGTTGTCGCAACGTAGAAGAGCGACGAGAACATGTCACTATCGACATGCTCGATGTCGGTGACGACGACGGCTGGGGAGTCAAGGCCCTTGAAGTTTTGGATAGTAGTATAGCGAATCTGGCCGGTTGAAGCAGCCGCGAACGGTACGAGTTGGTCGGACCACGGCTTCTCAGAAACACTGGCCGCTGCGCATCGCGTCCCGGCCTTCGGCGAAAGGACAACGATGTCATCACCGCTGTAGGATTCTTTGAAAAGGCGTTCGAGTATCTTGGCGAGTTCCTTGCGCTGCTGGGATGGCGTGGCGTAGTAGCTGATAACCGGCTCGATGTGGTCATCGGGCCGAAGGATGCGCGAGTAGTTAGGTGTGAGGCGACCGAGCAGGTGCGACAGCGTCGCAACCCGGGGTGTGTTCCGGCAATTCACGCGGAGTGACCCCCTGGCAAACGTACCTAACCGCTTGCGGATCAATTCGTCGACCTGGTCGCGGTCTTGCCCATAGAGTATCTGCCGCTCGAAGTCGCCAAACATGCGCCACGAACCGCCTGTAAGCCCTCCCTTGAGGACCAGTTCGAGCACGTCGAGATAGGGAGCGTGGAGCAGGTCCTGCACTTCGTCGGCTATCACGAGGTCGAACTGCCAAGAGTCCAGTTGTCCCCCCAGCAAGCTGGACATGGCGGCATCAGGCAACTCGGCTTTCCAGAACGAATCATCCGCGCCTTCTGGCACCTTGATGCCCGCAATCCCAGCCATGTACTGGTGGAATGTTCCAGCCGTGATCTGGCCGCTACGCGCGAGCGGGTGATCGGACAGCCACCGCCCAAGCAGGCGGTTGAAGCACACGAGCAGAACACTTTTCCCTGCACTTGCGGCTCTCCGGGCCGATTCCAATGCGAGGATCGTCTTGCCTGTCCCTGCCGGCCCTGTGAAAAGTACGCGGGGGTTATCCTCCATCGTGTCGATCGCTGCAAATTGTTCCTCCGTATATCGCAGGATTTCCGCTTGCTGCCGCGCGCGCCGGTCCGGGGCCTTTTCGCTGAATTCAAAACTTGGCCTGAGAATCCGCGCGATGGCGGCGGCCTGCTGCTGATTCGGGAATCGGTCCGCTTCGTTGAACCACCTGGTGGTTGGCTGCGCGATCAGGAAGGACCGCGCCCTTCTGAGAACATCAGCGATTAGAGACGCAAGTGACTGGCGGTGGAACCTCGGTGAGTCAATCACCTGCCACGGATGCCACTCGTCGGAAGCGGCTTTGAACTCAATAAATGGGAAAGCAACGGCCGACCAGAAAAGGACGCGCGATAGCGCTGGCTCGGCCTGCACGACCTGCTGGCGCAGGCTGTGCATCGCCTCCGAAGCCTGCTTGAACGGGCCCCTTGGATCGCCATGCGGGTCGTGGCCGTAGTACCACAGGCCGTCTCTTCGCTGAAGGGAGTGGCAAGCCTTCACCTCCAGACAGAGTATGCCGAGTGTCGGTGCGATAATCACAAAATCCGCTTCGCCGGCGACTTGCCGCAGGTGGTGCGCGATGTCGAGCGAATGAAGTACTATCCAGTCCTTGGTTCCTGGCTCATCTCTCAGCCGGGTGAATATCTCGCGCTCTCCGGGGCTGGGACAAGACGCAGGGATGACCGGAGGGATCATGCGGGCCACGATTATTCCTCCCCGTCCAGCAGCACACCGACCCGATCGGCCGGGATTTCGAATTCCTCCGCCTGGATGGCGGTGATCTGGAAGGCTGAAAGCGTACCGCCATCGTGGTCGCCAAGGTCGAAAACCATTTCCCCATCGCGCTCCAGCGGCTCCAGGGATGTCTCAGAAATCTTCTGCAAGAGCATTCGCCGGATAAGCTGGCCCGCGCGCTTGTGTGCGCGGCTAATCTCGCCCATCGCCGCCCACAGCTCCCGCGCCCTCGTTTCCATTCCCGCGAAGGCCAGGGTCGCCGCGAAGTCCTCCTCTTTGCGCGGGCGGATGCACTTTGATGACATCCAGTAATGGACGTTCTCAGGCCGGGCTTGCGAGAGTCCACTGGCTTGCAGGCTAGAACAGATCTGGGAGGCAAGCTCGCGGCGGCTAACAGCGCCAAACTGTTGGATTGCCTTGGAAACCAGGCGGTCTTTCCACTCGGCCTGTTCAGATCGGCGCTGTACGGCCGTCACTCCGAGAATGCGGTCTGCCAGCGGCGCGATGAAATCGCCTCCACCGGATGTGCGCAGCAGCAGATACTGGCCTGGCTCCAGTTCATCAGCGTGTGCCCGCGTGAGGGCGAATCGGCCTGTTTCGGATGTGTCTATTATTAAAGAAGTAGTGCCGTCGTCGGCAGCGACGAAAACAGCACGGTTGCCGCTAAGATGGCATAGGCGTGCAGGAGCGGTTTCCGCGCTGCTCTCGGGGTCAGAGTCCGAGCCAGAGTACTTGTTACGCGAATACGCCGTCGCAGGCGGCACCAGGTCTTGTGGTGTGACGTCGGCAGAAGAGAGATCATTCCGCGGTGACTCCCCTCCGATCTTCGGAATTGCTCCGATGCGATGGTTGCAGTGCTTGCCACCTGGTGCATCTGAGCCGTGCAAGAGGATTGGCCCAGGTTTCCAGGGGTCGCGAATCCATCGGAATGAAATGACATGAATGGCAGGGGCTCTAGGGGCGGAGAAAACATACTCCGGGTGCCAGCCGCAGGGGCCTATCACCGCGAGCACGTCACACGCATGTGCGCCGCGCAGCTGTGTGGCACTGACGACCCTTGCGTTACGAAGAGCCGCATTCTTTGTGAGGAAATCAGCGACAGCCTGATTCATCCGGGGATTGCGCATGATTACACAGAGACCGGCAACTTGCCGATGCAGTTCTTCAAGCGGAGCGATAAGAGGCGAACTGGTATCCGCGCTGAGTTGCTCCAGTTTATGGGCAAGGCTCGCGAGCGCCTCGTGGGCATCCGGGAACAATTGCTGGCAGAGGCGAACCTGGCGGCCGACTTTATTCCAGTCAATGCCGACTAACGCAGTGGCGTGGGCGAAAGGCAGCGGTGTTGAGCAGAAAGTAAAAGCGAGCCTGCGCAAGGTCCCAAGGGTATTCCGCCAATAGTCGTCTTCGGCCTCTTCCCCCAATGACTGGACCAGCGCCCGCAGTGAGCGAGAGACATCGGCAAGTGCCGTGTGTTCGACTAAATGGCGTTGAATCTCACAGCGAGAAGCATCGCCGTAGACTGCCGTGGCGCTTCCGATTGATAAAGGGATCACGCGAGCGCCTCCCGGAAAGCAAGGACTTCGCCTCCAGCCGGAGCGTCGTCCGCCGGTAAAGCGACGTCGCCTTCTACGCGGTTCTGAGAGAATCTCGTGTTTATAGCGCTGATTGCATCATCGAAATAGGGTTCGGTGCGGTCGAGGACGATAACTTGGTGTCGGCCGCGCCACAACTGCCCCCATTTTAGAAAACCCAGCGCGCCGTCGAATACAACTCCCATCTCTGTGCTTGCGAGCACATCATCGGCGGGAGAGCCAGACCTCACTGGCACAAGCGCACAGCGGTGGGACTGCTGCCCAGTGACGAATTGGTTAACCCGCAGAACGTCCTGGAGATGGCCTTCTGCACGCCTTTGACCGTTGGCGTGGAGTGCAAGGGGTGTCTGCTTGATCTCGTGCTTTAGCACGTTTTGCTTTCCAACAAGAGCGCAAACCAGCTTTGATCGCAATCCGAGTTGCACCGGGTCAGCTTCCCCCAGCAGACCGTCAACAAATGCGTTAGCAAACCGGGCGTTCTCTGCTCCCTGCTTCTTTGGCAGCTTGCCGGAGTGGCGAGCGGGTTGCACTTGCAGCGCCCGTAATTCATCGATGAGGTAGGTCAATCCCCCTCCGCCCCTGGATTGGACCTGGACTCGCACATGCAGTTTTCCGCGGTATTCTTCTGGAGATTGCAGGACGCCTCTCAGCGTCTTTCCCGGTGCCGGGCGGTAAATGACAGGGGTACCAGGGGGAAGGTCAAAAAGCTTCTCGAAGTGGGCAGACTCGGAGGAATGATTCCGCGCAGCCGCGTCGCTTATGATCATGCCCAGGCTGACAAACGCAGCGCCGAAAGCGCGGGTGGGCAGGACCATTGCGGTAACGATTCTGCTTCCGGTTTGCTCCTCGCACGCCACTTGCTTCCCGATGCTGATGAAATACTCGGCCCACTCCGGTAAACTATACCAATCTCCCGAATCTTCAAAATGCAAGTTCACAGGTGAAAAATCACTCACTGGATCGCATCTCACCTTTACGTGTAATCGCATCCCGCGAACTTGTTTAGTTTTCCACTCGCGCCGGGCTGTTGACTCTGAGTGCTAACCACTCGCCGCAAGATTGTGTGATAATATTTTCGCGCCAGCACGAGCGTCGAGGACCGCCCCCCCGCACTTCATGAAAGCAGGGGGTAGTCCTCGATAGGCAACCTGATCTTTAGCAGTTACTTGAAGCGAGCCCCTCCAGTTTTCGACCAAGAGTTGTGATGACCGCGATCGGTACCAGAGCTCCCAAGTTCCGCAGGAGCGTGCATCAATGGTCAAAGATTAAAAAATTTGTCTAGCAAGCGACGGTAGACTTGTCAAGTGGGATACAAATCTCTGAGAGCGTCCGAAGCCGAGGTCCTCCTGAGGGATAAGAATCCGGGGATTCTCGAGGGCATCCTCAAGGACAGAGCCCAGCGCGAACCTCGGTGGATCACGCTTACGAGCCTACTAAATGATTCCCTCGCCCCGACTATCGCAGTCGCGGCTCCAACGCACTCTCTCCCTCAACCCCCTCACGATCCGAATAAATTAACCCGGCCGAAGTCAGCGCCGCAAAAGCTTTTGTTCGAACTCGCCAGATAGGCCGCATGTTAGTGATGAGGGAGCCCGGGCCGGCTGCGCAAGCCTCCGCGCTCCGCTCCCACTCAAAACACCCTCGACCTCAAACGCGGGATCGTCCAGGTCCACATCGACACCACTCCCGCGATCGCCCGAACCACACCGAGCACCCGATCAACGCGGGTCGAGATCACCCACACGCAAACGCAACCCTGACGAATTCAACAAAGTTGCCGCCTGTATCGATTGTGAGTGTTCCCCGGACCACCGCCCGCAACAGCGGCAGCGAATCTCCACGCGCTCCAACCGAACCCAATGGCCCCGAAAAAGCGAAGCCAACACTCGAGATCGAACCGACACCCGAGATCGAACCGAACCCAACGGCCCCGAAAAAGCGAAGCCAACACTCGAGATCGAACCGAACCCAACGGCCTCGAAAAAGCGAAGCCAACACCCGAGATCGAACCGAACCCAATCGCCCCAAAAAACGACGCCAACCCGCCCCGTAACTCAAAGCCAATAAACGGGATCGGGCCGAAGCCAACGGCCCCGAAAAAGCGAAGCCAACACTCGAGATCGAACCGAACCCAACGGCCTCGAAAAACCGAACCCAACGGCCCCGAAAACGCGAAGCCGACGACTCCGCGAAACCGAACTCAGCTCGTCGCGCACCGAACCCAGTCAGGGGTTGGAAGGAGAACAGATGAACGACCGGGAGTACTGCATCAGGAGGGACGTGTGGTGGACTGGAGTTCAGGATTCATTTCCTGGGCGATCCGGTCCACCCTGCCATGGTCCGAGGGGATCCGTCGCTGGGTCCGAGCGTGTGAATCACTCCCTCCGCTCGGCGCAGGGGATCGTTCATTCGTCGATCGCGAGGGTGTGCTCGCTCGAGCGGGTCGTGTGGGGCTCGCGTTCGGGCTGGGGGCATTCCCATCGCGCGACCGCGCTGGAAAGACGCCCGGATCCTCGTCCGCAGGTCCGGCCGCGGGGGAAAAAGAACTCCGGGGAGAGATCTGCCCCGGAGTCGGCTCGAGCCTGTTCAGAGTGGAGGCGGCGGGAATTGCACCCGCGTCCCGAGAAGCATCGACGACGGCCTCTACGTGCGTAGCCGATCCTTTGATTGTCGGCCGCGAGGCCCCGACCGGCAGGGTCCTCTTTGGCTTAGCCGGTCATGAGTTTAACCCAGGCCGCAACCAGCGGTTAGGCCCAGGCGATCCCGCATTGGCGTCCCCGGCCGTGTCTCGCGGGAGAAGACGCGGCGCGAGGCCGTAGCTGTTTTTTAGGCAGCGAGACGGAGACCAACATTGCTGTTGGCACGTAAAGTTTGGTCGGCTTTTAACGAGGCCCGCTGACCAACCTCGGCACGCCACACGTCGCTTCAGACATCCGGTCGATCCTGGTTCGCCCCCGGATTGCGGAACCCACCCAGATGCTCGCGCATTCGAGTCGGCCCCAGCGCTGTTATTATTTCGAAGGAATCACCGCCGTCAAGAACTCATCCCGCGACGCTGGTCGAGGCGAACGCCTCGGGCAACCGCCAGGCAACCTGTTGCAGCCTGCGCCAGCCGCAGCCATGATCGGATCAACAAACTCGTAACCCCCGCGCTCGAGCGCCTCAATTTCCTGCCCGGAGCTCACCTCCATGCCAGACTCTCGCCCGCTTGCCAGGATTCTGCTCGCCTGCGGCTTAGGGGCGCTTCTCACCGTGCCCGTCCGCGCCCAGGAGCCGGTCAAACCCACGACATCCGCGACCGAGGCGAACCCGGCGGTCCCCGCGCCTGGGCATTCGACCCACGGCGAGGCGTTCAACGACGGCCCGCGCAGGGCGGGCAAGCTGATCCCTGGCATGGGGAAGGCGCACTTCGCGGCGTCGACGAAAAAGGCCGAGGCCCAGGCGTTCATCGATCAGGGCGTCGCGCAACTGCACTCGTTCTATTACTACGAAGCCGAGCGCTCGTTCCGCCAGGCGGCGAAGATCGACCCGAATTGCGCGATCGCCTACTGGGGCATGGCGATGTCGAACACGTCGAATGCCAAGCGCGGGCGCGGGTTTATTGAACAGGCAAGGAAGCGTGCCAGCGGGGCGACCCGGCGCGAGCAGCTCTATATCGAGTCTCTCGAGGCCTACTTCCGCGAGAATAGCGACGCCAAATCGCGGCGGCAGGGGTATCTGGCGAAGCTGGAGGCGGTCGTGCATGAATTCCCAGAGGATCTGGACGCCCGGGCGTGGCTGGTGATGGTGACATGGTCGAACGCGATGGACGGCATTGGCAGCCGGCAGGCGGTCGACATGGTGCTCGACGGCGTGCTCCAGGCCGAGCCGATGCACCCCGGCGCGCACCATTACCGCATCCATCTCTGGGACGGTGTCGACCAGAATCGGGCGCTCAAGTCGGCGGGTCTTTATGCGAAGTCGGCGCTCGGGATCGCGCACGCGTGGCACATGCCGGGGCATACCTACACGGGGCTGAAGCGGTATGCTGATGCCGCGTACCAGCAGGAAGGCTCAGCGCGGGTTGATCATGCGGCGATGTTCCGTGATCATACGATGCCGTTTGAGATCCATAACTATGCACATAACAACCAGTGGCTGTGCACAACCTACAGCCATCTGGGTCGAGTGCGGGACGCGATCGCCGTGGCGCGGAACCTGGTTGAGCAGCCGCGCGACCCGGACAAGAACGGCCCCAGGGACGGCGGCTCGTCGCAGCGGAGCGGGCGGATTCGCTGGGCGGAGGTGCTCAGTCGTTACGAGCTCTGGGACGACCTGATCGAGGCGGACCGAAGCGGTGTGCTGGACTGGTCGAATCTGCCCGTGGAGCAGGTCCAGAAGGCGTACATGCTGGGTCAGGCGTACGCCGCGAAGAGTGATGCGAAGCACCTTGAGGAGCAGATCGGCAAGCTGCGTGGGCTGCTGGCGGAGGAAACGAAGGCGGCGTCTTCGCCTCCCGCGGGTCAGGCGGCGAGAACGCGGCAGCGGGGGACGGGTGCAACGGCGTCGGCCCTGGCGGAGCTGGAGGGCTGGCGCAAGCTGCTGACGAACGACATCGGGGGCGCGTTTGAGGAGTTCGGCCACGCGACCGCGATGCGGAAGGACGCGCTTGCGCGTGCTCATTTGAAGGCTCGTAACTACGGCCTGGCGGAGAGCACGGCGAGGCGTGGGGCGAGCGAGGCTGAGAATCAGCTCGCGCCTCTGGCCACGCTGGTTGAGGTGTTGCACGAGGCGGGAAAAGAGCCGGAAGCCAAACAGGAGTACCGCAAGCTCGAGGTCGTGGGGCGCTGGGCGGATCGTGATTTGCCGATCTTGCAGCGGCTCGAGAAGGTCGCGGCCTCGTGGCGGAGCGGCAAGTCCTGGCCGGGCTCGAATCCCGCCGCGCCCAATACAGGGACCGAGGAAACCACCGTCGATCGGATCGATCTGACAACGCTCGGGCCCCTGCTCTGGTCGCCCTTCCCGGCGGACTCGTTCACCCTGGCGGAAACGAGCGGCGCGCCCTGGCGGCTGGAAGCCCAGCGCGGGAGGTATGTGCTCGTGCTCTTCTTCCTGGGCAACAAGTGCGCCCACTGCATGCAGCAGCTTCAGGTGTTTTCGAAGGCGTCATCGGAGTTCGCGAAGCGCAAGGTAGCGATGGTCGCGGTGAGCACCGACGATCCGATCGAGAGCCGCAAGCTCAAGGAAAACCAGGAGGGTGTTGTGTTCACGATGCCGATTCTGGCGGACCCTGCGCTCAAGGTATTCAAACAGTATCACGCGTTTGATGATTTCGAGGACCAGCCGCTTCATGGGACGTTCCTGATCGATCCCGAGGGTAACGTGCGTTACCAGCGGATCTCAGCGGAACCCTTTCTGGACGTGGACTTCGTCAAGGGGGAGATCGACCGTCTCGAGCGCATGGCCAAACAGAAGAGGCCGTGAATCGGCTGGTTTTCGGGGCGAGCCGAGCGCGAACCGGGGGTCTGGCAAGGGCTCCAGGTTTGCGTGTGGCCGCCGGTGTGGATGCCGCGCGTTTGCCGCCGCTCTGGGCGACTCTGCCTGGGAACCGTAAGATAATCACGGTTGAGTCGGCCAGGGCGAGGGGTTCGTGGGGATCGATGGTGCGCGCGGTGGAACAGCCGGGATCTGGTGACCTTGAGAACAAGGCTTCTACGCCCGCGCTGGGGCTTGCGCCTGAGCTGCGGCGGCGGTTGAAGCCGCTCGATTCGAAGCCCGCGGGCACGCTGCTCGTGCACGAGATTTACCGCAGTATCCAGGGAGAAAGCACGTTTGCGGGCTTGCCCTGCGTGTTCGTGCGGCTGACCGCTTGCCAGATGCGCTGCGGCTACTGCGACACCGTCCATGCGTTTACCCAGGGGCGCGTCTGGGCGCTCGAGGATGTCGTCGCCGAGGTTGAACGGCTTGGCGATCCGCTCGTCGAGCTGACCGGGGGCGAACCCCTGCTCCAGCCCGAGGCCTACCCGCTCATGACGCGCCTGCTCGACCTGGGCAAGACGGTGCTGCTCGAGACCGGCGGCGGGATCGACACCCGCGCGGTCGACCCGCGCGTGCGAATCATCCTGGATGTGAAGACGCCCGGCTCAGGCGAGAGCGAGGGCAACGTTTGGTCCAATCTCGATCGGATCAGGCCAACCGACGAGGTGAAGTTCGTGCTGCTCGACCGCGGCGACTTTGACTGGGCGCTTGAAGTGATCGAGAAGCATGCGCTCACCGGGCGCTGCGGAGTGCTCGTGAGCGCGGTCCATGGAGCCCTTCACCCGCGTACTCTGGCGGAGTGGATTCTCGAATCGCGCTTGCCACTGCGGTTGCAGCTTCAACTCCACAAGCTGCTTTGGGGAGCCGATGCCCGCGGAGTTTGATCGAAGGTCACCAGCCGAGCATCGGCCGCTGGCCCGCCATGTATTGCAGCACCAGAAGCGCGACGACATAGCCCGCAACCCGGAAGAGCATCCGCACGAAATTGTCGAGCAGAGGCCGGAACCGAGAGCCAGCCCCCAATCGCCCCGACCCGCTGAAGACGGCGATCGAACCTCCGACAACCAGCAGCATGACCGCAGGGATAATCACCCAGGCGTTTCTGAGTTCCTGCGTCCCCTCGTCCATTAGAGACTCCCCAAAACTCCAGGTCGACATTTGACGTGGCCGCCCCCTGGCAGGGCATTAGATTTATACGCCGGCGGGGAAGTGCGTCGAGGCGAAACCTGGCGCTTTGGGAGTCACGTGAGAACGGCTGGGGCTGTGAGAGGCGCTCCGGGCAATCAGCCGAGCGTGCGATCTGGAGGCAGGCGGAAGAGCCTGCGAGCGTTGGCGGTGGTGAGGGCCGCGAGGTCGGCGAGGGAGATACCGCGGATCTCAGCCAATCTGGCGGCCGTGACGGCGACGCGTGCTGGCTCGTTCGTCTGGCCGCGGTAGGGGTGGGGTGTGAGGTAAGGGCTATCGGTCTCGACCATGATTCTGTCAGCGGGCGTCCGCGCGGCGACCTCGCGGAGTGTGTCGAGGTTCTTGTTCGTGAAGCTGATCATGCCTGCGAACGAGAGGTCGAGACCCATGGCCAGGAACGCCTGGGCGTCGTCCCAGGTTCCCGTGAATGAATGCATTACGCCGCGGACGGGGCGATTGAGGGCCGAGAGGTGTTCGATGAGGTCGCGCTGGGCGTCTCGGCAGTGGATCACGACGGGAAGGTCAAGTCTGCGTGCCAGCTCAAGATGGCGATCGAACCAGGCGCGTTGGAGATCGAACGGGGTGTCTTTCCAGTGGCGGTCGAGCCCGGTCTCACCAATCGCCACAACATGTTTCCTTGAGGCGAGTTGAGTGATGGATTTCCAGTCTGCGTCGGTGGCGTTTGCGGCTTCGTTGGGATGGATTCCGACGGCGGCGAAGAGACCTGGATAGGCTTCCGCGAGCGCGAGGACGCGTGGGCTGTCCTCGGTGGTGGTGCCGATGGCGATGACCTGGCGCACGCCGGCGTGACTGGCTCGATCAAGCACGGCTTCGATCTGGGGGTGGAGGCGGCGATCGTCGAGATGGGCGTGGGTATCGACGAGTTCGGGGGTAAGGTCCACGCAGCTCATCCAGATTTCGCGGATGCGTGCCTTGAGCAGGCCGCAATCCCTTGATAGGAGGCGTTTTCCTCATTGTTGAGCGACTTGACAGGCCTGTCAACGGCGTGATAGCTTGTGTGCCTAGGCCGGAGATCGGTGCGAGTCGATCTTGCTCGGCCCGGAAGGGGCTCGGGTTCGCAGTCCGCGCATATGGATCGTTCTTATGGTCCTGGGCGGGTCTGAACCTGAAGGGGTGTGGCTTATTTCGGCGCACCGCGTGGTCAGGAATTCCGAGCCTCCTCCGACGGGGCGCGGGGTTCCAGCGGACGTCGCCCGCGTCGTGGCTTCAGCGTCCCGCTCCGCTGGACGACGCGTTCGCCTATTGCCCGCCTCGGAGGATTCGCATGAGCGTAGACCTGGTTCGGATTGTCGACAGCATCCACCGCGACAAGAACATCTCGAAGGACGTGCTCTTCGAGGGAATCCAGGCTGCGCTCGTCACGGCCGCGCGAAAGCATTATCCCGAGGCCGCTGAGATCGACGTGCGGATCGATCAGGACACCGGAGCCATCGACGCCACCAAGGACGGCGTGAAGATGGACCCGGGCGAACTGGGTCGGATCGCGGCCCAGACGGCCAAGCAGCTCATTATTCAGAAGATTCGCGAGGCCGAGCGCGACAGCCGCTTCGACGAGTTTGTGGACCAGCGATTCGACCTGGTCACGGGGACGGTTCAGCGCTTCGAGGGGGGCGCGGTGATCGTCGACCTGGGCAAGACGGACGCGATCTTACCCCGCAGCGAGCAGATCCCGGGCGAGAGCCACCAGCCCAACGAACGAGTTCGGGCGGTCATTCTCGACGTGAAGAAGTCAGGCCAGAGGGTGAAGATCATCCTGAGCCGGACCCATGCCGAGTTCGTGCGCAGGCTTTTTGAGCTTGAGATCCCTGAGATTGCGGACCAGATCATCACGATCCGGGCGCTCGCGCGAGAGGCGGGGTATCGATCGAAAGTGGCGGTGACCTCGATCGACGCCAAGGTTGACCCGGTCGGCGCATGCGTGGGCGTGCGGGGCACGCGAATCAAGAATATCGTGGATGAGCTTGGCGGTGAGAAGATTGACATCGTGCGCTGGAATGAGTCGCTCCAGGTTCTGATTCAGGAGGCGCTCAAGCCGGCGGAGATTTCCGAGGTCTTGCTCTGTCATTTGCTGGGCCGGGCGATTGTTCTGGTGCGTGACGATCAGCTTTCGCTGGCGATCGGCCGCCGCGGCCAGAACGTTCGGCTGGCGTCGAAGCTGGTGGGCTGGGATATTGAAATCCGCACTGCGGAAGAGCTCGACGACGACTTCGAGAAGGCAGTGCAAGCCTTCGAGAAGATCGAAGGGGTGGATACCGACCTGGCGGTCCGGCTCGCCGAGCAGGGAATCCTGAATTACGACGATCTGTCGGTGATGGAAATCTCGGACCTGGTGAACACCTTCGAGGGGCTGACGGAAGATCTGGCAGTTTCGATTGTGGAACAGGCGGAGAAACTGGCGGAAGAACACACCGAGGAGTCGCCGCGTCGAAAGGGTTCGCGGTCGAGTGCGGGAGAGCCGGCGGCCGCCGAAGGCGAGGCGGGAACGGCAGTTGAGGAATCCGCGCCGGGAGATGAAGCCGAAGGTGAGGAGCTTGCGGAAGCCGGGGGTGCCGAGGAATCGGCGGCTGAGTCGGAGCTTCACGACGTCGATCTGTCGATCGAGAACTCCGGGCTGAAAACGCGCGGCCACGAGGTCACGTTCCCGCCGCCGGAGGACGATCAAGGAGATGGGATTCGGATCGCGACCGAGGCAGTCGAGGGGGCTGAGGAGGAAGCCGCGGGCGGAGAGTCTGCGGAGCCAGAATCCGCGCCACGCTCAGCGCGGGGGAAGCGGCGAAGTTCAGGCGGGAGTGAGACGACTGAAGGGGAGCCGGAACCGGAATAAGAGGGCGGGTGGAACCGTGGGGTCGGCTCTGGCCGGGCGCCTTGATCGAGGCCGTGCGCGGGTCGGTTCGGATTTCGGTGTCGCTTTCGCAAAGACGCCATGGCCTTGAAATGGGTCGAATTGTTACACTCAAGACTTGCCGAAATTTGGTATTCTCGTTTCCTGAGGACGCTCTTCCAGGGGTCAAAGAGGCGAGCGAGAGGAGTAGCCTTTGTCGACGCGTGTGCACCAGTTGGCCAGCGAATTAGGGGTCAAGAGCCAGGAGTTGCTCGAGCGTATCCAGAAATGGGGGCTTGAGGTTAAGGTGAGTGCGCTCGCCAGTCTTGACGCGGCGACCGTGGATCGGATCCGGGAGCTCATGAAGCAGGAGGAAACAGGGGAGCCGGACAAGGGCGTTCCTGCGGCGACGAAGGCCGCGGAGACCGTTTCGGCTGTATCCCCCGCGTTGCGGGCAGAGCCCCCAGCGTCTCAACCGGCGTCGTCGCCGGCTTCGCAGCCGCATGCGCCAGAGATTTCACCGGCCCCCGCGGCTCGGCCGGTCTCGCCTCCGAGCGGCGTTGAGGCGTCACAGCCGCCAGGCGGTCCTCGGCCCATGCAACCGCCGGCTCCGCCACAGCGTCCCGGCGCTGCGCCAGGCGCTCCGCAGCAAGGGGTGGCTTCGCAGGCGTCCTCGCTCTCATCGCGTCCCCCGGCCGGCTCCTCGCGTCCTGGTAGCGGGGGGCCGGGGCAAGCGTCTCCACCACGTCCTCCGCAAAATGCGAGCGCTCCCTTGTCGCGGCCAGGCGGTTTCGCCAGCGCCCGTTCCGGCCCCGCACCTCTGTCTGGGCATGGGGCGTTTCGTGGTGGTCAGCGTCCGGGAGGACCTGGGCCATCTCCCCAGCGGCCTGAGCAACGCGGTTCGATGCCGCGCGACTCCTCCCAGCCGCTCCAGCCGCTCAAGCGGAGCGATTACATGAGCGCGGCCGGCACACCGATGACCCAGCGGCCGCCTTCCGGACCCGGAACAGGTCCGCGCGAGGGGGCTGAATCGCCCGGCGGCGAAGGCCGGCGCGAGGCGCCTCGTAGCGGCGGCCGCCCGCTCCCGCCCGTGGCCAGCCCTGCCCCCATGGTCCAGCGACCCTCCGCGCCATCGCGTCCTTCGTCGCTTGGCCCGGTTCAGCGACCGGAAAAGTCGATGACCCGGGAAGAGCTGATCCAGCTCATGAAGTCGGGGCAGATCGGCGGGTTGAGCACGCCTCCCGGCGCGCAGCCGCCGAGCGGCCCCAGAGCTCCCGGCTCAGTACGTCCGAGCGTTCTGCCTCCGGCCGGACCGCGGGGGGGGGAAGGGACGCCGTTTCCCGGCGGGCCGCAAGCCAGGCGTCCCGGTCCCGGGGTTGCGCCGCCGGTTGCCACCGAGGACGAGGACGATCGCAAGGGCAAGGTGGGCCGGGGCAGTCCCGCCAGCGAGCGTGCGGGGCGCCGCGCCCGCCGGATCGAGCGCGCGGGCGAGCGCAGGGTGACCTCTCCGGTGCCCACGGCCGCATTGCTCGGCGAGGACGAGGAAACGCGGCGGACCCGCTTCACCGCGCGCAAGTCCCGCGGGATGTCGCGCAGCGGCCTTGCTTCCCCGCGCAAATCGCACGTCGAGCTCGAGCCGCCGATCAGCGTCCGTTCGCTCTCCGAAGCGATCGGTATCAAGGCGAACGAGCTTATCCGCAAGCTCATGGCGATGAACCAGATGGCCACGATCAACGCCAATCTGGACGACGAGCTTGCCATGATGCTCGCGCTGGAATTCGGCATTGAGCTCGAGGTCGTGCATCCGCGCACGGCGGAGGACGACCTGCTGTCCGCGCTGTCGGAGTCGAGCCCGTCGGAGAATCTCCAGCTCAGGCCGCCTGTGGTCACGATCCTGGGCCATGTCGACCACGGCAAGACGTCGCTGCTGGATCGGATCCGCAAGTCGAACGTCGTCGAATCCGAAAGCGGCGGCATTACGCAGCACATTGGCGCCTATCAGGTCGAGGCCAATGGCAAGGCGATCACGTTCGTCGATACGCCTGGCCACGAGGCGTTCACCTCGATGCGGGCGCGTGGGGCGAATGTGACCGATATCGTCGTGCTTGTCGTCGCCGCGGATGACGGCGTGATGCCGCAAACGGTGGAGGCCATCGCGCACGCCAAGGCGGCCGGGGTGCCGATCGTGGCCGCGCTCAACAAGATCGACCTGCCGAACGCCAACACGCTGGCGAACGTCAACAAGATTCTGGGCGAGCTTTCACAACAGGGTCTGCACCCGGTGGAATGGGGCGGCGATGTGGAAGTGGTCAAAACCTCGGCGACCACGGGCGAGGGAATTCCCGAGCTGCTCACCACACTTGAGACGATTGCCGAGCTCCATGAGCTCAAGGCCGATCCGACCCGGCCCGCGTCGGGAACCTGCATGGAGGCGTCGCTCTCGGAAGGCCGGGGCGTGGTCGCCACGATGCTTGTCAAGGATGGCACCCTGCGTGTGGGGGACGTGGTGGTCTGCGGTGATGGTTATGGCCGCGTCCGGGCGCTATTCGACGACAAGGGCCGCCTGGTTGAGTCAGCCGGGCCGTCGGCGCCGGTGGAAGTCTCCGGCCTCGACGTCGTGCCGACGGCTGGCGAAAGCTTCGCGGTCGTGGACGACATCTCACGCGCCCGGGAAGTGGCCGAGACGCGCAGAGGCCGCGCGCGTGACGCCGCCAAGGCCGAACGCCAGTCGGTCACGCTCGAGAATCTTTACAGCAAGATGGCCGAGCGCAAGCTCAAGAGCCTGAACCTGATCCTCAAGGCCGACGTGCAGGGCTCGATCGAAGCGCTTACCAAGGAGCTCGAGAAGCTCGACAACGACGAGGTGCCGATTCGCATCCTGCTCAAGGCGGTGGGCGGGATCACCGAAAGCGACGTCATTCTGGCCGACGCTTCGCAGGCGATCATCATCGGCTTCCGGGTCGCGCCCGAGGATCGTGCGATCTCGCTGGCCGAGGAAAAGAAGATCGAGATCCGCCGCTACGACATCATCTACCAGGTGACCGACGACGTGAAGAAGGCCGTCGAGGGCATGCTGGTGCCCGAGGTCAAGGAAGTCCACCTGGGCCGGGCGGTCGTCCGCCAGGTCTTCAAGATCTCGAAGGTGGGTACGGTCGCGGGCTGCTTCGTGACCCAGGGCTCGATCGAGCGCTCGGCCAAGGTTCGGCTGATTCGCGAGGGCCGGGAAATCTACAAGGGGGCCATCGAGGCTCTCAAGCGCTTCAAGGACGACGTCAAGGAGGTGCCGCAGAACTTCGAATGCGGCATCAAGATCGGCAATTTCGACGATGTGAAGATCGACGACGTGATCGAGGCTTACCGCATCGACGTAATTCGAAGGACGCTCTGATTCCAGTTCGGCGAGCCTTCGCGAGGATCCTCGCGCGCGGATTCCAGGCCGCCTCGCCGAGCGTCGAGTTGCAGGTTCGTTAGCCCCGGGGAAAGCGTTCGCCCATGACGTCACATCGAGGCCCGAGGATGGCCGAAGCGATCCGTGAAGTGGTCTCCACGGCCATTCTCTTCGAGGTCGCTGATCCTCGTGTACAGGCCGTGACCGTGCTCGGGGTTGCGATGTCGAACGACCTGCGCAAGGCGACGGTGCACGTTTCGATCATGGGGTCGGAGGCGGAGCGCAGGCGGGTTTTCCAGGGTCTGAAGCACGCGACGGGGTTTCTCCAGGCGCGTGTGGCCGCCCGGCTCCAGACGCGGTTCACGCCTGTGCTCGACTTCAAGCTCGAAGACGGCGTACAGAAGTCAGTCGACATTTCCCGGCTGATCGACGAGGCGATTGCGTCCGATCAGAGGAGTTCGTCGCCCGCGGAAGCATCTGCCGATGGGGACGACGCGGCGCCGGCTGCCGCCGAATCAGAACCCCGGGATTGCCACGAGCCATGACCGATCGGCCCGGCGCAGGCTGTGAGGCTATCCGACAAGCTCAGCCGTCCCGCAGGCCATTCGTAATCGTTTCAGGAAGACGCGATCCTTTACCCCAACCCGCGGCGACTTGACTGACATGCAAAGCAAAACGCGATTGCTCACCGACGTTCAAACCCTGCTCAAGAAGCACTATCGCAACAAGCCGGATCGCGACGAGGCCCGGTTGCCGATTCTGTCCGCCGTGATTTACGGCATCTGCCACGAAGATACAACGCGCGAGCAGGCCAATCAGGCTCTCGCGCGCTTCAACGACGAGTTCATCGACTGGAATGAGGTCCGCGTGAGCAGCGTTTCCGAGATTCAGGAAACGCTGGCGGGCATTCCGGAACCCGAGGAGAAAGCGCGCAAGATTCGCCGGTTTCTCCGCCAGCTTTTCAGCCGCACCTATGGTTTCACGCTCGAGTCGCTCGCCAAGAAACCGCTCAAGGAAGCGCTCAAGGTGCTCGAGACGTACGAAGCATTTGAGTCTGACTTCGTAACCGCCACGGTTGTGCAGCTTGCGCTTGGCGGCCATGCCATCCCCATCGATCATGCGGCCGAGCGCGTGCTCCGCAGGCTTGGACTTGAAGAGGCGGATGTCCCCAGCCTGCGTGGGGCGGTTGAGCGCGCGATTCCCAAGAATCGAGCCATGGAATTCTGTGCACTTATTGAGGAGCTGGCGAGCGATACTTGCAAGTCCGAATCGCCCGACTGCCCGCATTGCGAGCTCAAGAAGCTTTGCCCGTATCCTCAAAGCGTCAAGGAGGCCGCCAAACCCGCCAAGAAGGGTGCCGTGGAGGCCGAGGCGTCGAAAGCCTCCAAGGCTGCGCATCCGAAGGCCCCGGCGGCCAAGCCCGCCGCCTCGGCCAGGTCCGCCCCGACAACTAAACCAAACGCGAAAACCGCGGCCGCAAAACCGGCGTCGCCCCCCACAAAACCCGCCAAGCCCGCACCCAAGAAGGCCGATCAGGCACCCAAGTCCTCATCCACAGGCAAGGCCGCTCCCAAGAAGCCTGGAAAGAAGAAATAACGGGTCGTGACAAAAGGTCGGACGCGCGGAGCTTGTCCCCCGCGCGAGTCTGCCTCCGAGAATTCTTCACCTCGCGACCGACAAATTCTTGTTGAACATGCTGGACGATCGCCGGCGCGGGTCTACAAGAGATCTCGTAGCCTATTCGTCGTGCGTCGGCCGACCTCACTCGGCCCGCTAAAATGTTCACATGATGATTTCGAGGTGTTCCCATGCGTAAATTGTTGGGCCTGTTCGCGATCGCGCTCGTTGCGCTTCCCGCCCTCGCGGGCGATGGCAAGGACATTGTTGATACCGCCGTTGGGGCTGGCAGCTTCAAGACGCTCGTGGCCGCGGTCAAGGCCGCCGGTCTGGTCGAGACGCTGAAGGGCGAAGGGCCGTTCACCGTGATGGCCCCCACCGATGAGGCCTTCGCCAAGCTGCCCGAGGGCACGGTTGAGAGCCTGCTCAAGCCCGAGAACAAGGAAAAGTTGGTCGCGATTCTCAAGTATCACGTGATCCCCGGAAAGGTGCTTGCCGCCGACGTCGTCAAGCTCGACGGCCAGTCGGTGAAGACCGCCGAGGGCGCAGAGGCCAAGATTTCCGTGAAAGATGGCGCAGTCATGATCAACAGCGCCAAGGTAGTGAAGACCGACATCGAGTGCTCGAACGGTGTGATTCACGTCATCGACACGGTCATTCTGCCCCCGAGCAAGTAAGTTTTGAGGGGTTTCCCGCCGGCTGGTTTTCGATGAGTTGAATCCTGAAACTGGGCTGTCCAGGCGTGTCACGCGCCTGGCAGCCTTTTGCGTTTTGTGCACGATCGTCCGGGGATTCGCACCTGGAAGTGAGAATTACTTCGAATTGTCGCGCGGGGATCACGGCATGGACTCCGTGGGTGTGACAGACGGCTTGGCTTTTGTTCGCACAACGTGTTAATATTATGGGGCTTATCGAGCCTCAAACTGCTCACGATCGCGGGTTCAGGCTCGCCTTGATCACGCCTGCTTGCCGCCGCCAGCGCCCGCGGCTCATGGCTAGTAGAGACTGCACCTGGGAGGACCGGTCATGATGGGGTCGTTTCGACGGACTCGACTGACCCTTGCCGTGGGTCTTTGGAGCCTCGTCGTCAATCAGGTGCAAGGCACAGCGTGGGGCCGGCAGGCCCAGGATTCCAGACCCGCGCAGGCAGATAAAGCGCGCGGCGTCGCTCCGGCTGCGAAGAAGCCAGGCGCTGATCGACCCGCTCACGAGGGTCTACCCGCGTTGCCTGGCCAGGATGCGGTGAGTCAGTTTGTGCCGCTCCGGCCCGCCACGGTCGAGGATCGCCAGCAGACCGAGGTTGCCCGCCTCTACAGCGCAGCGCGGGGGCTGGAGGATCAGCATGACTGGGCGGATGCCGCTGCACTCTTCAAGGAAGCCCTCAAGCTGGATTCAGGCTCGGTTGCAATCGCCAGGCGGCTTTGCCGGATCTACATCGGTCCCCTTGGTCGCCCAGACCTGGCGCTTGAATTCGGCAGAAAGGCGCTTGCCGGCGATCCCAACGATACGAACACGCTCACGCGACTCTTCGAGTTTTATGACAGAACCAACCCGGCCATGGCCGAGTCGCTCTGCCGCGAAGTCGTGGCGAACCCCAAGCTGGATGAGCATTCGGCCAGCCGGCTCCTGGCGTCGTACGAGTTGGGCAAGCTTTACTCGGGCAAGCTCCGCCAGGTGAGCAAGGCGGCGGATGCCTTCGCCGTGGTGATGAAAGGGCTCGACGACCGTGCAGCGAACCGGCTGCCTCCTGCTGTCCAGCAGATGATCCTGGGGCGGCAGCCAGAGCTCGCCTACCTCAACTTTGGTTTTGTGTTTCTGGCCGCGGACCGGCTTGAGCTGGCCGCGCAGGCCTTTGAGCATGGGCTGGTTTACGACGAGGACAACCCGCAGATTTCCTTGCTGCTGGCGGATACCCTGCTCAGGCTCAAGCGAGGTGACCAGGCGCTTGTGCATGTGGAGCGTTCGATCCGGCGGCAGCCGCAAGGCGCGGATGCCTACGAGCTGCTGGCAAAAATCCTTACCGCCCTGCACCGCGAGGCGGAGATCATGCCCAGGCTTGAAGACGCGGCCCGGCGCGACTCCAAGAACGTGCCGTTGCAGTACTACCTGGCTGATCGTTATCGCGAGATCGGTCAGACTGAAAAGGCCGACGCGCTCTACAAGGAGCTGCTGCGTTCCCAGCCTACCCCGCAAACGTACCGTGCGCTCGCGACCTCGCTGCTCAAGCGGAAGCGGGCGACGGAGCTGCTCAAGCTGTTCTGCGAGGCGCTCAAGCGCCCCGGCAGCCCGGACGCCGAGGCTGTCAGCACCCAGCTTCAGGCCGCGGCGCTCGACGATTCCCTGGCGCTTGGAATGCTCGACGCGGGGCTTGAGCTGCTTTCGCAGAATCCCCCGGGCCTGTCCCCGTCGTCGGTTCGGGTGCTCACCTTCATCGCCAACGCGGGGGGGCAATCGGGCGGGCGCGACCAGCGGATCGAGCGCCTGATCAAGATTCAAAGACTCTTGCTCGAACGCGAGCCGAGCCCGCTGCTCTACAGCGAGATCGCCGATGCCGAGCGCAGGCTGGGCCGATACGCCGCGGCCGCGCGCGAACTTGAAAAGTTGCTTACGCGTTATCCGAACGAAAGAAACGCCCGAACAGTGTCGTTCCTCGCCGAATTTCACCAGCAGGCCGGGCACAATGAGGCGTTCAGGCTCACCCTGGACCAGGCGCTCAAGCTCGACCCCAGCGACGGCGACGCCCAGGTCAGGATCGCGCGCCTGCTTTCGAATACAGGGCGTGTCGACGAGGCCGTCCGCGTGCTCCGCGCGGCCGCCAGACGCGAGCCGAATAACGCGCTCTACGACATCATTCTGGGGGGCGTGCTCATCCGGTTTAACCGCAATGACGAGGCGATCAAGCTCTTCGAAGGGTTGCTCAAACGATTCGGCGAAAACGAGGAGGTCGTCAGCCTGGCGCATTCGAGCCTCTCGCTCGTCTACGTCAATCTGGGAAATTACGCCAGGGGAGAAGCCGAGCTCGAGACGATTCTCAAGATGAACCCGGAGGACGCCGGGTCGAACAACGACCTTGGCTATCTCTACGCCGAGCAGGGCAAGAAGCTGGAACAGGCGGAGTCCATGATCCGCAAGGCGCTCAAGAAGGATCCCGAGAACCGTTCGTATCTGGACAGTCTGGGCTGGGTTCTTTTCAAGCGAGGCCGGGCCAGGGACGCACTCGAGCCGATGAAGAAGGCGGCGGAACGGATGCAGGCGGCGATCGATCAGGAAGGGCAAGCGCCCGACGCGACGATCTTCGAGCACCTGGGGGACATCTATTTTCAGTTGGAGGATATCGAAAAAGCGGCCGACGCCTGGCGACAGGCCCTGAAGGCGGCCGGTCGCGCGGTCCCGCCCGATAAGCGTCTGGTCGAAATCAGGCGCAAGCTGGATTCGCTCGACAAGCTCGATGCGGCGGCGAAGCCGTCAACTCGTCAGACACCGTAGCATCCTTCGCCCGCTTCGCCACGATTTGCAAGCCGCAATCCGGCACGAGCCCCACGTTGCCCTGGTGCTCCGCGGGGCGGTTGTCTCCGCGGCGAACTCCGGCGCTCGCTGGTAACAGAAACTGCACGACGACCCGAGGAGCACAGAGATCTCATGGCAGGCCATTCCCATTCCGCCAACATCGCCCATCGCAAAGGGCTCGTTGACGCCAAGCGAGCCAAGCTCTTCACCAAGCTTTGCCGGGCTGTGTTCGTGGCTGCGCGTAACGGTGGCGGCGATCCCGCGGCGAACATGCGCTTGCGTTACGCGATTGATAAGGCACGCTCGTTCAGCGTACCCAAGGAGAACATCGAACGCTCGATCAAGAAAGCAACGGGGGAGCTCGGCGCGGAGAGCTATGAAGAAGTTCTTTACGAGGGCTACGGCCCCGGTGGTGTGGCCGTGCTTTGCGAGGCGCTCACCGACAATCGCAACCGCACCGCCAGCGAGCTTCGCAGAGTGTTCGAAGTCGCCGGCGGCAACCTGGGCGCGAGCGGCTGCGTGGGCTACCTCTTCAATTTCAAGGGCCTCTTCGTGATCGATGCCAGGCACGTCACCGAGGACAGGCTCATGGAAGTCGCCCTCGAAGCCGGCGCCGACGACGTCGAGCTCATCGAAGGTTACTACGAAGTCACGTGCGATCCCAAGCTCTTCGATATCGTGCGCAAGGCGCTCGAAGAGGCCAAGATCGCCGCGGAATCAGCCGAAACGAGCTACATCCCCTCGACCTACGTCGACCTCGACGTCGAAAACGGCAAGAAGATGCGCAAGCTCAAGGACCTGCTCGACGAAAACGACGACGTCCAGAATGTCTACGCCAACGACAACACGCCCGAGGAAGCCCTGGCCGGCTGAGGGTGCAATTCCTCCCTGTACCAGGCAAGGTGATCGGCCCAAAATCGCAACCCGAACGCAAGAGAGGAATGACGCCGCGATGGCGACTGGATTTGTGAAGTCCGAGCGACTCCGTCAGCTTCCGCCGTATCTGTTCGCCGAGATCGACAAGAAGAAAAAGGCCGCGATCGCGGCAGGTCGCGACGTGATCAACCTCGGCGTCGGCGACCCGGATCGCCCCACGCCCCGAACGATCATCGACAGTCTCAAGCGGCACGTCGAGAATCCGGCCTTTCACCAGTATGCACTTGATCAGGGCTCGCCCGAGCTCAGGCGCTCGAGCGCCGCCTTCTGCAAGGCGCGCTACGGCATCGACCTTGATCCGGAAAGCGAGATTCTGCCCCTGATCGGCTCCAAGGAAGGGATCGCCCACCTGCCGCTCGCCGTGCTGAACCCGGGCGATGCCAGCCTGGTGCCCGACCCTTGCTACCCGGTTTATCGCTCGAGCAGCATGTTCGCCGGGGCCGACGTCCACCTGATGCCGCTCGAGCCTCGCCTGGGCTTCCGGCCTGATTTTGACGCGATTCCGGCCGATGTGAAAAAACGCGCCCGGCTCTTGTTTCTCAATTATCCCAACAATCCCACCGGGGCCGTGGCGGATCTGGCCTTTTATGAAGATGTCGTTGCGCGTGCGCGCGAGGGGGGATTCGTGGTCGCGCAGGACGCCGCGTACAACGAGATGTTCTACGAGTCGCCGCCCCCTTCGATCCTCCAGGTGCCGGGGGCGAAGGAAGTCGCCGTCGAATTCCACAGTCTGTCGAAGACCTTCAACATGACGGGCTGGCGCGTGGGCTTCGCGATCGGCGGAGCGCCCTTGATCGCAGCGCTCGCCCAGGTGAAGGCGAACACCGACTCGGGCATCTTCACCGCCATTCAGATGGCGGGCAAGACCGCGCTCGATGAGTACGCCGCGCTCTCCGAGCCGATCCGGGCGCTCTACCGCGAACGCAGAGACGCGTTCACGGGCGCCCTCAAGAACATCGGTTGGGACGTCACCGCACCATCCGCAACATTTTATATGTGGATTCCATGTCCGAACGGCATGAGCTCCACGGAGGTCTGCGGCCGGCTGCTGGAAGAGGCGGATGTGGTTGTGACGCCGGGCATTGGCTTTGGCCAGACCACCGACGGTTACATCCGTGCTGCGCTTACGGTGGAGACCCCGCGCCTGCTCGAGGCCGTTGCTCGTATTGGGCGGCTCAAGATCGGGTCGTAGGCCGCGGCCTTGCGCAGGTTTTGCAACATCATTTCCAATGGGGACGCGAGGTCCATCATGACGTCGACCCGGGCCTACATCGGTCTGGGCAGCAACCTGGGCGATCGTGATGCGGCCTTGCGCGCGGCGATCGCCGCGCTCGAGTGCGCGCCCGGCGTGCGCGTGGCCGCCGTGAGCGGGTTCTTCGAAACAAAGCCCGTGGGCGGTCCGGCTGGTCAGGGAGATTATCTCAACGCCGCGCTCGGGCTTGACGTCGTGCTTGCCCCCCGCGCGCTTCTCGAGCTCTTGCTGGCGGTCGAGAAAGGGCTGGGCCGCACCCGCGAAATCCGCTTTGGCCCGCGAACCATCGACCTCGACCTCCTCCTCTATGATGAAGAATGCATTGAGGAGCCGGGGCTTGAGGTGCCGCATCCTCGGTTCCGGGAGCGGCTGTTCGTGCTCGAGCCGCTGGCGGAGATCGCGCCTGGGGCGATCGATCCGTGCAGCGGGCGGACGATCGCCGATCTACTCCGGGACCTGAAGGCTCGATCCACCGATTTGTGAGTTTGCTCTCGAGGCGGCCATGGCCAAAAAAACCGCGGCAAAAACCGAGGATTCCGGGCTCAAGATCGTGGCCCGCAACCGCCGCGCGCGGCACGATTATGAACTGCTGGAAAAGGTCGAGGCCGGGCTCGTTCTCACCGGCACCGAGGTGAAAAGCCTGCGCAACGGCAAGGCCAATCTCGAGGACTCGTACGCAGACGTGGCCGGCGGCGAAGTCTGGATGCACGGCTGTGACATTCCAGAATATCTGCAAGCGAACCGGATGAACCACGTTCCCAAGCGGAGCCGCAAGCTGCTCTTGCACAGGCGGGAGATCAACAAGCTGGCGGGCCGGGCCGTGGAGCGTGGGATCACGCTGGTGCCGCTCTCGATTTACTTCAAGGCGGGCCTGGCGAAGGTTGAGCTCGCCGTCGCTCGCGGGCGCAAGACGTACGACAAGCGAGAGGCGATCAAGAAGCGGGAAGCCAAGCGTGACATGGATCGGGCCTTCCGCCGGCGGTAGGTTACGCAGGAACATGTGTTAGTTCGATAGATCGGTTCGGGCTCCGGGAGCAAGGAGAGGACGCGATGCGAATCGATCGCCGAGGCTGGCTGGCGATGACGGGCGCAGCGGTGCTAGCGCAGAGCGCCCGGGCGTGGGGCGACGGCAAGAACCGGGTCAATCCACCGCGGATCAAGAAGCTCAAGGTCACGCCGATCGCGCTTCCCGACCCGCCGCTGCTGGCGGCGAGCGGCTGTCACGGCCCGTACTTCTTGCGGAACATGGTGGAGCTCGAGGTCGAGGGGGGAATTACCGGCATCGGCGAGACGGTCGGGGGCGAGCGGACGACGGAGGCGCTCGAGCGTGCTCGCAAGCGTATCGTGGGCCGGAGCGTTTTCGCCACGCATGAGCTGTCGCGTGTGCTCAGCGGGCTTGGCATGGGCTGTCTGGCGGGCGTTGAGCTGGCGTGTCTCGACGCGGCGGGGAAGGCGGTTTCGAGCCGAGTATGCGACCTGGTGGGCGGTCCTGCGCGGGATTCTGTGGAGTTCGCCGCGTACCTGTTCTATCGCTACGCGGCCGATCATCCCGTGGTGCTCGCGGATTCGCGCGTGGTCGACGGCCGCGGCAAGGGGGCGAAAGCGCTCGACGACTGGGGCGAGATCCGCACCCCGGACGCAATGGCCGCAGCCGCCAGGCGCATGCGCGACCAGTTCGGCTTTCGTGCGTTCAAGCTCAAGGGGGGCGTGCTCGAGCCCAAACGCGAGCTCGAAAGCCTGTTCGCCCTGGCCGACGCGCTCGGCAAGGATGCACGTTTACGCATTGATCCCAACGCGCGCTGGCGCCTTCCCACGGCGATCGCCATCGGCAAGGAGCTCACACGGCTGAATCTGGAGTATTACGAAGACCCGGTTGCTGGTCGGTCCGCCATGGCCGAGGTCCGCAAGGCCACCGGGCTCAAGATGAGCACCAACATGTGCGTCACCGCGTTCGCGCACATCCCCGATGCGCTCAAGCTCGGGCCGATCGATGTCTTGCTTTGCGATCATCATTACTTCGGCGGGTTTGCCGGCTGCCAGGCGCTTGGGCCGATTGCCCGCGCAGCGGGCTGGGGGCTGTCGCAACACTCGAATAGCCACGCCGGGGTGACGATGGCCGCGATGATCCATCTGGCCGCTTCGATCCCCGAGCTCGAATACGCCAGCGACACGCACTATCCCTGGCTGGCCGAGGGGAGCGACGTGATCGAGGGCCCTCGGCTCGCGCTCAAGGACGGGCGGATGGCGATTCCGCGCGGGCCTGGCCTGGGTGTTAGCCTCGATCGCGACCGCCTCGCCCGCGCGCACGAGACGTACGTCAAATGCGGCATGCGCGGGCGCGACGATGCCTCGCTCATGAAGCGCATTGAGCCCGGCTGGACCGGCGGCCTGTTTTGACCGCCGGTGCCGGGGCGGTTGGTCAGATTTCCCAGCCCTTGCGGAAGTGGGACTTGAGATAGTGCGAGGCGGCCGAGCTGTTGGTGATCTGGCCGGTTTCGGGGTTGTAGTCGATCGCTTCGCCGGAGCGCGACGCGACATTGCCCAGGAGCATCGTCTCGGTGAGCGAGGCGGCGTAGTCGAAGTTCGAGAGCGCGTGATGCGGGTTGTTCGCCCTGATGGCGGCGACCCACTCACGCTTGTGGTTGAGGTCGGTGTCGCGCTCGCGCTCAATGCGGGGCAGAAGCACGTGCTTGAACCTGTCCTCAGGCCAGAGAACCTGCTCTGCGCCGTAGTCGTTGGGCGAGTACATCCGACCGGCCGATCCGATGAGGAGCGAGCCGCTCTCGGAGGGCCGTACGCCGCCCGGGAAGAGCGACTCCGGCGGCAGGTTGCGAACGCCGTTCTTCGCACCCTCGTACCAGGTGAGCTTCACGGGCGGCAACGAGCCCCGCGCGGGGAATTCGTAGGTGATGGTCGAGTGCGCGGGGTAGGTCTCGGGATTGATCTCGGAGCTCACTGCGCTCACACGAGTGGGGATTCCAAGCTGGAGCCCCATGTAGAGCAGGTTCGTGGTGTGGCAGGCCATGTCCCCAAGTGCGCCCGTGCCGAAGTCCCAGAACCCGCGCCAGTTGTGGGGATGGTAGGCTGGGTTGTAGGGGCGCTCGGCCGCGGGTCCGAGGAAGAGATCCCAGCTCACGTAATCGGGCACGGGGGGCGTTTCCCTGGGCCGGGCGACGATGTCGGGGGCCTGCTTCCAGTATTTGAAGGGACGATTGGTCCAGACGTGTACCTCGCGGACCTCGCCAAGTACGCCGCCGCGGATGAGCTCAACGCCGCGGCGGAAGCCAGGGTCGGCCGTGCCCTGGTTCCCCATCTGGGTGCACACATGCTTCTGCCGCGCTGTCTCGCGCATCAACCGCGCTTCCCACACTGAGTGTGCAAGCGGCTTCTGGCAATAGACGTGCTTGCCCATGCGCATGGCAGTCACCGCGGCGATGGCGTGGGTGTGGTCGGGCGTGGAGACGACCACGGCGTCGATCTTGTTTTCGAGCGAGTGCAAGAGCTCGCGGAAGTCCGCCGTCGTCTTCGCCTCCTTGAATTTGGCGGCCTTTTGATCAAGCCGGTGCCGGTCGATATCGCATAGTCCGACAATCCGGCCAAGGTGGCCGACGTGATCGGTGTCGCTCGACCCCTTGCCGCCGACACCGATACACGCAAACTGGACCGTGTCGTTCGGGCCCACTCCGGCCGCAAGCCCGCGCCGACCCTGGACAAAGATCCCAAATCCCGCGACCGACGCTCCGTACAGGAACGAGCGACGATCGACCGTGAGCTTTTGCATGGAGATCGCTCCGTGATGACAGGCCGACCTGGCAGGGTGCGCAAATCGGCCGGCACGACTCAATCAGGCGTGGTAACAGCGAGCCGCGCGGCTCGCTGTTGGAACAATGTTTATCATCGCTGATAGCGCGTTCGAATGCGAGGGACAAGCAGCCTCCTTGTACTGAATGATCAGAAGAGCGATAATCTTTAGACTTGATTTGTACTGGAGGAACGCCATGCGAACGATGCGAAGGAGTGTCGCAATCGCGGTCGTGCTTCTGGCATGGGCCTCGAGCGAGTCGGGGGCTCAGTCCTCGGCCTACTTCGGGCGGGTCGGCACTTCGCGTACCGGCGCCCCGACTGTGCGTTCGTCACAGGTCGGAGCGAGCGCTCGCAAGCCGGCACAGGTCTCCGGGCGGCCGGGTGTGGGTGCAAGCGCGCGGCGAACTTACACATCGGGGCAGCTTGGTGCGTCGGGTGCGCCCATGTCGACTCCGCGCGATTCGACATCGAGACGCGGGCCTGCGCCCGTGCCTCAGACGCGGGCGGTTCCATCTCAGCCGCGATCGTCGACCTATTTTCCGGGAATGCGGCCAGCGCGGGCGGCGCAGCGTCCGGTCACATATCGCAGCCAGCGCTATTCTGGCGCGGGGTGCATGGCGGGTGCGTCCGGCCCCGCGAACGTGCCAGCGCATCCGCGCAGGTAGTGGGCGGAATCGCCCGTGTGAATTCGCGCTCGTTGCGCCGGGGGCGTGCTTACCGGCGTTTGCCGCTTGCGCCCCGGCGCTGCGACTTTGCGCGGATTCCTGACCAAAAGCCAGGGATCACGGCCAGTCGTGCGCAAGCGCGGACCACGCCCAGATCCCTTCCACCTCGTTCGAGAGGAGGGTTTCACATGGCCTCGAGCAGCGAAATCAAGAAGATCGCATTTGTGGGAGATTATCTGCCGCGCAAGTGCGGCATCGCCACCTTCACCCACGATGTCCGAACCTCCGTCGCCAGCCAGTATCCCGCGGCCGATTGTTTCGTGGTGCCAGTCAATGACAATCCCGAGGGCTACGACTATCCCGCCGAGGTCCGGTTCGAGATCGAGGAGCAAGAAATCGACTCCTACCGTAGGGCAGCGGATTATCTCAATTTCACCAATACCGACATGGTTTGCTTGCAACACGAATATGGCATCTTTGGCGGTCCGAGCGGCAGCCATGTGACGCAGCTTCTCGCGGATCTGCGGATGCCCGTGGTTACGACTTTGCACACGGTCTTGCGCGAGCCAAGCGCGGATCAGAAGCGCGTGCTCAGGCAGATTGCCGAGGTGTCATCGCGGGTGGTTGTGATGTCGGAGCGCGCTCGGCTTTTCCTCCGCGAGATCTATCGTGTGCCGGAGTCGAAGATCGACGTCATTCCGCATGGCATTCCCGACATGCCGTTCGTCGACCCCAACTTCTACAAGGACAAGTTCGGCGTTGAGGGGAAATGCGTTGCACTCACGTTTGGGTTGCTGTCGCCGAACAAGGGAATCGAGAACATGCTGCGGGCAATGCCCGCGATTCTGCGCGAGGTGCCCAACTTTGTGTACATCGTTCTGGGCGCGACGCATCCGAATCTGATCCGCGACCAGGGCGAACGCTATCGCATCAGTCTGGAGCGGCTGGCGAAGGATCTGGGCATCAAACCGCACGTGAGCTTTCGCAACCGATTCGTGGCGATCGAGGAGCTGATCGAGTTCCTGGGCATGGCGGACGTTTATGTGACACCCTACCTGAACCCCGCGCAGATCGTCTCGGGCACGCTTGCTTATGCGTTTGGCTGTGGTAAGGCGGTGGTGTCCACGCCGTACTGGTACGCGGAGGAGTTGCTGGGAGACGGCCGGGGCGTGATCGTGCCGTTTGGCGACCATGATGCGCTTGCGCGAGGGATCGTCGAGCTGCTGCGAGACGAGCCGCGGCGTCACGCCATGCGCAAAAAAGCGTACATGCTTGGTCGTGAGATGGTGTGGTCGAACGTCGCCCGGCAGTACATGGAGTCATTTCAGTCTGCGCGGCGGAGCCGGCTGGATGCCCCTTACAAGCCGCAGCAGGTGCGCACTTTGGCGGAACAGGCGATGGATCTGCCGCGGCCGAAGCTCGATCACCTGGCTCGGATGAGCGACTTCGCCGGGATGCTCCAGCACGCGATCTACACGATTCCGCGTCAGGCCGAGGGTTATTGCACGGACGACAACGCGCGGGCACTTGTGCTGACGGTGCAGCTTGAACGTCTGGGTCTGGGCGCGGGGCTGGTGCACCGGCTTGCCACGTCATACGCCTCGTTCCTGGATCACGCATTTGATCATGCGAGCGGCCGATTTCGCAATTTCCTGGGATTTGACCGCCGCTGGTTCGAGGAGACTCCCTCGGAAGATAGCCACGGCCGGGCGCTTTGGGCCCTTGGCGAGTGCGTGGGTCGGTCGCTTAGGCGTGACTTGCAGATCTGGGCCACGGGGCTGTTCGACAAGGCGTTGCCGTTTGTGGCGGAGATGCGCTCGGCGCGGGGCGCAGCGTTTAGCCTGATTGGGATCGCACTTTATCTCGAGCGATTCAGCGGCGCGCGGTCTGCCACGCAGATGCGCGACCTTCTGGTCGAGCGCCTGCTCGAGCGGCTCGACGATTGCGCCCGGCTCGACTGGCCCTGGTTCGAGCACGCGCTCACCTATGACAACGCCAAGCTGCCGCACGCGCTTCTGGCCGCCGCGCAATCGGGTGCGAACCCGCAGGCGCGCGTACGCGGGCTCGAAACCCTGCGCTGGCTTGTTGAACTCCAGAGATCTCCCGCCGGCTGCTTCCGGCCGATCGGCTCGAAGGGCTTTTACATCCGCGGCGGCGAACGCGCCTGCTTCGACCAGCAACCCATCGAGGCGCAGTCGACCGTCTCCGCATGCATCGAGGCGTACCACGCCACCGATGATCTGGCCTGGATCCGCGAAGCTCGGCTGGCGTTCGACTGGTTCCTGGGCTCCAATGACCTGGGACTCGACGTCTACGACGCCAATTCCGGCGGCTGTTGCGACGGTCTCCAGGAAGATCGGCTCAATCTGAATCAGGGGGCGGAATCGACGCTCGCGTACCTGATGTCGCTCGCCGAGATGAAGTTGCTCGAGAGCACCACGCCCGCGCTTCGGACCGCGCCGGTCGGTTAGTGCGCGGCCGCAGCGCTAACAGGATCTTGCAGTCAAGGAATCGCGATGGAACCAGCAACCAGCCCTCAGGAAGCGGGAACAGAGGACTCAAGCACGAGCAGGGTCTCCGAGCGCGTGCCGCCCAGGGTGAGACGCACGGGGATTGTCCTGCGACCGAGCATCCACCGCGTGGTCATTCGCCCCTTCTTTCCTGCGAGTGACCAGCGTGTCGAGCGTATTTGTTCACGCATCCTGGCGCTTTCGGAGATGGAAGTCGAAACGCTCCTCGGCCGCGTGCTCGAGGAATTCCATGATCGCCACCACAAGATCCGCCATTTCTTCCTTGAACGCTTCGAGCAGGTGAAGGAACGCCTGATCACCGACCGGAAGCTCAGCGAACATCGCAAGACCCTGATCGGCTCATACTTCACGCAGGAATACGCACTCGAATCGGCCGCACTTTTCAATCCATCGATGGTCTGGCATCCCGATCAGGCGAACTTGCCGGAAGGCTCCAGGCGGTTCTTGCTTTCGCTCCGCGCCACGGGCGAGGGGCATCTCTCGTCGATCACCTTCCGGACGGGAGTGGTCGATCATGGGTACCGGATTCGCATGGACGAGCCGAATCGCTTTGTGACCGCACCTGAACATATTCATGACGCCCGATATGAGAAGCACCTGTTCCATCGCAAGCTGAACGAGCTGGGGGCGGAGGGGCCGTTTGTCAGCCAGGTTCTGGGCGTGCTTGCCGAGGAATTCACGCTTGAAGATCTACAGGATGCGATTGCCAAATGCCTGCTCCAGCACCGTTCCCGCCAGCGCGAGCTGGAGTCCGCCGCGCAAACGATGACGATGCTAGCCCGCTCCAACTACGAGATCGGCTATTCTCCCGATCAGGAGGTTTCCGAGCGGGTGATCTTTCCTTCATCGCCCACCGAGGCCGCTGGAATCGAGGACGCGCGGTTTGTCGAGTTTCACGAGGAAGACGGAACCGCGGTCTATCTGGCCACCTACACCGCGTTCGACGGCAAGGTGGTGTTGCCGCAGATCCTCGAGACGCGTGACTTTCTCCAGTTCAAGGTCAATACGCTGAACGGGCCGGAGGTGCGCAACAAGGGCTTTGCCCTGTTTCCCAGGCGCGTCCGGGGGCTCTATGCCATGCTGTCGCGGCAGGACAACGAGAACATTTATCTGATGTATTCCGACAATCTCCACTTCTGGTATACGAAGGAGCTTGTGGCTAAACCGACGGAGGCATGGGAGTTTGTTCAGCTTGGGAATTGTGGTTCGCCGATCGAGACCGAGCGAGGTTGGCTGGTGCTAACGCACGGCGTGGGGCCGATGCGCAAGTACTCGATGGGAGCGATGCTGCTCGATCTGGAAGATCCCACGCGGGTGATCGGCCGGCTGCGGGAGCCGTTTCTCGAGCCCGACGCACTGGAACGGGAAGGCTACGTACCGAACGTGGTTTACAGTTGCGGCGCGGTGATTCACCAGGGCGAGCTGATCGTCCCGTATGCGATGTCCGACCATGCAAGCAGCTTTGCGTCGGTTGCGGTGGAGGAACTACTGGCCGCGATGGAGCGGTGTTAGAGGTTTGCGATGGAACGTGAAACCCTGAGCGTTGGATTGGGGTAGGAGGGATGGCGAGCCAGCCGCCGGAAGGGCGGACGATGGGTCGAGGCGGCGATGGACGACACCGCGCTGGTCGAGGCGCTCAAGGCAGGTGATCCCCGAGCGCCCCGAGTGCTCATTGAGCGCTTTCAGGGGGTGGTCTTCGGCCTTTGTTTTCGCATGATGAGCCACCGCCAGGACGCTGAGGACGCGACGCAGGAGACGTTTCTCCGCGCCTTGCGGGGTATGAAACGCTTTGATACAGGGCGTCCGATCCGTCCCTGGCTGCTTGAGATCGCCGCCAACCGCTGCCGGACAGCGCTTTCGCGCAAGAGCCGGGGCTTTGGCCGCGGCAGGGTCGAATTGCTTGAGGAGCCGATTGACCCCCGGCCGCCGCGTGGTGATCCCGACGATCTCGCGGGTGAGCTGGAACGGGCCCTTGCGCTTTTGCGTCCTGAATATCGCCTGGTGTTCGTGCTGTTCCACGAGCAGCACCTTTCCTACGAGGAGATTGCGCGAGCAATTTCGCGCCCGGTGGGCACGGTCAAGATCTGGCTGCACCGGGCGCGGGCGCGGCTGGCGGATGATCTGGGGCGGCGTGGGATGGGAGATTGACGCAAGCGGCAGTCGGCTTGAGGGGGTGATCGATGACGTGCGGTGAATTCGAGGAAGCGCTCAATCACCTGGTCGACGCGGGATTATGGCCGCGGTCGGGTGGACCGCTGCCAGGGCTTGTGACAACCGATCCAGCACGGCATGAAGCGCTCGAGCAGCATCGCCGGCGCTGCACGTTGTGCCAGCGCAAGGTGCGTAATTTCGAGCGGCTTGGCCGTGCTCTTGAGGCCGTGGCGCTGCCGGGGCCTTCCTCCGCGCTCGCGGATCGCATCACGGCCCGGGCGCACACAACCAGATCCCATCGAGTGCCTGTGCAGGTGTGGGCCTGGCGTGCCGGCGTGACCGCGGTCGCCGCGTGTCTGGTTGTCATGCTCGGCTTGGCGGTCCTGTCGCGCGCGCCTGTTCCCGGGCATGATCCGCCAGTCGTGGCGCGCACCAACCGGCCTGGCGTCTTCGGCGGTGCTTTGGCGGACGCGGCGGTCGTTACGCTCGAGCTGGCACGGGAAGCATCCGAGCCTGCCGCGCGGCTGGGAGCGCCTCTCGTCGCGCGCACGGCGTCCGCCGTGGTACCGAAGCCTTCGATGGAAGTTTTACCCTCGCTCAGCCTGCTTGCGCCTGACACGGGCGCCCTTGCCGGCGTTCTCAATCGGGTGGGCGGACGATTATTCGACGGCGTTCGCCCGCTCTCGCGCTCGGCGCGGCGAACGTTCGAGCTCTTTGCCGAGCCGATGCCTGGCTCGCCACCCACCAGCGCACGACCTGACTCGAAAGGAGCCTGACCGCGCATGCCTGCCTTTGCTCGTCCCGGCAATGTCGTTGCCGCGTCTCTCCTGTTTCTGTTCGCTGCTTGTCCGCGTCCCGTCCCCGGCCAGGATTCCACGCCGATCGATCAGCTCCTCCGTTTGACCCCGGCGAGCTCGGCCGTGGTGGTCACTCTTGAGGACATGCGGGGCCAGTCGGAGCGATTCACGAGCTCCCGGCTCGCGGCGATTCTCAGGAACTTGCCGATCGCGCGCGCCTGGCACGATTCCGATCGACGCAAGACGATGCAGCAAGCGAAGGCGCGTGTGGAGACGGTTCTATCCGCGCCGCTGGAGGCAATTCGCGACGAGGTGCTGGGTGACGCAGTGGTGCTCGCGATCCAGGTTCCGCGCGATGAATCCGCGCGAGGCCATGCCCTGCTCCTGATCAAGCCGCGCGATCGGGCGTTGCTCGAGCGCGTGCTCGCGAAGCTGAACGAGGCCCAGATCAATTCCGGCGAGCTCGAACGCGTGGTCGATAAGACGCACGCCGCGGTGACATATCACGCGCGAACTTATCCCGCCGGCTCGGGTCGTGTCGGGGAATGGTACGTCACCACGGGCGAAGGCGTCTTCGCGCTGTCTGACGACGAATCGATCGTCACGGCACTCATCGATCGCGCCGCTGCGCATGCCAAGAAGCCAGGAAGCGCAGCCGCGCAGCCTGGTGACGAGCCGGATTCGCTGGCGGATTCGCCGCGATTTCAAGGTTTGATGCGTCTGTTCCCCGGTCGTGCGGCGGCGCGAATCGTGATCGACCCGCGGCAGGTCGAGCGTCTATTTGCGCTCACGAGTGCACCTCGGAACACCGAAGAGCAGCACTTCGTAAGCCTGGTGCAGAACGGCCTGGCCGCGGTTGATTACGCTGGTGCAGCGCTCTTCTGGGACAGGGAAACGATCTCGCTCCGCATGGCCGAGACACTACGGCCGGCGCGGTTGCCGGCGTGGCTTAAGCGCTGGGCCGCCATGAAGTCCGCGGCCGACGAAGAGGATGCGCCCCCCGCGGGCACAATCGTTTCGGCGTCAATCAATCTCGATGCCCGTGCACTTGAGGAGGCGCTCCGCACGCTGACGCCTGGCGACAAAACCGCGGCACTTGAGCATTTTGAAGCTGTTCTTTCGGGGCTGCTCCTGGGTCAGGATCTGCGTGGAACCATCTTGCCCGCGCTGGGACCTAGGCTCTCGCTGCATCTCGCCTCGCCGGAGTCGATCGCGGGTGAGAAACGGCCCGCGGCGGTGCTCAGCCTGCAAGTGTCCCCGCTTGCCACCTCGGGGCGCCCCACCGCGATCGACGCGTTTGAAAACGCTCTCGGTACGGTGCTTTCGCTCTGGGCGCTCGACGAGCAACATCACGGTTCCAGTCTGCGGCTCGCTCACAGCGACGTGAAAGGCGCGAGAGTGACCAGTCTGGCGGATTCAGGCCCGTTTGCGTTTGCCGTCGACCGAGTTCACGGCCGGATTGTCGTTGGCTCGAGCCGACTGCTCGTCACGCGCTTTCTCAAGGCCACGCGCGAATCGGAATCGCAAACGCGGTTCCGCAGACTTTGCGCAGTCTCGGCTTCTGCATCCACAAGTACAAACACGACCAGCCATGTCTTCGTGGACGTGCAAGAGGCTGCGAAGGCCATCGAGGCCAATCGTGACGCGATCGTTGCGCTCCTCGCGCGAAAGCAAGCTCGATCAGGTGAAGCCGTGGCCGCTGACCTGAGTCATGTGCTCGAGATACTCCGAGAGATCGATGCACTGGGCGTTGAAGTGGGCATCGAGCGTGATGGCACTCGCGCGGAGCAGCGCCTGACGGTACTGCTCAAGCATGATTGATCAACATTCGCGTGCGCGAGTCAACCGCTGGGCGGCGAGTTCGGGGTGATCGTGCTTTGCACGATGCCGTAGGGAACCACCACGGGACCGATTGCATTGCCCGCGCGAATATTCGCGTTGATCAGTCCGCCGACCCCGCTTTGGCCGCCGAGAATCGTGATCGCGCCAAGGGAAAGCCCCACGCCGACATCGATGGCCGTGGGATTGGTCACACCTCCCTGCCCCTGAAAGTAACCCGTCACGGAGAGCGCGCCCAGGCTGCCTCCCACGGCGATGCCGTCCGAGCTCTGTTTGACGATGACATTGCCTGTGACCGAGATGTCCGCGACATTCCGGCCCACAGACACCTGGCCGCCGTTCGAGAGATTGAGATTGCCGCCGACTGTCAGTCCACCCGAAAGGTCGCGCGAAACGGCAAGCACACCGTCCTGGGCGATGTTCAGGTCGCCGTTGATCGCAATCGCACCCAGCGCGTCCGGCCCGATCTGGAACCGGCCGCCATCGAGCGTCATGGTGCCGATTGAGATCGCACTGGTCTGCTCGCCGTAGATCAGGTCCTCGGACACGACAAACGAGCCGGTTGGCCCGAGATCGACGGAGTTGACCTGGAGCGTGCCCAGACCGCCGCTGATGCTCATCTGTGACTTCGGCCCCAGGGCGCCCAGGGTGATCGAGCTCACGCTACTCGAGAGTGGCGACGTCCTGCCCAGCAGCACGGACCCAGGTGCGTCGATCGTACCGAGTTGGCCCGAAACGACGAGCAGATTCTTGATCTGGAACGGCAACGCGGGATGATGGTACAGCGGGCGCACAAGCGAGATCGAGAGCGTTGATTGATTGGTCGTGCCGAAGAGCTTGAGATCGTATGCCCCGCCACGCTTGGGGAATATCTTGTATGCCCCCGTGCCTTCGATCTGCACGTCGTAGAGCCCGGATCTGGTGACAATTTCTCGATTGATCGCGGGGCCGACGTAAAACGAAAGCAAGCGCCGGCCTTCCAGCGCCTCGAGCCCGGGCGTGCTGCGTCTTCGGGGCTGGGTGAGGCGACCGTCTCGGGTGCGAAACCAGGCGCGCCTGAGCGCACGCATGATCATGGTCGAGGGCTCCTTCCCTGCGACAGGGCTGTCAGAGCGGTAATGCGCGGCCTCGAGCTCCCGAGGGCGCGTGGATTCGCTCAGGGTGGGTATCGTCATCTCGCTGAGCAACGTGCCGTTTTTCTCGGCGAACTCGGCGCATTATATCTTGCCTAACTGCACCCCTCGGTGCTGGTAGCGTGCTCTGGTTCAAAGCGCGCATCACCGCTGGAAACGATCCCCCCGTGGATGCTCCTGGTTGTGATAATGGCAGGCGCAGGGAGGTGAGGATTCTCGGTCGCATTCCGCAAGATTCGCGACGGTTACTGTCGCGTGAGCAAGGCTCATGAGAACAGCGGGCGTCGAGCCGGGAAAGTCCAACCCCCTTTGCAGGAGATATGATCATGAGTGAAGCATCGCCAACCCCCTTTGACGGCCTGCGCGTGGTGATTTTCGAGACCCGCATGGCCGACAGCATGGCAAGGCTGGTGGCTCGGCAGGGAGGAATTCCTGTCGCCGCCCCTGCCTTGCGCGAGATCTCGCTCGGGGATAATCCGGCGGCTCGGGCATTCGCGGAGAGTCTTCTCAAAGCAGAATTCGATGTCGTGATCTTCGAGACGGGGGTGGGCGTACGATATCTGGTGCAGGCGCTCGAACCACGAATTCCAGCTTCGAGTTGGGCCGCGCTTCTGCAAAAAGCCAAGGTGATCGCTCGCGGACCCAAGCCAGCCACAGCGCTTCGCGAGCTTGGCGTTTCCATCGACTTTCAGGTTCCCGAGCCGAACACCTGGCGCGAGACGTTGGGCCTGCTCGACGATCAGCTCCCGGTCAATGGACTGCGGGTGGCCCTTCAGGAATACGGTCAGCCTGCGGAGGAACTCAGCGACGGCCTGGAACGCAGAGGCGCGCGCGTGATCCGTGTGCCGATTTACCGATGGGCCTTGCCGGAAGACCTTGGCCCGCTTCGCTCGGCCTTGATCCAGATCGCCGAGCGGCAGATCGGCGCGGCTCTTTTCACCTCGGCGCAACAGGTTGAACATATGATTCAGGTCGCGCGCTCAGCCGGGATCGAACACGACCTGTGCGCTGCGTTCACTGCTCACACCATCGTCGGCTCAATCGGCCCAACAACCTCGGCCGCTCTGCGGGCGCATGATCTACCGGTCGACATCGAGCCGGATCATCCCAGGTCAGGCCATCTGGTCGCTGCGGTTGCGTCAACCTGGCGGCGCGTCCGGAAACCATCGTAATCAACAGCTTCAACGCTCGCAGGGCACTCGAGCCAGACGGATTGGCTGCGAGGATGAAGGATGGACCAACTGGGGACGCGTGAGGCATCCGATCGATTCGGCCTGGATTCTATTTGTGCTCCCAGGGCTGGTCCTTTCTTCTCGATCTCGGCCCCTGCTACTCACTCCGCTCGTAGCGTATTGCATTTTCAAGCTGCGGATTCATCGAGAGGACGAGAGTCTCGAACGCCGATCTGGAGAGGACCATCGGCGTTATCGCACCCGAGTCGCCGAGCTAATCCCATGCCCTGGCAGCAGACGACTTGGGTAAGCCCCGCTTGCCCACATCACGAAACACGCAGGAACCGCCCGGATTGTTGGGCGACGTCGCCCTCGCCCCGGCGAAGCGCATTTCGTTCACCAGGCCGGCCAGAATTGCCTCCAATGACGGCACTTGAATCCTCGCAAAATAGAGTGTTAATAATAAAATAGTAAATATGTACTTCTATGTGATTTCGCGTTTCTTAGAAGATTGCTCAGATCTTTCTTGCTCTTGAGGGCGAGATTTTGTGCAATCAATGTAACGGCGTGCTTGTGATAGGTAGCGCCTGACGGCCATGGCAGCCCCCCTTCCGAAGTGATCTGGAAGCGGGGGCTTTTTTTGCGCTTGGAACTTTCCCGCGAGAGGCTCCGCGGATCCTGGAAGGAACTCGCTCGGCCAAATGAGGCAGCCAGGGAACGTGAACGACAGTTTTATGGCGGTGGGTTACGAGATCGATCCAGATGAATCAGCCGCGCCTTCTGGCGTCTGGGAGCAAGAGTCATGCGTAGCTTGCTTGTGAGTTTCGCAATCGGCGTGTTTCCCGTGACATGGTATGCCGATCCGCAGTGCTGCGGAGGTGGCGATGGGTCGAAGTCCGGATGCCACTGCTGTGCGATGTGTGGGAGGGAATCGAGAACGATCGTGAAGCCATCGGAGGGCAAGAAGCCCTCGGAGAGCAAGAAGCCCTCGGAGAGTAAAAAGCCCTCGGAGGTTGCAAGTCCCAAGGGTCGGCCGCAGGGAAGCAACCGGCCTGCCGTGGCCAGGCTGCCAGGTGACGACCGCAACGCGATCCACGCGTTGCTCAGCCAACACGGCTCCATCAAGAGAGTTGTGGAGGAGATCCCAGGCGGAGTTCGGACGACCACGACAACGGATCGGCCGGAACTGGTGGAGACGCTCCGGCTCCACGTGCGCCAGATGGCCCGGCGGCTTGAAGAAGGGCGCCCCGTGCGCCTTTGGGATCCCGTCTTTCGCGAGGTTTTCGCCAGCGCTGATGAGATCACCTTGAAGTGGAAAGACATCGAAAGCGGGATCGAGGTAATCGAGACCAGCGACGATCCGGATGTGGTGCTGGTGATCCGCGCTCACGCGAAAAAGGTCAACGAATTCGTCGACCGCGGTCACGCCGCCGCGCGCCCGCCCTGGGCCGGCAGGCGCGGACATTAAGCGGATACCATGAGGCACCTTTGGCTGCGATTGAGGACGTCCAGACTAGGTGTCGGTACCCGTCTCGGTCCCAGCGCGGAGATCGCGTTTTGCGCTCTCTGCGCTAAGTGGCCGATTCGCTTAGAGGCTCAACTTCTGACGGATGCCTGCGGATTCTGGATTCCAGGCCGTCGCTCGGATAGGCTCAAAGTTCCACCGAGCGAGCGCGTTGCATCCATCGCGGGTTGCCAGCGGGGCCAATCGTCGGGGCGGCCATTTGTCTTCGGAAGTCTTCCTCATGCTTGTTTTTCACTGTGAGGTCTGTGGCAAGGAGCTGCACGCGGATGAAAAGCTCGCAGGACGCAAGGGACGCTGCAAGCACTGCGGTCACGTCAATCGAATCCCCAGTGTCTCGCAATCACCTGCTCACGCCCAGGCACACCCCCCGGGCCAATCCGCGCAAACCCCATCACATCAACACGGCTTCGAGCTTCTCGATCACGACGACGACGAGTTGCCGCTCGCACCCGAGGTCCAGACCGGCTTGAGCCAGCTCGAGGAGTTCCAGCAAAACCCGCACGGCTACGCCATTGCAGAACATCGCCCGGGCGCGGGGATCTTCGGCTGGTTTGAGCGCGACGCCTCCCGCCCCGCGGGCTGGATCCGAGTCAAGTGGCGCGGGCTCATTTCTAGCACGCTCCGCGCCCTGCGCTTCATTGACGAATGGGCCTATCTGATCTCCGTGCCTTTTCTGTTC
>DAIDHX010000239.1 GCA_027451885.1 Planctomycetales bacterium
GCCCCAACCGCTCAGGCTGCCGTCACGCTTAGCCCTGACGCCACGTGCGTGTGATGTGACCGCGGCTTACCGAGGCGCAGGGTAACCCGTCTTGCCCTGGTCGGGACGCGGGCCGCTTTTCATCCCCGCGCCCCGGACCCCAGGTGTGATCTCGTAGTATTCGTCCTGGGTCTGAGCTTGCGCGGTCCGCGAACCGGGAATGATCCCCCTGGCATTCGCGGCCTGCGCCTTGAACGCGGCCTCGTTATCCTCAGCACAGCCCGAAACGCCCAGCATGCTCAGGACCAGGAGCAACGGGCCAGGCCGACACCTCACGCAGTTCCGCATACGCATCTCGCCTCCCGGGGGAGGGACACGATTCTGGACGCCAAACAACGCGGGATTCAGACATCCTTGTGCATACGATCGATCATGGCCGGCGTGCAGGACAGGCTTCCCTCGCCACGAATCGTCAATCCGTTTAACCATGAACGATACGCTCATCCTAACCTTCCTCCGCCTGCCGCAACAAGGCTCAGCGGCTGGCTGGATCATGCCGCGGCCGATGCGAACTCGCAGTGACAATCTGGTTTGCTGCTCTGTGATTTTGCAGGGTCTAACGGGGGATGGAGTTCGAGCGATCCAGGCTGACAATGTGCCAACCGTCGAGCGCGTCGCGCAGGTCGCGCTCGGCGAATTCCCAGATCACCACGCGCTTGTTCTTGAGCAGGTTCGGCCGCCGCGCGAGCTCCTGGCGCACCAGCGTTGCCCCACCGCCATCGTTCACGATCGAAGCGACGGGTGCTTGCAGTTCGCTGGCAAGCTGGGCAAGAAACCCGGCCGAGCCCGGCTCGTCGCGTTCGTAGATGCGCAAAAAGCTGTCCCCCAGCACGAGAACCTCCGCGGCAGGCTCATCGTGATAGGGAACGTCTGAGTCCGGCTCGAGAACCTGGCGGCAGAGGACGCGCTCAGGGGAGACGAACGCCTCGATCGCGGGCGACTGGAGCATGAGCACAAGATCGCCCACGCGGTCCACGGCCGCCGTGCGCGCGCGATACCTGCGGTTGCCGAGTGCAATCGCGCCTGAGCGCAGAATGCGTTCCGCAACGGCGTGCGCGGCCAGTTGAGCCCCCTGGGGAGACCAGTGGGTATCCTGGGCCAGGTAAAGCGGCGAGGCGTGCACGCGTCCGCCACGCAACTGGCGAAACACCGTGAAGAGATCGATCGCCGCGATCCCATGCCTGCGCAATTCGTCGAACAGCCAGGCGGTCCGCGCCGGCACGATCACCCCCGCATCCGTCGCCCGCCACGCAAGCTGATCCGGATAGACGCTCTCCTTCCCCGGGACCGGAACCACATAGAGCACAATCCCTCGCGCCTGGAGCTCGTCTCGAAATGCCCGGATCGCGTCGATCGCCGCTCGGCCTGGCTGCCAGGGCTCCGATCGACGCTCGACCACGAACCGCACGCCTGGCTCATAAAACAGCCAGCCGTCGCGCCCGGCAACTGCCTTCTCACCAGGGTCCGCAAGCAGCCGGAATCGCCCATATTGCACCCAGGGACGAAGCACACGCAGCACCAGGCTCGAACGCTCAAGATCACGCTCGAAATCGTGCAAATTCCGCGCGGTGGGCGCCCGGTCGAATACCTCGAACACCCCCGGGCGCTCGCGGTTACGCACCTCAAACGCCGTCTGAATCAGCCCAGGCGCGGCGATGATCGCCAGCAACGGCACGATCACAACCCAGTCTATCAATCGCTTGTTGCACATGGCACTGCGCCTAGAACTGAAAATAGAGAAACGGATTGAACGACTGCGAAATCATCACGAGAAGCGCCAGGCAAAACAGGGGATGGATCAACATCGCCCTGGAGCCCGTGATTTCCCGGCTCCAATCGTGGGCCTGCACCGGCCAGGCGAGCACAACCCCGGCGACCGCCATCACCGCAAGCGACGTGCGGGTGTAAAGCAGCGAAGGCAAGGCCAGCCAGGCGGGACCAGCGCTCGATTGCCCGCACATCGCCGCCAGATAGATCAGGGCGTCGTGCAGGCTCGCCGCCCGAAAGAACACCCACGAAACCAGCACGAGCACAAGCGTGCCGCAGACCCGTATCCCCCGCGGCATTCCCAGCCAGAAGCCCCGCTTGCCGTGATAACGCTCGAGCGCGAGCAACACCCCGTGGTACGCGCCCCAGACCACGTATGTCCAGTTCGCCCCGTGCCAGAGCCCCCCCAGAAGCATCACCACCAAAAGGTTGACGTAGGTACGAATCGGCCCGCGGCGGTTTCCTCCCAGAGGAATATACAGATAATCACGCAAGAATGTACTCAGTGAAATGTGCCACCTGCGCCAGAAGTCCGTGATGCTCTGAGACTGGTAAGGCGCGTTGAAATTCCTGGGAAACTCAAAGCCGATCATCCGCGCAAGCCCGATGGCCATGTCGGAATAGCCGGCGAAGTCGAAGTAGATCTGGATCGAGAAGGCGACCGCCCCAAACCAGGCGTCAAGCGCACCAGGCGACTGGGCGCCGAACGCGGCGTCGGCAACCCGCCCCATCGGATTGGCGAGCAAGATCTTTTTGGCGAATCCAAGCACGAACAGCACAATCCCGGAGCGGAATCGCTCGGCGCTGACAGTCCTGTGCACAAGCTGCTCGGCCACGGTGTTGTAACGGATGATCGGCCCAGCCACGAGCTGGGGAAAAAACGCGATGTAACAGGCAAAATCGAGCCCGGATCGCACAGGCGCGGCCGTCCTGCGCTCGATGTCGATCGTGTAGCTCAACGCGTGGAACACATAAAACGAAATACCGATCGGCAGGGAGAGAGCGAGCACGGGCGCCCGCTCGACGCCGAACCAGGACAGCAGGTCGTTGAGGTTCTGCTCGAGAAAAGGTGCGTACTTGAAAAACCCAAGCGTTCCCAGGCTGGCAAGGATGGCGAGCCGCGTTGCCCTGGCCTTGCGCCTGGGGTCCACGCTCGGCCGCGACGCAACCCGCGCGCAGAGATAATTGATCGCGGTGACACCCAGCATCAACAAAACGAACCAGGGCTCCCACCAGCCGTAAAACACGTAACTGGCGCACACGAGGACCGCGTTCAGCACAAGCGAGCAGGCGCGATCACTGGCCCCAAGGCGGCGGCAGGCTTCGAGCAGTGAAAAGTAAAGCGCAAGGACGAGCGGCAAAAAGTAAAAGACGAAAAGAGAGGTGGTAAAGACCATGATCGGCCTGGCCGGTCATTCGCGGACGAGATCGGTCCAGACGGCCCAGTAAATCGGATCAGCACCTTCCTCGGCGTACTTGTTCAAAACTCCGCCGGAAAAGTGATCGAGCATCGCACCGTCGAGGGACAGGCGGTGGACATCGCCCGCGTGGAAGGTTTTGAGATTGCCGCCAATCGCCGGCACAAGCTTGTCGGCCACCTGAGCACGGGGCCTGGCAGGGTTGTAGTGGCCCACGTAGATCACATCGCCGTTCACCTTGCCGCGATGAACCTCAAGCACCTGATACTTGAGCACGGTGGCGTAGTTATAGAGCTCGCGCTCGAAGATGGCCCCCGGTGGGATCTCGAGCAGCCTGGCCGTGACCTCGATCGTTCCATGCGTGTCGCGGCTGGGTTCGATATCGTAGGCCGCGGGGCCACAGCCGGGCGCAAGCCCCCCCGCGAGGACGAGCCATATCCCCACACCGGCCGAGCGCATGCTCTCACACATCGTTCTCGCCTCCCGGGTTGGAGGTGGACCTCAAACGAGGAATACCGGGGAGTGCCAGACCCAGCCAGGAGCGAAAGGAGGATCGATGCCGGCCAGCGTTCACGGCCGTACTCGCCGCCCTTCCGCCAGTCCCGCTCTCTGAGAATCAATCTACCACAGCCATTGTGTGCGGCCTAGCGGCCCGCCGCACGAAACGCCCGCGCCGACTGCCCTGCATGCCTTCGCGCGCCGACTGCTCTGCATGGCTTTGACTCTCCTGTCGCCAGGGCCAATGTTCTGCTCATTGATCCGGTCCCTGAGCCACAGGCGGCCTGGCCGGGAAGAATTCATCCCCGGGTCTTGCCAGATAGGGCGTGGTGCGAATGTCTGGCTCCGGGCGAGCCAGGCCGTTCAAGACGTAACCAGCAAGGATCACCGGCCAGGGACCATCACCGCCAATCCCGAGTTCCTCCCTGGCCTCCGGCCTATCGAGGATGCTGGCAAATGCGAGATACTGAGTCTTCAGCGAGTCCAGCCCGACGGGTGGAAGGGACTCGAGGTCCGTGACCAACACGTCAATTTGAGCCTCGCGGTAGGCCTCAAGGACGAATCCCACGCAACTGAAACGACGATACACAACGGTCTGGTCATCACGGCGGACCTCTTTGACATGGGGACAGATGACGTATTGCCCCGGAAAGCGTCCAACTTGTGCCGCTTTGAACTCAGATTCAAGCTCCTCAGAGAAGAGCTTGATCTGAAGCTGCTGGTCGACTGTCAAGCCGGCTGATCCGACGCAGTTGGCACGACATTCCCCCAGCGATTCCAATGGAGGGCGCATGTGCAAAACGGGTAGGACGGCGGACGATGCATAACTTTCGAGTTCTTGAGCCGCCAGAGCGACATGCCCTACGAAACTGAGCTCGTTCGACGCATCCTGACCCACGACGTCAAATTGTCGAATTGCGATCGGGCTGCTTCCCACTCTCTGGGCGGGCATCTGTCTGTCCCTACGACGCGAGCGCGGATGGATCTAACTTGGTGAGTTGTTCGAGGACGTGAATGGTGTCAGCGAACTCCGCCCCCGGTCTTCGTGTTACAAGGTCCGCCCGAAGTCGACCTGCACGGCGACCGACGAGTTGCTGAAACCACGCGACCTGAAGGGTCCGCATCGTTTCAACGACGTGCGTGTCCCGACCGCTCCGAGTCAGCACCAGCCCTAGTACGGCATTGAGAGCGACAGCTCCGTACTTCTCACGGCTTAAGAGCCTTGGTCTCGCGTAGTCATCGACGAGTTCCTCGAGCCGGCGCGCCAGCTCGGAGTACTGTTCGCGGTCTGCGGGAGGATTCGCGGTCAACTTCCGCACGACCATCTTGGTAACCTCGACCTCAAGGTCAATTGAGATCGAGTTCCTACTGTGCGCCTTCAAAAGGCTTGCAGCGGCCTCGAAGGCGTCATCGATTGTCGCTGTCGCAACGTAGTTCCGGATCGCGGAACCCACTGCGATCTGGTCGGCGGGGACGTTCGACTCCCGGTACCTCTCGACGAACTGACGTAGCAAAGGAGCGAGAGCGGCGGCTTGTTGACCTCGGAACGGCAGAACTTCTGATTCCAGGATCAACCTCCGACGCTCGTCATGCTCCAGATTGGGGCGCTGTAGAGACTCGATGATCGCTCCGCATCTCGATTCGGGATCGTCACGCTCCGCTTCTAACCACTTGTCCAAAGCGTGACGAACATCTTGCGAGCCCGGCTCCTCCGGATTGGGTACGGCAATCAGAAGCCTCGAAATCGCTACGACTTTCTCGAAATCAGCGTAATCCCTGGGGTTCCAGTCCACGGGAGTCGGCTCAGACTGTGGATCACCCCTGTCGACTTCTTGGGCGTATCGGAAGCTACGAGGACCCGAGGCCGTGCTCAACGGGAGTCCGTAATAGACCGGGACATCGCGATCTGGCATCACCGCACCAGAGCGGAACTCCTCGATCGATTCCCGAACGGGCTTTGGCAGTTTCCTGGGATGATCTTCCCACCGCCCCCAGCTTGGGATCCCCGCAACTTGTAAGAAATTGGAGTACTTCTTTATCCTGCTCATCAAAATCCTCGGTTCGCGATTACTCGGCGGTCTCGGAGAGCCCATTGGGGATCCAGCCTTGGATCGATGCACGAAGGACCTCCAACTTGCGCTGTGCCTTGCCAACCGTCTCGCCGAGTTGCTTGAGCTGCTTCTCCGTCAGGACCAACTCGATACAGTTACCTTCTTCCTGCTGTGTATCGAACACGATCTTGAGGATCGTTTGAGTGACGAAGCCTTCGATCGACCTTCGGTCTGGATCAAAGACAGGTCGAGCATCGCAGACAATCTCGGTCTCTCGAATTTGATTGCCGGTAAGTGATTTCAGGCGGTGGGCTTTCCGCTGACGTTCGAGCGCCGGGTAGGGGCGAATCAACCTCGGTAAGATCGTTTCAATCGCTTGCAGCGACTCATCCGGGAATCGATCGACCCGGCTCTGAGCTGCCTGTCGCCAGGTCCGAAGCATTGCGAGGGACTGCTCGACTGACTGGGGGCGAAGTCCGCGGATAGCCCTGGCCAGTGCTTCGCCAACCTGCTCATCTTTTACTGTGTCGCCGATCACGGCCTTCAATCTGGCGTCGTCCAGGAATCCAGAAGCCGACTGCAGGTCCGTCGAGATCTGCTCGATGTTTTCCACGGAAAGCCGAGAAATCGCGAGCAGGTCGCTGAGCATCTCCTCGGGCATGGAAACGCCGCGAATGAACTCTTCCGGAGAACTCGCCACGAAGAACACGCGATCGGCCATGAACCCATTCTCCTGGGCCGCCCGGAACCAAGATTAGCCTCAATTCCTGACTCGCTTGTAGTTTAGGTGATTCTCGTCGCCATTTCCATGGTACGCGCCCAGGCATCTGCCCCGGCGAATTCAACCCGATTCGTCGGGGAAAGCAAAAGGCAGACGAAAAATGGGTAGACGCAGATCCAGGCAGTCGAGGCAGTTTGAGCTCTGGGTGGTCTTGTGAGAACGCCTGGCCTTGCGGGCATTCGATTGCCTCAGAGCAACCCAACGGCGCGCTGGAGGGTGAAGCCGTCGAGCACGAGGTCGTAAAACACGTCGTAATAGTCGGTGTAGGTCTGCACGCGCAGGGTTTCGGCGTCGAGCACCTCGGTGTTGGTGCCCACTTGCTGTACGTAGCGTTCGCGCGCGACGCGGAGGTTTTCCCGCGCCCGGTCGATCGCGGCCTGGGACACGGTGAGCCGCGCCCGATCGCTCTGGGTGGTTTCCCAGGCGCGGCGGATCGAAAGCGCGATGAGCGACGCGGCGTCTTGCCGCAGCCGCAAGGTCTGAGCTTCACGCATCCGCAGGCCGTCGGCCCTGGTTTTCGACTTGCGGCCGTCGAAGAGCGTCCACTGGGCTACAATTGAGCCTGTGAAGAAATTTGGATCGGTCAGGTGCGAATCCTGGAAGTAGATGTACCCGCCCAGCACGCCGACCTGAGGTTTGTGGCCGGCCTCGACCTGGCGGGCGCTTGCGGCGAGCTCGGCCGCCTGGGCGGAGAGTCCCGCGAGCTCGGGCCGATTGCGGATTGCAAGCTCGGTCAAGCGTGCGATTTCGGCGTCGGACTCAGTCTTTTTCTCGGCTGCCCTGGTCTGTTTTTCGGCCGGCGATTCGACGTCGATTCTGGCCGCGGCCTCCGCCGCGTGTTCGGGCTGGACCTGAGACAGGCGAATCTCCTCAAGCTGCACTGGTGCATCGAGCGGCCGGGAGAGAAGCTGGTTGTACTGGGCGCGAGCGGTCTCGAGCTCGTTTTGCGTCTGAAGCGCCTTCTGGCGGCTGCGCGCCAGCGACACCTGGACTGAGAGCAGGTCGTTCCGGCTCGCTGCGCCCTCGTCAAACAGGCTTTGCACGTCGCGCACGTGGGCCTCGAGATTCTTTACACTGGTCTCGTTGAGCATGACCAGCTTCTCCAGCCGAAGCACGTTGAGATACGCCTTGGCGACTTCGATCTTGAGGTCGAGGGCGGATGTCTCGGTTGTTGCATGTGCGACCCCGACTGCCGCGGCCGAGCGATCGACGCCGGACTGAATTCGCCCGCCGGTATAGAGCGGGATGTTCATGAGCGTTGAGGAAAAGAAGAAATTCTGATTCAAGAATGGAAAGCTAAAGGAGCTTAAGCCCGGCGATATTGCCCCAAGCTGAGGCGCGTTGATTTTGAACGCGGGGGATTGGCTGAGGAACGTTTGGGCGTTCATGGTGTGGATGGTGGGGATGCGTTCGCGCCTGGCGGCGGAGAGGTCGCTCTGGGCGGCGGCGACGCCGATTCGCGCAGCCTGGAATCCCGAGTTCGCCTGAAGCGCAACGGTCCATGCGTCTTGCAAGGTCTCGCCTGCGTGCGCCACGGGCGCGGACGCAAGAGCGAGCGCAAGGCACCAGACTCGCGATCTCGCTCCTCCCATTCGCATGGCCGATTCCTTTCGACCGAATCTTTACCAGTTTATCGCAACGCAATGCGATTCCACCGTCGCTGCTCGCAATTATCGGCAGTTGGTCAAGATCGATTGGATCGAAAGATCCGCTGAAAAAGCGCCGGATTGTCTCAAGTGGATGGCGTTTTGAGCCGCGGAGTGCGCAGCTTCTCGCCCACATTTTCCGCGAACTCCCCGGCAACCGCCGCGTCCAGGCCCGTCGCGTGGAGCTCTCACGCGCTGCGGCCCAACCCCAGACGTAGCCCCGCGCCTGGTAGCGCGAATCGGCAACGATTCTGCGGAAAAACTGGATCATGCGGGGCAGGAATGATGATGAAGAAACAGGGCGATACCGCTGCGCGCCAGGATTGGCGCCGACCTGGCGAGAAGGGAGTCAGCAATCATGTCACGGCCGCGATCGTTCCGTCCCGTCGTGGGAGAGTTGCTCGAGGGAAGGCTATTGCTGGCCGCGGGTGCTGTGCAGGCATACGCACCATCGGCGCCTTATTACGACCAGATTACGACCACCTACGCCGGGGGCAACGCGGGCAACATCGTGGGCGTGGGCAGGCTGCATGGCTCGACCGAGGTCGAATACCGCATGGCCGTGCCCCTGGCCGCCAATTCCATCTCGACCACCGAATACATCACACTCCCAGGGAATGCCGGCCGCGAGACGATCCTCAAGGTCGCCGCCACCCAGGGGAGCGTCACGAGTAATCGCTTTACGATCACGCTGCCGGACGGTGTCACGGCGCAGCGCACGAACGTTGAGATCGCGCACGGCAACGTCACCACGATCTCGGGCACGCTTACCACGCCCGGCGTCGGTGTGCAGACCACCAGGGGCATGATTATCCATGCCGGGCGCAAGACGACAACCAACGAGACGATTCAGACGGCTGGCGGCCAGATATACCATTACCACAAGGTGACGACCCAGATCACCCCGTTCAAGTACATTACCGTGAGCACGACCCGAAGCGCGAGCGGCAAAACGACCGAGCATGTCAAGTCGACAACGATCACCACACCGTTCCTGCTGGCCTCAGTCTGAAAATGGCCTGGCTGAGGGGGTGCATCAATAGGTTGTCTTACCCGCGCGGGGCATTTCGTCGCGGTTTGCGGCGGCGAGCTGGGTTGCGGCCTCGCGGGTGTAAGGATAGGCGAGTCGTTCGTTGATGCAGCGAAAGAGTCCGATTCTGCGGACGGGCTTACCGTTGCGTAAAACCCAGAAGTCGGCGACGGGGTCAACCCTGGCGAAGAAGCGTGCGAAATGCCGCGCCTGGCCGTCCGGTTCGCCCACGGTGACCAGGATGCCGTCTCGGCCGATCCACTGCTCGGGCCGGCTCCAGTAAGCAAAGCCGCGGGCGTCTTCTGGGTTATAGCAAAGCACGGGTCGGTCATCGCCGAGCGCGCGGCCGATCTGGGCGCTTTGATACCAGTATCGGGTGAATACGAAGACGTTGGGGTTTTCGAGCAGGCCGAGCGCCCGCATGTGATCGGCCACCTGGTCCCAGCCGTGAAAATCGAGGGTGGGATCGGTGCGTTCGTCGAGCAGGCCGATGCTCCCTGGTGCGCGCTGAAGCCATCCGGTGCGGTACTCGGTGACGGCGAACGCGGCAATCACGAGCGAGAACGCGGCGGCGGCGGTCAGGAGCCTGCGCGCCCGGTCGGGCCTGGCCGCGAGCCGTTCCGCCCAGTCGCGCCCCAGGATCGGAAACAGATTCACCAGCCCCACCAGCCCCCAGTGCGGCAACACAGGGCGAAAGGCCGCAACCAGCAGAAACATGCCCCAGGGGACGATCGCGAGGCAGAGCCAGAGCCGCTCGCAGGCACGCCCCTGAGCCCAGGTTTTTCGCCCGCGAGCCAGGATCAACACCAGCGGCAACCAGATCCAGGGAAACAGGTACGCAGCCTGCGCCGCGATGGCTCCAGCCAGCAAATCCGGGCGCGGCCTGATGCCGCCCACCGCCCGGCCCCCCTGGAACAGGAACGACGCCCAGCCGTTCCGGGCGTTCCAGACCAGGACCGGCGAAAACAACGCAATTCCAATCAATACAGCTAGATATGGACCAGGCCGCCTGAGCGTGGCAAGGAGCCGCCGGTCGAGCAAGAGGTAAAGCCCCGCCGCGGCCGGGAGAAACACGGCGTGGTACTTGCTGAGCAGCGCGCAGCCCCAGGCGAGCCCCACGCCAAGCCACGGGCCAATTCCAGCGCCGTCTCGATCCTGGAGCGCGACCGTGAGGCGGTCCACCGTGAGCAGCCAGAAGAAGAGCAAGGGGCCATCCGGCAGCACAAAGGTGGACGCCGCCAGGCCGTAGTAACCCGTGAGATTGAGTGCAAGCGCTGCCAGAAACCCCGCGCGCGGGCCATAAGCGCGCTCAGTCAGGCGATAGATCAAGGCGGTCGAGCCGGCGAACAGCAGGATAAAACCGAGTCGCGGCCCCCAGGTGGAATCGGGTGCGCCCGTGATCCGAAGACTCGCCGTCTCAATCCACGCCATGAGCGGCGGATGATCGTAATAGCTGAGCGAGGGATGGGTTGCGTAGAGATAATGATAGGCCTCGTCGTTTCCCAGCCCGAGGAGAGAGGCGCAGGCGAGATGGACGCAGGCCGAAACGGCGATCAGGACCACGAGTGCGCGGCGTGGAGTCATGGCGCATCCTTGCGTGTCAGGACAGTCGGATCGCGGGGCGTCCCACGCCTCGTAACCCTCGAGCCGGCGACCCTCGTCTTGTCGATCCCTGCCCCGGGCGTCCACAATATTTCCCATGCGGGACCGACCGTCAATCTCGACCGGCGCCGCGACTTCTGAGTTTGCGAGCTCCCATGATCTCACCGTCCGATGTCGAAACATCGTCCGAACCCACACCAGACCAGGCGGTTGTGGCAAGCGTGCTCCGCGTCGACAAGTCCGGCCAGCGTGTCCGGCGGATGTTTTCCTCGATCGCGCGCCGTTATGACTTGCTCAACCATCTGCTGAGCCTGAATATCGACCGATCGTGGCGTCGGTTCACCACCCGCAAGGTGTTCCCCGCGCCCGGCGACCGGGTGCTCGATTGTTGTACCGGCACGGCCGACCTTGCGCTGGAATACGCCCGGCAAAGCGGTGGTAAGTCGCCGGTGGTGGGGGTCGATTTTTGCCGGGAGATGCTGGCGATCGGCCGCCAGAAGGTGGAGCGCACGCCGCAGGCCGAGCAGGTGATCCTGGTCGAGGGAGACGCGCAGCATCTGCCGGTGCCCACGAGCACGTTCGGCGTGGTGTGCGTGGCCTTCGGATTGCGGAACGTGCAGGACACGCGCAAGGGCATCGACGAGATGATCCGCGCTGCCCGGCCCGGGGGCACGGTGGCGATTCTCGAGTTTTCGCGCCCCCGCGGCCGGATTCTGGGCCGGGTCTATCTGGCGTTCTTCCGCAAGATCCTGCCGCGGATCGGCCAGACCCTGGCGCCGAACCAGGATTCGGCGTACGAATACCTGCCGCGGAGTGTGCTCGAGTTTCCCGACGGCGACGCGATGCTCGCGCTTCTGGCCGAGCGTGGGCTTGTGCAGCTTGAGCAATATCCGCTCACGTTTGGGATCGCCACGCTCTATCTGGGCAGAAAGCCGATCCCGCAGGCGACTGGAGCGACGGCATGAGCCCCTCCCCGGGTGAGCTGGTCATCGGTATCACAGGGGCCAGTGGCGCGGCTTACGCCACGCGCCTGATCGAGATTTTGCTCGGCCAGGGACGCACCGTTCACGTGGTCATCAGCCCCTCGGGCGCTCAGGTCATCCAGCAAGAGCTGGGCATCACCATCGACCTCGAGCACCTCGACCCGGCCCTGTTCGGCAAGCCCGGCCCAGGGCGTTTGATTCACCACAGCCATCGCAACCTTGCCGCCGGGATCGCCAGCGGATCCTTCCGAACGGCCGGCATGGTGATCGTCCCGTGCAGCATGAGCACCCTGGGACTCATCGCGGGCGGGATTTCCACCAACCTGATCAGCCGCGCGGCCGGTGTGCATCTCAAGGAAAAGCGCCCGCTGATTCTGGTCCCTCGCGAAACCCCCTTGAGCGTGATCCATCTGGAAAACATGACGCGTGTCGCACAGGCGGGCGCCCTGGTTCTGCCCGCCGCGCCGGGGTGGTACAACAACCCCAGAACCCTCGCCGACCTGGTGGACTTTGTCGTCGCGCGGATTCTCGACCAGCTCGGTGTCGAGCACTCGCTCTCCGCGCGCTGGGGCGAATCCCACGAAGGCGGAAAGGCCAGGTCATGAACGCCCCGCACACCACCGCGAGTCGCGTGATCGTGATCACGGGCGCCTCCGCCGGACTGGGCGCAACCCTCGCCGCAACCATCGCCGCGCGCGGGCAGGCGCGGACTCTCGTGCTCACCGCACGCCGGCTGGAGCGGCTCGAGACCCTCAAATCGCGGCTGCTCGAACGCCACCCCAGCCTGTTGATTCACACCATCGCCGCCGACCTGGCCGAGCGCGAAGCCCCTGCCCGGCTCGCAAGCCGGATCCTCGATCTCGCGGGCGGCGTGGACGTGCTGATCAATAACGCCGGCCTGGGACTGCCAAACCAGTTCGCCGATGGTGCTTACCACCAGCTCGCCGACCAGATTCAGGTGAACTTCACTTCCCCGCTCTTACTGACACGGCTGCTCCTGCCTTCGCTGCGGGAACGCAAGGGGATGGTGATCAATATCGGCTCGGCGATCACCTGCGTGGCGAATTCCGCCCTGGGCGTGTATGGCGCAACCAAGGCGGGGATCGCCTACTGGAACGACGCGCTCCGCCGCGAGCTGGCCGGGACCGGGGTGCGGGTTTGCCTGGTCGAGCCGGGCCCGTTCCGCTCGGAGTTCATGGACGCGCTCACCGCGCTCGTCGAGCCTGGCGGGCAGCTCGATCCGTTCCTCGAAAACGCCTCTCCCTGGATGAGCGCGACGATCGAGGAAGTCGCTGGACGCACCGCCGACCTGCTCGATCGCCCCCGCAGGCGCGTCTCGGTCACCAGGCGCTTCGTCTGGCTCTTCCGGTTCCTGGGTCTGATCGCCTGGATTCTTCCCCCGCTCGGCGACCGGATCGTCGTCGCCATGAGCAGGCGCGGCCCGAGCACTGCTGCAGAAACCAAGAAAGATGCGCTCGTCTCATGATCCTGGCACGCATTCGCAACTATCTTGAGCTGATTCGCTTCAGCCACACGATCTTCGCGCTTCCGTTCGCGTTCATGGGAGGCGCGCTCGCCGCGCATTCCGGCGGGCAGTGGCACTCGCGGGCGCAGGACTGGCTGGGGATCCTCCTCTGCATGGCGACCGCACGCACCGCGGCCATGGCCTTCAACCGCCTCGTCGACCGCGAGTACGACGCGCTCAACCCGCGCACCGCCATGCGGCACCTGCCCGCGGGTAAGCTCAAGGTCGGTGCCGTCGCGGTCTTCACCGCGCTTTCGAGCATGGCGTTTCTGCTCTCAACCTTGATCTTCCTGCCAAACCGGCTGCCGCTCCTGCTCGCGATCCCGGTGCTGGGCTGGCTGCTCGCTTACTCTTACACCAAGCGCTTCACGAGCCTTGCGCACCTGTGGCTGGGGATCTCGCTGGGGCTCGCGCCCATCGCGGCCTGGATCGCGATCGCCGGCAGCCTCGCCTGGCCCCCGATCCTGCTTGGCCTCGCGGTCGCCGCCTGGGTCGCCGGCTTCGATGTGATTTACGCCTGCCAGGATGTGGATTTCGACAGGGCCGTCGGGCTTTCGAGCATTCCGCGCCTGCTGGGAATCAAGGGTGCGCTCCTCGCCGCCGCGGCGCTCCACGCAGTGATGATTGTGCCTCTGGTCACGCTGGGCGTCATCTATCCGCTCGGAACCCTTTATTTCGTGGGCCTCGCCGCCGCCGCCGCGCTGCTCATCTACGAACACGCCCTCGTTCGCCCCGATGACCTCTCCCGCGTCAACCTCGCGTTCTTTCACGTCAACGCCTGGATCAGCATGGGACTTCTGGGCGTCACCCTGCTCGACCTCGTCGTCTAGCAGGGTTGCTGTCGTGCGTTTTGGCCAGATCGCGTTTGGAAGCGAGAGGAGCGAGGCCGGTAATGGGATTGTCGATCTTTTGGGATTCGTCTAAAGTTCCGGGCCGTTAGGGACGACGGTCCGCGCCGGGATGGCTCGGACCAGGTGCAGTCAAGGGGAGCCAGGGAGGGCGCGGTGGGGCGTGGACGCTCAATCGCCTGGGGCGGAATTCTCGCGGCCTGGATGGCGGCGGGGTGCGCGAGCGGTCCGCACCGATTCGGCAAGATCGACAGCCCTGCGCCTCTCACGCGTGCCCGTGCGGTGAGCCTGGGCGACCACAAGCCTGATTCTCAGGTCGTCCCCGCGCTCGTCGGCCGCCTGAACGACCCCGATCCCGTGGTCCGGCTGGCGGCGAACGAGGAGCTCAAGAAGCGGACGGGCCAGGATTTCGGTTTCGTCCCCTGGGCGCCTGGAGACGAACGCGAAGGGGCTGTGACGCGATGGCGGCGCTGGCTGCAAGGCACGCCCGCCGCCGTGCCGACATCCCAGGCCGTGCCATCACCCCAGACGACTCCGCCGGCCAAACGAGCCAGGAAGTTGCGCTTCTTCCGACGTCAATCCTCGGCTACGTCCTGAACCCGCGATCACGGATGCTCGCATGACAACTCTCGACGCCAGCCGCTCCGGAACCGACCTCTTGCTCGCCCCATTCGCGATCGTGGGCCGAGCGACCCTCGGATCGCTGGGGTATCTCGGCTCAGTTGCCCTGTTGCTGGGCGAGGCATTCTTGCGAATGCTCTGGCCGTTCAGGCGGGCGGGTAGTCTCGAAGGGGCGTTGCCGCGGCTGGTCATTCATGAGCTGGGATGGATGATCGGGCTGGGTGTGCCGATCGTCGCCCTGATCCACGTCGCGATGGGGTCGTTTCTGGCCTTACAGGCTTATTACGGCAGCACGTTCGTCGACGGCACGGGGGCGGTGGTTGGCGTGGGGCTGGTGCGGAATCTCGGCGGAATCATGACCGGGCTTTCGTTTTCAGGCATCCTGGCCACGCGCATGATCCCGGAGCTGCGGATGAGATCGGATCAGCTCAAGCGGCAAGGCTTGCAGGACGCGATGGGGGAGCTGGCCGCGCCCAGGATCGTCGCCGGCGGTATTGCCTGTGTGTTGCTTTCGCTCTGGGGCGTGGCCGTGGGCACGCTCGTCGGCTGGCAATCGTCGCAGGCGATGATGGGCATCAGCACCGAGTCGTTCTTCCTGATGATGAATCGCATGCTCTGGTTCCGGGATGTGGTGGGGCTGGTGGTGAAGGGTGTTGCGTTCGGCATCATCACCAGCGCGATTGCCTGCCACGAGGGTCTTTCCTGGACCGAGCCTGCTGGGAATCGAGCGAGCGCAGTGGGCTTTCCCGCGCCTGCGCTCACCACGCCGATCCTTCGAGCGGCCTGTCTTTCCATGGCCGCAGTGCTGGTCATGAATTCAAGTTGGTTCATCTTGATGTATCACGCGGTGCCGTTTTACGGCCCGACGCTTCTGCCGCCACCGGGGCCGTAATCACGGCGCTGGGGCGAGTCTCGAGGAATCGCCATGAATGCACGATCGAGGTTGCGAGAAGTGAGCGTGGGCATGGTGGTGCTCGCGGCGATCGCGGGCATGCTGGCGCTTGTCGGCATGGCGAGCGACGGCCCGGGCTTCCTCGCCCCCCGCGCCACGGTGACCGTGGTCTTCAAGGATGGGCAGGGTATCCGCCCCGGATGCCCCGTACGCGTCGCCGGCCTTGATTCCGGCAACGTCGTGGATGTGGATCTCGTCGAAGTCGAGGGTACCCTCCGCGCACGCGTGCGGCTCTCACTTCCCGCCAGCCTCGCCCGGAAGCTGCGCCAGGATGCCAAGGTAACCATCCAGCCCGCTCTCACCGGCATGAGCCACGTCAACATCGCCTCCACCGGGCGCTCCGCCGAGCCCCTGGCCCAGGGCCAGTCCATCGCGGGAGTCGAAAGCTCCTTCTTCGACCCCATCATCGAACAGCTTGGCCTGGGCGCGGTCGAACGAAACCACCTGAGCCACATGATCGCTCAGATTCGTGAGGTCATCGACTCCGCCAGCCCACGGCTCCGCCAGTCACTCGCCGCAATCGAGCAGACCACCGCCAACCTGCAAGAAATCAGCGTCTCCGTCCGCCCCGCCGTCGAGTCGACCGTGAAACACGCCGAGCAACTGGCACGCTCCATCGCCGCCAACACGCCCCGGATCGAACAGACCGTCGCCCACGTCGAAAAAATCACCAGCCACGCCGAGGGCATCCTCAACGAAAATCGCGAGTCCGTCCGCCTCACCCTGGCCTCAACACGAGACCTGACCTCCACACTCTCCGAGATCGCCGCCAAGGATCGCATCAAGATCGAACGGATGCTCGACGGCCTCGAGGAGACGCGACACCGGGCTGACCGTTTCCTCTATCAGGCAGACCAGATCGCAGACCAGCTTTCCATGATCGTCGCCCGCAGCGGCGCAGAGGTCGAACGCTCCGTCAGCAACGTCCGCGACGCCACCGACTGGGCCAACAAACTCGTCCAGAAAATCTACACCAACCCCTTCGTCCTGAGCCCGCTGTACAAGCCGCGGCACGAGGATATCCGCGTGCAAGTGGCCTATGACACAGCACTTACGTTTACAAAAGGTGCCCAGGAACTGCGCGATACACTCAAGACCCTGGAAGCCTTGCGAAGCCGGCCGGCAAGCCCGGAACAGCAGCGCGAGATCGCTCAGCTTCAGCAAAATGTGCAGATGCTCACGGGGCAGCTCAACCAGATCTCAGCCCGGCTGGCGGACTCGCTCAAAAACCAGGGGAACGGGCGAATGCTGCGCTAGGGCCTTGAATTCACCACCGCGAAGATGACCCCAAGCCATGCAGTTAGCCCATATTCTAGAATACCCCCAGGCACCGCAAGCAGGCTCGTCCCCGTGCCTTTGTGGATTGGGTCGCATTTCGTGTAAATTGAAGAAAATGAGCAAGTTGCAGAGAGAATGGAAGTGGGTGCTGGGGACGAATCGCGGAGAGGAACTCGCGTCTTTGATTCAATTCGCGTGGGAGGGTGGCCGATACATGGTGTGTAGATGCTCGATTCGGGCGTCTTGGCGTGGACGGTGATCGGGTTGGCAGGCTGGTCATGTACACCGGCGCTGACTCGAGGCCATCCGAAGGGTTAACACGATTCACATCCAGGGTTCAAGCCGGGGGCGGAGCCGTCGGCCAGGCACCTGATTGGGAGGGGCGCAATGGAAATCTTCGGCGCTGGGGGTACACAAGGCCCTCAACCCATTTACCCGCGATTGGCCGCGTTCACCGTGGACGCTGGCCAGGCCGTTCACGTAAGCTCGCCACGCGACCATGTCGAGATTTCGCCGCTGGGGCGAATGCTTGATGGAATTGGCGAGCTCCCCGATATCCGTCACGAGCGGGTTGAGCAGATTCGCGCTCAACTTGCGGCAGGTGTCTATGAGACCCCTGAGAAACTCGAGATCGCGCTCGACCGCATGCTCGACGAGCTGATGGGCTGGTAAGCCCCGAGCTCCCAGGCGGAAATCGCTTCCGAGACACGAACCAAGCCGGGATGGGCCGCTTCCAGGTGGTCCATCGCCGGCTTTTTTGTTCTATATGAAAAAGCGGCACACCGGGGATTTTGCTGGCAAACCGCGGCAAGTCGAGTCAAGAATGCGACGACCGATGTGGTTCACCCTTTCGCCGCTTTTGTATCCTGAATCAATCTTCCGCTGGGGTTTCTGCGATCGGCTCTCGCCGTGCGAGGGCGGCGATCGTTGAGGGGAGTCTTGCACCGTGGACCCATCGCCCACCTCACCTTACATGACTTTAAGGGGCCCGGGATCACCCGACCGTGTGCAGGCCGCCGAGCTTGGTCTGCCCGCACTTTCGCCAGGTGAAGATTCGCTCGCGTCGGTGCTCGTCAAACGCGGGCTCCTGACCGCCGAACAGATCCGCTCGGCCCACGCCTACGGCGAGGAACACGGGCGAGACCTGCGGCAGTCGATTCTCGAGCTGAACCTGATCTCGCCCGAGCGGCTCAATCAGCTTGCCTTTGAGCGGCTTTCCACCCTCGCGGATCCCGAGCCGGCCGCGGCGCCCGCCGCCGTCCCCGCCACGCCCATCTCGCCTGACCGCACCCAGTATCACCGCGACGTACGCAAGGATCTTCAGGAAAAGGCGGTCACGTCCACCCTTTCCGAGTTCGTGAGCCTCATCCTCGAACGCGCCTGCGACTGCGAAGCAACGGACATCCACTTCGACCCGCAGGAAAACGGCCTGCGCGTCCGCTTCCGCATCGATGGCCAGCTCCAGGATATCGTCTTCGTCGAACCCTCGATGGCCACCCCCGTCGTCAGCCGGCTCAAGGTCGTCTCGAACCTCAACATCGTCGAACGCAGGCACTCGCAGGACGGCCGCATCACCATCCAGCACAAGAACCGCCCCCGCGACCTGCGCCTGGCCACCGTTCCCACCATCTTCGGCGAGAAGATGGTCATCCGAATTCACGAGGTCATGACCGACGTCACAGGCTTCACCCATCTGGGGATGTCGCAGGAACAGGCCGATCTGCTCGACAAGCTCATCACCCAGCCCTACGGGGCGATTCTGGTGGCCGGGCCCGTCGGCGCGGGCAAAACCTCAACCTTGTATAACTCCCTCGAGCGGATCAATTCACCGCTCAAGAACGTGATGACGATCGAGGACCCGATCGAGCATCGCATCCCCGGCGTAAACCAGACCCAGATCACCAACCCGGCCGAGATGGGCTTCAGCGACGGGCTGCGGGCGATGCTCCGGCAAGATCCCGAGGTGATCATGATCGGCGAGATCCGCGACGAGGAAACCGCCCGCATCGGCATCCGCGCTGCACTCACCGGGGTGCTCGTTTTCAGCACACTGCACGGCTCCGACGCACCCGGCACGATCAGCAACCTCTACAACTTCGGCATCCCGGGCTACCAGCTTTCCAGCAGCCTCCTCGCGATCGTTTCCCAGCGCCTTGTTCGCAAGGTCTGCCCGTATTGCCGGGTCTCACAGCCGGCGGATGAGAAGCTGCTCCTTTCGCTCGAGCTCGATCCCGACGAACATCGCGATTTGCGGCTGAATCGCGGCCTGGGCTGCCCCGCCTGCTTCCAGACGGGCTACCTGGGTCGGACTGGCATCTTTGAGATCATGGAAATCGGCGAGGTTCTCCGCGACCTGATTTTCCAGCAAATTCCCCGGGATGTTCTCCGGCGCGTGGCGGTTGATCTAGGAATGCGAACGCTGAGGCATAGCGCGGTCGATAAGATCAAGGAGGGACTGACGACCGCCGAGGAGGCCTACCGCGTCGTCTCATTTAGCTGATCCCCACCGAGTCCAGCAAGGAGGCTGGCGATGCAGGTCAAGAACACACGGGCGATGGCTGCCGTCTTGGGCCTTGGCGTTCTGGCCGGGGCAAGCTGGGAAGTGGGCGCCGCGGACGATGGAGGGCTGCTGGGTCGACTGTTCCGCCCGAATCCTCCCGCGGCCAACCCGTATGCCAGGTCGCGCCCAACCGCAACCCCCGCACAGTCCAGGCCGGCAACTCCCGCGGCCACGCCGTTCCCCGAACCGGGCGACCCGGGCGCGAGCGACCTGCCGGCAACGCCCCCGGTCTCGTCCAGCGGTCCCGCGAACCGGATCGCTCCCAGGCCGCGCCAGTCTGCCGCGGTGACAAGCGCGGATCCCGTGCTGACCCGGATCGCGGTCGGCCGCTCGAGCGATGGCACTCAGTTTGGCATGCTCATGCAAATTTACGCCGATGGCACGGTCATCGACTCGGAGGGCGTGCACCGGCTCCGCCCTGGCGATCTCAGGCCCCTGGGCGAGGTGATCCAGAGCGGCGAGCTGAGTCGTCTCCGCGGCCACTGCGGCGCACCGGCGATTGACTTCCTCGAATATGTCCAGATCACAATGTACGAGCGTAGAATGGGCCGGCTGACGGCGCAGACGTTTTCGTATTCGGGGAATCCACAGGGGTGCGACCCTGCGCTTGGCAAGCTGCACCATGCGATCGAGAACTTGCAGCTCAAGCTGAGCCGGCCGGCGGGCTCGGCTGCTCCGGCGGGTGCAACCGGCCCCGCGCCGGCGGCGAGCCCCGCGCCTCGAGCGCCCGCGCCCGAGCCGATCCCGCTCAGCCCCGCCGGCGGCACCAGGTAGCCCGCGATCCCGCCTGAAGCGCCGGCGGCGCGCCGGCGCTGGCTCGGCTGGAACGCCAGGGGCTCGTGGTATAGAATCCCAGGTAGAATGGCAACGTGCCCGCTCATCATGAGCCCATCCGGGAAATTGCGACGTGTCTAACCTCCACGCGGCCGGTCATGACCTGGACGCCGGCTCCGCCGCGGTCGATAGCGACACGCCGGTCGAGAAATTCCGCGAGTTTCTCGAGATCCGCGGCGATAAGCTCACCGAGCCAAGGCGAGTCGTCGTCCGCCATATTTTTCATTCCCACAAGCACTTCGATGCCGACGAACTGGTGCGAGACCTGCACGACGCCGGCAAGGCCGTGAGCCGGTCGACCGTCTACCGCACGCTCCGGCTGCTGGTCGAGGCCGGGCTCCTGCGCGAGCTCCGGCTCACCAACCGCACCGCGTTCGAGCACGACTACGGCTATCCCCAGCACGATCATCTGCACTGCACGTCGTGTAACCGGATCGTGGAGTTCCGCAACGAGCAGGTGAAGGAACTCCGCGACGCCGTCAGCCGGGCGCATGGGTTTCGCGCTTCCGGGCACCGGTTTCTGATCACCGGCATCTGTGCGTCGTGCTCGCGGTCGCACACCCCCAGGCGCAGGCTGGACCTCATCTAGCGCTGGGTGCGAGCGGGATCACTCGAGGTAACCCAGATCCGCCAGGCGCTGTTCCAGGATTTCCTGCTCGCGCTCGGTGTATTCGAACGGGCGTGCGTGCGGGCCGTTCACGGGTGTTTCGGGAGAATGCACGCGTGACTCCAGGGCCCGAGCGGCGATCCCGGCGATCGGCTGGCCCTCCATGAAGTCGGGAACGGGCATGCCCAGAAGGGCGAGAATGGTGGGCGCAGCGTCGATCAGGTTGGAATCGAGCCAGCGCCCTTGTTTGAGCCCCGCGCCCGCGAGCGAGACCACGCCTTGAGGCCGGTGCGTGCCGGGGAGGCCTGGATCGAGCTCGAGCCAGGATCGGCTCGCGCCCAGCTTGGTCTTGATCCAGTAAGGCGCGTCGGGGACGGCGATCAGGTCGGGGTAGCCCTGTTCGGCCGGGTCGAGCTGGAACTCGGCGGCCGTGTGGATGATCTGCGTGAAGAGCGGTTTGCCGGTCTCGGGATGGCGTGCGGTTGCGAGGGCGTTCGCGGCGGACGCGCGGGCGTCGTCGACCTGGCGTGGGGTCATGGTGGGGGCCTGGTTCGCGGGCCCCTTGTTGCGTGCGGCGGAGTTCACATAAACCATCGCCGCTGTGTCTTGATGCGGGGCGAAGGCGAGCGTGCGTTTCCAGTCGAAGGGGTACTGGGCGGTGACGGAGCGATCGAAGGCAGCGCCCCGGGCCTTGCGGTCCTCGCGTCTTTCGCCCCATTGCCGCAGGCGGTCGAGGCCCCAGAACGCGCGCTGTTCGATCCGGCCCAATAGCCCTGGCATGCGCACAACGCCGGCGTCGATGAGGATGCGGTTGACGTTCACGCGGCCCAGGCACGATCCGAAGCCATGGTCGCTCACCATGAGGACCGCCGCACCCTTCCTATCGGCCAGCTCGCAGAGCCTGCCGATCGCGCGGTCGAGCCCGGCGATGACGATCATCGCGGCCTTGTTCCAGTCGGGCCGGTCGATCCCGGTCTCATCGACGTTCAGGAAGCGCCAGGCGCGATGCTGGAAGGGGTCGAGATTCTGGAACTGGACGAGCAGGACGGACCAGTCTGGGACGATGGAATCGGCGAGCCAGCCGCCGTCGGCGCGGCCGAGGAAGCTATCGGCGGTTTTCTGGGCGTTGGTTTTGAGCTCCTCGAGCGTTTCGGGCACGCGTTTCCAGAAGTAGCCGAGTCCGTAGCCGGGTGCTTCGGCCGCGCGGCGGGCGGCGAAGGCAGGCGCGGAGGCAACCGCGGCGTCGAGGTGGGGCGCGTCCATCCCGGGAATGATGAAGCCGTTGATCGGCGGCGGCGGGTAGAGCCCCGGCAGATTGAGGGAAATCGACGCTCGGCCGGCCGCCGTCAGGAGATGCCAGAGCGTGGGCACGCGGATGCGCCCGGAGTGGTTGACCTTCATGCGGGCCTGGGTGGCGTCGTAATAGCGATGGTCGAAGACGCCGTGCCGCGCGGGTCCGCAGCCGGTCATCATCGAGGTCCAGGCGGCGGTGGTCACGGGGGGGATGATCGAGCGGAGCGTACCCGAGGCCGAGCGCTCCAGGAGCGCATCCAGGTTGGGCATCGCCCCCCGGGCACGCATGGCGTCGAGCACGGTCCAGGTTGCGCCATCGACCCCAAGGACCATGACGCGATCGACAGTCTTCATGAGGTCGACGATCCTTTCCGACCCATTGACCTAGGCCGCCTGCGACGAAAGCTCGAGCAAAGCGCGCGGGCTGGGGTCGAGATCGAGGTGGAATTCCGCGTGATTGTAGGCCGAGAGCTGCCGCCGCTCTCCCTTGGAGCGGCGAATCCTTCCCAGGCCGCGGCTGATCCGATCCCACGTGCTGAGCGTACGCTCCTGATCGGCGAGCCAGGCCTGGTAGCGTGAAACAAGCTGCCCGAGCCGGTCGGCGGAATCGCTCGCGAGCGGGCCCTTGATCCCCGCGCCCATCACCGTGTGAGGAGTGGTATGGTGGCCTTGCCAGCCGGTGACCCTGGCGTCGTACCCGGCCATCATCCGCCGCAGGCAAGAGGGCGTCATGCGCCAGTAATCATCAGGATATCCATGGATCCGAAAGTGAAAGGGCGAGGTGATGACGAACACGCCGCCGGGCTGCAGGATGCGGTAGACCTCGTCGAAGGCCTTCCAGACTTCGAAGACGTGCTCGAAGGTTTCCAGGCAGAGCACGGTGCCGGCGGAGTGGTCGGGCATGTGGATGGCGGTGACATCCTCGACGCGGTCGACGCCCAGGCCGGGGCGCATGTCGCAGCCCAGGTACTTTCGGCCGGGGAACATGGCGCGGAGATTGGCGTAGCCTTCTTGCCCCTCGACCTGGTACGAGCCGAATTCGATGACCGGGCCTGGGCAGGTGAGCGTCTCGGCCGCGATCTGGCAGAAGGCTTTGTTATGGTCGCGCACGCTTGGGGCTCCTCCATGAGCCGGCTTGGAACAGACCCTCCCCGCGCGGAATCCCTGCGCAAGGACCCGATTTGATGCCGGGATGGTAGACCGAGGTGCCAGGTCGGTCAAGGCGGAAACCCAGAAATGGGGGCTGAGGCACATGCGAACGGCCGCGCAAGGGAAGCCCGGCGGCCGGCGCCGGCGAGACCTCGTCACAGCCTGGCGCCTCTGGTACAAAAGAGTTGGTTATATTCGTAAAACCGCTGTGGCTTACGCATTTCGTCCTTGACTCGTGAGCCGCGTTGGATTGCCGACGGGAGAATGGCAGATGAATTCGAAAGAGCAAGCGGAACGCATGGTTCGCCCGCTCATCCTCACGAGCGCTTACGTTCCCCAGAGATCATCCCGGGCTCCCGCATTCAGTATCGCATTTAGCCGGGACGCGGGATCTCGGGGCGCCCAGGTGGCTCAAGAAGTCGGCAAGAAGCTCAGGTGGCCGGTGTACGACAAGGAGCTACTGGACCAGCTTGCGAAGGATCTTCGGGTGGACGTGAGCCATCTGCACGGGGTCGACGAGCGGCCGGGCAGCGCGGTTGTGGAGTTCATTGAATCGTTCGCCGCGTCGCTCCCCGTGAGCGAGTCGAACTATTTCCGCGGGCTGGTCAAGCTGATCACGGCTCTGGGCGCGAAGGGTGAAGCGATCATCGTGGGCCGAGGGGCGATGATCATCTTGCCGGAGGCGTCCACGCTGCGGGTGCGCGTGGTGGCGACACGTGCGGATCGGATCGAGGCGATCCGCCGGGCGCGTAACACCAGCGAGCGCGAGGCCGCACACTATCTCGAGCAGACCGACGAGGAGCGTACGAGCTTCATCAGGTCGCATTTCCGCAAGGACTCAGCAGATCCATTGCTATATGATCTTGTGCTGAATTCTTCTCGGCTCTCGATCGACGAATGCGCGGAGATCGTGGTCGCGGCGCTTCATCGTTTGCAAGCGCGTACACAGGCTGATTGACCCCAGCGCCGCCTCGAGCGGGGGAGCGATCCCTCATGCTGGAAATCGAGCGGGACGCTGGGCGGGGGCGGGTCACGGCGGTGCGTGGCTCGGTGGTCGAGGTGGCCTTCGCGGATGGTCTGCCCGCGATTAACGAGGCGCTCCGGCTGCCGCTCGACGGCCGCGTGATCATTCTCGAGGTCGCGCATCATCTCGATCCGCACACGATCCGAGCGATCGCGATGGCGCCGACGGAAGGCGTGGCGCGAGGGATGCGCGTGTCGCGGACGGGCCAGCCGATCACGGTTCCCGTCGGCCCCGCGACGCTCGGCCGGTTGTTCAACGTTCTGGGCGAGCCGATGGACGGGCAAGCGCCGCCGGCTGCCGAGGCGCGCTGGCCGATCCACCGGGCCGCACCCCCCTTGAGCGCCCAGCGCAGGGGGGTCGAGTTTCTCGAAACCGGCATCAAGGTGATCGACCTCCTCGCGCCTTTGCCGCGCGGCGGCAAGGCCGGTCTTATCGGCGGCGCGGGGGTGGGCAAGACCGTCCTGCTCCAGGAGTTCATCCGCACCGTCAACCAGACCCAGGCCGGCGTCTCGGTCTTCGCGGGCGTTGGCGAACGCACCCGCGAGGGGAACGACCTCTGGCACGAGATGCAGCAAACCGGCGTGATCCACAAGGCCATCTTGCTCTTCGGCCAGATGAGCGACCCCCCCGGCAGCCGCTTCCGCGTGGCACTCTCCGCGCTCACGATGGCCGAGTACTTCCGCGACGTGAAGCACACCGAGGTGATGTTCCTGGTCGACAACGTGTTCCGCTATGTGCAGGCGGGATCAGAGGTCTCGGGATCGCTCGGCAGGCTCCCCTCCGAGGTCGGCTACCAGCCCACGCTCGCGGACGACCTCGGCAGCCTGGAGGAACGCATCGCCTCGGTTGCTGACGCGGCCATCACCTCGGTTCAAGCAGTGTATGTGCCCGCGGACGATTTGACCGACCCGGCCGTGGCACAAACATTTACACATCTTGACGCAAGCATTGTTTTGTCACGAAGCCTGGCTGCGCGGGGGCTTTACCCGGCGATCGACCCGCTGGCGTCGACGTCGCGCCTGCTCGATCCCGTGCGGCTGGGGGAGCGCCATTACCTGGTCGCGCTCCGGGTGAAGGAGACCATCGAGCGTTACCGGGAGCTTGAGGACATCATCGCGATGCTGGGTCTCGAGGAGCTGTCCGCGGCGGATCAGCTCATCGTGCGCAGGGCGCGCAGGCTGGAGAGCTTTCTCACTCAGCCGTTCTTTGTGACCGAGATGTTCACGGGGCACGAGGGGCGGCATGTCACGCGGGCGCAGACGATCGACGGCTGCGAGGCCGTGCTCGACGGCAAGTACGACGACCGGGACGAGGCGTCGCTGTACATGATCGGCTCGATCGAGGAGGCTGGCTCATGAGCCTTGAGCTGGAGATCCTGGCGCCCGAGCGGGTGATTTTGCGAACGCGGGTCGCGGCGATCCAGGCAGCGGACGCGACGGGCCAGTTCGGGGTTCGATCCGGGCATGAGGATATGCTGACGATTTTGGTTCCGTGCGTGTTCCAGATGCGGATGGAGGACGGGCGTGGAGCGTATGCCGCGGTGGACGGCGGCGTGTTCTTGCTGGAATCGGGCCGGATCTCGGTGGCGACGCGTGACGCGGTCGTGGCGGATCGGCTGGAGGACGTGGCGGATCGTGCGGCGGCGATGCTCCGCGTGCGTGCGGAAACCGAGCAAGCCGCGCGGGCCGGGTTCGCCGAGCTCGAAGTCTCGCTGCTCCGCGAGCTGAGAAAGGCAGCGCAGCCATGAAGCCCCACGGCGAACGCGACGAGGAGCCCTTTGTACGCGAGATCCGCAGGCAGGCGGAGCGGGCCCGCGCCGGCCAGAATCTCAGCTTCTGGCAAGGGCTCAGCCTCATGGGCTCGGTCGGCTGGATGGTCGTTCTCCCCACGCTCCTCGGTGCGTTTCTCGGGCGCTTCATCGATGCTCGGTATGGAACCGGCGTCTTCTGGACGCTGTCCCTGCTGTCCCTGGGGCTCGTCTTTGGCTGCGCCAGCGTCTGGCGGCAGGTGCACCGGGAGCTCGAATCATGAGCTCGATCGCCGCCGCGATCGCCGGCATGGGCCTGGGCATTGCCTACTTCGGCACCCTGTGGCTGGCCGTGATCCACGTGCTTAAGCGCCCGGCCTGGGCGGGCTGGCTGCCTTTCCTGGGAGTCGTCCGCCTGGGTTTTCTGGGGCTGGGGCTGGCCGCGCTTGGCCGGGACGGAACCAGCAGCGTGCTGGCTGGGCTCGGCGGCCTCTGGCTCTGCCGCCTGGTTCTCCTGCGCCAACTGGGGTTCAAACACCATGGGGCATGAGGGTTTCGCGTCTCCCACACTGCTTGTCCTCGGGCCGATCGAGATCACGGCCACCGTCGTGTACTCGCTCGTCGCCTCGGGCCTGGTGATCGCGATCGCCCTGTTCGCCCGGCCTGGCCTCGAGCGCGAATCCTCGGGCTGGCCAGTCGCGGCGGAGCTGATCATCGAGCACTTCGAGGATCTCATGCAGGAGATGTTCGGGCGCGATCCCAGGCCGTTCACCCCGCTGATTGTCACGCTCGCGCTCTACATCAGCGCGGCGAACCTGCTCGGACTCGCCCCCGGAATGCACGCGCCGACGGCCGATTTCTCGACCACCGCCGCGCTCGCCGTCGTGGTCTTCTTCGCGGTCCCGTATTATGGAATCCGCACCCGGGGCCTGCGCGGGTATCTCGGCCGCTACGTCGAAGCCTCGCCGCTCTTGCTCCCCTTCGAGATCATCACCGAGTTCTCAAGGACGCTCGCCCTGGCCGTGCGGCTCTTCGGCAATGTCATGAGCGAGGAGCTCGTCATCGCCGTCCTGCTCTCGATCGCGGGGCTGCTGGTCCCCTTGCCGATGATGATGCTCGCGGTGCTGACCAGTGTCGTTCAGGCGTACATATTTGCAGTCCTAACTGTTGTTTATTTGAGCGCGGCTGTTCGTGCTCAAAGTCGCTCGGAGGAGCCATCTCGATGAGCCCCGCGTTGATCTTCGCAATCGTGTGCATGGTCGTTGCCAGCCTCACCACCGCCGTCGGGTCGATTGCGCCGGCGGTCAGCCAGGGGCGGGCGGTGCAGTCAGCGCTTGATGCCATCGCTCGCCAGCCGGATGCATCGGACCGGATCAGTCGCACGTTGTTCGTGGGGCTGGCGATGATCGAATCGCTGGCGATTTACAGCCTGGTGATCGCGCTCATTGTGCTGCTTGCGAACCCGTTTTTGTCACTTGTGCGCGGGCAATGAGCCATGATGGTCAACGCCTGGACGTTCCTGTTTCAGCTTCTGAATTTTGTGGTGCTCGTGTACGTACTGCGGCGTTTGCTTTACCGGCCGCTGCACGAGGCGATCGACCGCCGCAGGGCGGCGAACGCGCGGGCGCTGGCCGAGGCCGAGTCGATGCGTGGCCAGGCCGCCGCCCAGAAGCGGCAGCTCGAGGAACAGCTCGCGGGCCTGGACCGGGAGCGCCAAAGGGCGATCGGCGAGGTCCGCGACCGCGCCGAGGCCGAGCGCCAGAGCCTGCTGGCCGAGGCAGAGCGCGCGATCCAGTCGCGGCGGGACGACGTCGAGAAGCAGCTCGAGCAGGATCGGGCCGAGGCGGCGCGTGCGCTCCGCGGCGAGCTTGTGGACTGGGCCGTTGCGCTCGCGGAGCGCATGGTGCGGGAGGCCGCTGGCTCGAGCCTGCAGGACCACTTCGTCGATCGGCTCATCGACGCGCTCGAGCATCCGCCGGCCCAGGAAGGGGCGGAGGGCCAAAAATCCTGGCAGCCCGAGGACCACGCGACGCTCGAGACGGCGGCCGATCTCAGCGGCGACCAGCTTGCTCGGATCACCCGCGCCCTGGAAGCGCGTTCGGGTCGATCGGTGCCGATCGTGGTCCAGAATCAGCCTGCGCTCGTGGTCGGCGTGCGCTTGCTCACGGACGGCCATGTGTGGGAGGCAACCCTTCACGGCGGGCTCGAGGCCGAGCCTGAAGCCGCGGCGAGCAGCAATCGATGAACCCAGGCATCGACCAGATCCGGGACCAGGTCCGCCAGACCCTCGCCGCCATGCGCTGGCGCGTGCGCCGCCGTGAAGTCGGCCGGCTCGTCTCCGTGGGCGATGGCGTGGGCCGGGTCCGTGGCGCACCCTCGGTTCGGTTTGGCGAATTGCTCGAACGCGCGGACGGACTCACCGGCCTCGCCTTCGACATCCGCCCGCGCGAAATCGGCGTCCTGTTTCTCGACCCCTCGGAACACGTCTCCGCGGGCGATGAGCTCCGCGCCACCGGGCGCGTCTCCAGCGTCGCCGTCGACGACAAGCTGCTCGGACGCGTGGTCGACGCACTCGGCCGGCCAATCGACGGCGGACCCTCCTTCCGCCCGCGCGCCTACTGGCCCACCGAACGCGAAGCCCCAGGCGTGATCGACCGCCAGCCGGTCCGCGAGCCGATGCACACCGGAATCCAGGTGGTCGACACCCTGTTGCCGCTCGGGCGCGGCCAACGCGAGCTGATTCTCGGCGACCGAGCGACCGGCAAGACCTCGCTCGCGCTCGACGCCATCCTCGCCCAGCGCGGCAGCGAGGTCCTCTGCGTCTACACCGCCATCGGGCTCCGCAAGACCAACGTGGCCGAGGTCGTCGACACCCTGGCGCAGGCGGGCGCACTTGCCAGCACCGTGGTTGTCGCGGCCGACGCGGAATCGCCCCCAGGCCAGCAATACCTGGCCCCTTACGCCGCCTGCACCATCGGCGAGTTCTTCATGAGCCAGGGCCGACATGTTCTCGTCGTCTACGATAGCCTGTCCAATCACGCCGACGCCTATCGCCGGATCGCGCTTTTGCTCGGACGCTCGCCCGGGCGCGAAGCCTATCCGCCCGACGTCTTCTATCTCCACGCCCGCCTGCTCGAACGCGCCACAAGGCTGCATGACCGCCTCGGCGGCGGCAGCCTGACCGCGCTGCCGATCGCCACCACACAGGCAGGCAATATCTCGGCCTACATTCCCACCAACCTCATCTCGATCACCGACGGCCAGCTCTACCTCGATAGCCACCTCTTCAATGAAGGCGTCCGCCCGGCCGTCGATGTGGGGCTCTCCGTCTCACGCGTCGGTGGCAAGGCCCAGCCCCGCGTCCTCCGCACCCTCGCCAGCGACCTCCGCCTGGTCTACGCCCAACTGCACGAGCTCGAAACCTTCGCCCGCTTTGGCGCAGAGCTCGAGCCCGAAACCCGCAGGCGCCTCGAGCTCGGGCGCAGGCTCCGCGAAGCCCTCAAGCAACCGCGGCTCGCTCCCTTGCGCGTCGGGCACCAGGCCGCGGTCCTGTTCGCCATCCGTGAAGGCTTCCTCGACTCCGTGCCCGTCGACCAGATCGTGCATTTTCTCGCCGACCTCCGCCGCCGCCTCGACGAGACCTGCGCTCATGTGCTCGACGCGATCGAACGCGAAAACACCCTCAGCACAGAATCGACGGCAAGCTTGAAACAAACCCTCGAAGCCCTGCAACGCAACCACGTCAAAGAGCAACCCCCATGAGCGAGGAAGCCACGCACAGGCGTCATGAAGCCATCGAAACCGTGCACGACGTGGTCTCCGCCATGCGCGCCATCGCCGCTGGCCGCATCCAGAGCGCCCAGCGCGCGCTCGAAAGCGCGCGGCGCTATCACGAGATCGTGCTCCGCGGCCTGGCCCGCGTCTTGCCCGAAGCCTTCAATATCCCGCCGGCCGACCCTCGCCTGACCACGCTGCTCGTGATGACCTCCGAGCAACCACTCTGCGGCGCACTCAATCCGAACGTCCTCGCCCTCGCCGAACGCCGCTGGCTGGAGCTCAAGCAAGGCGGTCAAGTTCATCTGCTTGTGGTCGGCCAGCGCGGGATTCGCCAGCTCCTGGCCCGGAACATCACGCCTGACGGCGGCGAGCCCGCCGCGGCCTCGCTCGACGGGCTCCATGACCTCGTCAAACGCCTGGCCACGATGCTCGGCTCACGCCACGCCGCAGGCACGCTCGGCACCCTCCGCGTGATCTACAGCCGATACCAGTCGATCAGCGAGCAAATTCCCACCGAGGTCCAGATCTTGCCCCCAGACCTGAGCTTCGCCCAGCCTGCAACCCGCGCCCGCGCGCCTTTGCGCTATCTCCCCCCCGATCGGTTGCTCGCCGGGCTTGTAGATGAATATGTCTTTATCAGCCTCTACCTGCTCGCCGCCGAGTCCTTCACCAGCGAACAGGCCAGCCGGCTCGTCGCCATGGACGCCTCGACCCGAAACACCGAACGCATGCTCGAATCGATCATCGACCTCGAGCGCAGGGAACGCCAGGACAGGATCACGCGCGAGGTTCTCGAGCTGATCGCCGCACGCTTCGCCGAGTAGCACCAGAACGCCCAGCCGCGGCGAAGGCCCCCTGCCCCGTCCGCCAGGGCTCGATCGCCCGCCCGGTTCAGCCCGCCACCGCGCCGGCCAGCGCGGCCGCGTCGATGTGCTCGCGGCTCGTCCAGCTCCCGCCATCCCGCTCCACGCGATGGTACAGCGTGTCTCGCTCGATCGGAATCCGCCCCGCCTCCGCGATCAACCGCTGAATCTCGGCCACGGTCACCTCTTGCGGCGTCTCCGCGCCCGCCTCGTGATAGATCTTCTCGTGCACCACCGTGCCGTCGATGTCGTCCGCCCCAAAGGCAAGCGCAACCTGCGCGGTCTTGAGGCCCAACATCACCCAGTAAGCCTTGATATGTTCAAAGTTATCAAGCATCAGCCGGCTGATCGCCATCACCTTCAGATCCATCACGCCCGACGGCTTGGGGATCTCGTCCATCCGCGAATTATCAGGATGGAACGCAAGCGGGATGAACGTCTGGAACCCGCCCGTCTCATCCTGGAGCGTGCGCAGCCGAACCAGATGGTCGATCCGATGCCTGGGCCTGTCGATATGGCCGTAGAGCATGGTCGCGTTCGAGCGCAAACCAAGCTTGTGCGCCACCCTGTGCACCTCGAGCCAGCGCTCGGTGGACGCCTTGGCCCCACAGATCTGCTCACGCACCTCGGGATGAAAAATCTCAGCCCCACCCCCCGGCAGGCTCCCCAGACCCGCGTCCATCAGCTCCCGCAGAATCGTCTCCAACGGCTTCCGCGAAATCTTGGCAAACCACTCGATCTCCACCGCCGTATACGCCTTGATGTGAATCTCAGGCGCAGCCGACTTGATCCACTTCACCACGTCCACGTAATACTCAAACGGCAGCTTGTGATGCAGCCCGCCCACAATGTGCAGCTCCGTCGCACCCCGAGCATGCGCCTGCCGCGCACGCTCCTCAATCTGGGCCTGGTCCATCACATAGGCCCGGTCCTCGCCCAGGTCGGCCCGGAACGCACAAAAGTCACACTTGTACACGCAAACATTCGTGGGATTAATGTGCGTGTTGACGTTGTAATACCCAAAATTGCGGTTCAACCGCTCGCGCACCATGTTGGCCATCGAGCCCAGCGCGAACAGATCGTTCGACTCCTCAAGCGCAAGCCCGTCCTCAAAGCTCAGCCGAACCCCCGCCTCGACCTTCTCACGAATCGCCGCCAACGTCTTCGACATGATTATCCCCAGGTCGATCCCTTCGCAGCAAAAATGGGTGAGGCCCCACCCATAAACGTCGTCCCCCTCGCTTCTCTCGAAGATTTTAATCGGAATTGAACGACGCGACAACCGGCCTCGAAAGGAGATCTGCTGCCTGCGTGCACCCATCTGCCCGGCCGACGCGGTTCCTCGGTCGTCACCCGCCGGCGGAACGGACTCATCAGGGCAGAAGCAGACCCAAAAGAAACCCAAAAGGCAGGCGCCCGCACAGACCCGTCGATCGAACAGACCCGAAAGGCACAGGCGCCCGCACAGACCCGTCGATCGCGTTGACATTCATGGCGTCGATCTCCTGCTCGCCGCATAAATTCCCCATGCACGCATCGCATGAAGTCCCTTCCCCGCACGCGCACCGCGGGCGCCCCCACCTCGGCCCGCGGGTGCCAACCGCGGGCCGCCGCCACCCACCGCCATATTGCCAAGGAACTCCCGCGGGATTCACCCGCTCACAACCAGACCGCCGCCCGCCGACCGCTGGGGCTCTGACCTCGGAGGCTCGCGGTTGAGCCTCTGGCCGCCGAGCCGCACGGCTGAGCCCCGCGACCGGTCTGCCCGACTCACCGCCGCCGGTCGACCCGACTCACCGCCGACGGTCTGCCCGACTCAACGCCGCCGGTCTGCCCGACTCACCGCCGCCGGTCTGCACGACTTAACGCCGTCGGTCTCGCCGACTCACCGCCTGCGGTTCTTCCGCCTGCTCTCTTTCTGCCGCCGGCGTTCTTCCTTCCGCTTCTTCCGCTCCCTGGCCTCCGCCGAGTCGTTCCGCCGCTCCTGCGCCCGCCCAGCGTTCTCAGCACGCCTGGAACCGGCCGGATTCGTGTCACTCACACTCGACGCAAGCTCTTTCTCAGTAACGGTCTGCGACACGTTTTCCGGGCCGTTGGGTTCGCTTCGCAAAAGCGCGGTGGGTTCGCTCTGAACAGGCGCGGTGGCTTCGGTTTGTTCCAGAGTCGAGTCGCCGGTCTGAAGGCCCAACCGATCGCGCTCCCCATACTGACTTTGCATGTCCAGGATAGGGGGATTTGTGTTGTTCGAACTCGACGTAACATCCTGCGGCACATCATCCTGCGGCACGTTTTCAGGGGCGTTGGATTCGCTTCGCAAAAGCGCGGTGGGTTCGCTCTCGACAGGCGCGGTGGCTTCGGTTTTTTCCAGCGTCGGGTCGCCGGTCTGGAGGTCCAACCGATCGCGCTCCCCAAGCTGACTTTGCATGTCCAGGATAAGGGGATTTGTGTCGTTCGAACTCGACGCAAGCTCTTTCTCTGTAACGGCCTGCGACGCCTCCGCCGGGCCGTTGGGTTCGCTTCGCAAAAGCGCGGTGGGTTCGCTCTGAACAGGCGCGGTGGCTTCGGTTTTTTCCACCGTCGCGTCGCCGGTCTGGAGGTCGAACCGATCGCGCTCCCCATA
>DAIDHX010000240.1 GCA_027451885.1 Planctomycetales bacterium
GGATTTCGGGCCGACTTCTGGGGTGAACATCGGCAGCATCACGGTGTTCGCTCGCAACCACAATCCGAACCAGTCGATCGTGATCGCGTCGACAGGCGAGGGAGATACCCAGTCGCCTGGCGTGGGTTTCCTGATTTCTCAGGACGGCGGGGCGACCTGGAATCTCTACGATAGCACGACGAATGTCGATGCCAATGGCAATATCCTGCCGATCAACTCGCCGCTCCGGGATCGAGCGTTCGTGGGTTCCTATTCCTACAAAGTTGTGGTTGATCCGACGCCGACGCCTTCGGGCGGAGTGATCATCTACGCCGCGATCAGCGGCAACAATGGCGGCATCTGGCGCAGCGAAAACACGGGTGCAACCTGGACGAAGATGCTCTCAGGCCAGGCGACCGACGTGGTTCTCGATCCGAATAGCGGCGTGGTTCTCGATCCGAACTCGCAGGTTGGTACCCACGGCAATCTTCAGGTTGTCTACGCCGCGATTCGGGGCGTGGGCGTCTACATGAGCCCCAACCAGGGCCAGGTTTGGAATCAGATCAACGGCGGCATCGGCAATCCGTTGATCGTCGATCTGAAGTCGTTCAAGAATGTGAATCCGACGAACGGACTGAATCCGAGCGGCGGGGGCGGCCGGATCGAGCTTGCCGTCCCCCCCTCGACCGGCAACGCCGCTGAAGACGCCCAGTACGCCGGCTGGTTGTATGCCGTGGTCACCACCCCGGGCGTGGTGAGCGGCACGCTCTACGGCATCTTCGTAACCAAGGACTTCGGCCAGAACTGGACTCAGATCCGGATCCCCACAGCCGGTCCCACGGGTACTGGTCCGTCGAGCTTCGCGCAGGCGATCCCCTCGAACAACACCACACTCCCGGATTATCCGATCCTTGGCAATCCCACGCAGGGGGGCCAGGGCAACTACGACATGACCCTGATCGTTGATCCAACCAATCCGGCTGTGATCTACGTGGGCGGCCAGAAGTCCGGTGGGCAGACAGGTCTCATTCGCATCGACACCACCACGCTTTGGGATGCCCATGCCCTGGTGCCTTTCTCAAATAGCGCCCCGGGTGGCGGTGCGCTCACTCTGGCGTCGACCGGGCCGGCGGCGATCGACTCCAATCAGTCGACTCCGCTTTCCCAGGTCAATGGGTCCTTCTCGAGCAACTATTACTTCAACTATATCCGCGACCCAGCCGGTCCGTTCGTCTCAGACGCCACGCTGAGCGTCTTTAACTACTCCGGCTTCACCAATAACGGCGCGGGGGTGACGTGGATTCCGTTCGACATGGGCGGGACCGACTATCATCGTGTCGCGGCCATGATCGACCCCACCACGGGCCTGCCGCGGCTCATTTTCGGCAACGACCAGGGCCTCTGGAGCGTGCTTGACAACAACGGCTCGTTCCAGACCCAGATCGGATCGAACGTTGCCGAGCCAGGCATGAATCGCAACGGCAACTTGCAGATCACGCAGTTCTACTACGGTGCGGCACAGCCTTCGACCGCGGCCGCCCAGATTGCCGGCGCGATGTTCTACGGCGGTGCGCAGGATAACGGCGGGCCCGTCTCTGATCCGAATGTGATCAACAACGGCAACATCACGTGGGCTGGCCCTCAAGGTGATGCCAGCGGCGTGGTCACCGACCAGCAAGGGTCTGGTTATGCGTACCAGTGGTTCTGGCCCTGCTGCGGCGGCAATAGCACCGACTTCTTCCAGTACATCCCGCCTGGACTTTCCGGAACCGGGCTGGGGACAGGGTACCTGGGTCGAACGTTCGGTTTGCTGCAGGCGTCTGGCGGCCTGCTTACGCCCGATCCGCAGTGGCCTTACCTCGGCGGCGGCAACCTTGGCATCAACCCCGTGAACGGCCAGGATGTGCTGATCAGTTCAAACGTCGGCCGGGTGTTCGCCACCCAGAACGGCGGCGTGACTTGGTTCGACATCGGCGATCCGAGCGTATTCGGCAATCCAGGCTCGTTCAGTCTGGCGCTGACCTATGGCGCGCCTGATCCCAACGCTCCCGAGGGTGTCGGCAACCTGGGGAACTTCATTTACGTCGGCACGCAAACCGGCCAGATTTATGTCACCCAGGACGGCGGCGGCAGCGGGACGTCGAACGGCTGGATCAATGTCTCGACGGGTCTCGACGGCTCGCCGGTCCAGCAAATCATCACCAACCCTAATCGCGGCAGCCACGCGGCCTTCGCGGTCACCAGCACCGGCGTTTTCTACATTGCCGACTCCATCCCCTCGGCCTCGAATCCAACGCCGACCTGGGTCAACATCACCAGCAACCTGCATACGCTCACGTACTCGATCTTCGGGCAGAGCTACAATCCGACAACCGATCCGAATTCCCAGCCGTACTTCCAGGCTCAGGGATTGTCATCGATTGCCGCCGACTGGCGTTACCTGATCCCTGACAATCCGTCGGACCCGAACACGGGATATCATCCGGTTCTCTACGTCGGCGCGAATTCCGGTGTCTATCAATCCGTTGACGACGGCCAAACCTGGACGCTGTTCCCCTCGACGACCTTCGGCGCGGTGACCAACGGCGGCTATCTGCCGCACGCGTCGGTGACCTCGCTGAGCCTCTCGCTGGGCAACATCGACTCCAACACTGGGTTCTCGACGCTGGCCGGGCCATACGCTCCGAGCAATCCCACGACCCAGGCCAACGCCGATCCCAACACACTCATGGCGGCGACTTACGGCCGCGGCGAGTTCGCAATCAACCTGGCGCCTCTGGTGTTCCCGAACGCGACCGGGCTTGCGCCCTCGAGCGTCTCCGGGACCGCTCCCGACGGCACTCCGCTTGTCACCACCGCGACGCCGACGTTCACCGGGCTTTCGGAAACGTCGCTCTACGGTAACGCCACGCATATCACGATCGAGGACATCACAAATCCGGCCAATCCCCGGATCATCGGTGGATTCGATCCCTCGAACCTCGCCGGTACGAACGTCGCCGCGAACTGGACCGACGCCTTCGGCCAGTTCTCGATCACGATTAACTCCGGCTCGTATACCACCAACGGGCTCAAAACGGTCGAGATCTTCGCGACCGACAACGCCGGCTCGGTGGGGAACAAGGTCACGATCCAGTTCACGCTCAACGCCCCGAACATCGCGCCGCCCGCGCCCCCCACAACGCCGACCCTGGCTCTTGCGGGTTACGACGTCACAGGTGCGCCGGGGTACACAAACGTGGCCACGCCGAGTTTCGTCGGTGTCACCAGCCCGGGCGTCACCGTTGAGCTGCTCCAGGGCAACGGCCAGCCGTTCAGCCCAGTTGTTACGACCACGAGCGACCCCATCACGGGCGCGTTCACACTCACGTTCCCGAACCCAACCGCCGCCTCGGGAACATTCACTGTCGAGGCCGTGGCCACGAACGCCGTTGGATCCAGCGGCGACAGCACCCCGGTGACCTTCACCATCATTCTGGGCCAGCCGCCGGCACCCGCGAACTTCCGCCTCTCGCCCGCTTCCGATACTGGGATCGTCGGCGACTCCACCACGTCCGATCGGACCCCGGTCTTCGTTGGCACAACCGAAGCCAACGCCACGGTCGATCTTTATGTGTCCGGATCGTCCACGGTCTGGGATACGGTCACGGCGGATGCGAACGGAAACTTCTCCGTCCAGTTGCCGTACACGCTCTCGACGGGTGCGATCGGCCTGTTCGTCAAGGCGGTCGATCTGGCCGGCAATCAGTCGAACGCGAGCAATACGCTCAACCTGATGATCGTTTCGACCACGTCCGACTACAACGGCACGGGTGTTTCCGACCCAGCCGTCTTCAATCGGAACACGACGGCGAATCAGCTCAACTGGCTGGTGCAGACGGCGGGCACAGCCCCTCCGCCCTGGTTCGGCCCAAGTGGAACACCCTTTGCCCTGGGCGCCTCGAACGTCGTTCCTTTCCAGGGCGACTTCAACGGCGACGGCCAGACCGACCTGGCGTACTACTCGCTCTCGACGGCGACCTGGACCATCGACGTTTCGCCCAACGGTGCGACCTCGAGTTTCGTGTTAGGCACACCGAATTCGAGCGTGCCGGTCGTGGGCAACTTCGACCCCAACGCACCCACCGAAGCCGCCGTCTTCACGATCGTGAACGGGCAGGGGGTCTGGTCGATCGCGACCGCCGCCTCCGGCCTGCGAACCGTCAACTTCGGCCAGGCGGGCGATATCCCGGTCCCCGGTAATTACGACGGACTGGGCTACGACGAGCTCGCGGTCTATCGCCCGAGCAACGGCGATATCTACGTGCTACAGCCGAGCGGTTCCATCGAAACCCTCAACCTCGGCGTGAGCTCCTCGCCTGACCTGGCGAGCCTCGTGCCGGTACCCGCCGCGTACGATAACCTGGCTTACTTCAACGCGGGCCAGGCGGAGCGTACCGAGGCCGCGGTTTTCGATCCGACAACCGGCGTTTTCACCATCCTGGGACCGGCGGGTGTCTACACGGTCAGCGGCTTCCCCATCGGCTCGATCCCCGCTCCGGCGGACTACGCTGGCACGGGCTCGGCCCAGCCGGTTGTTTACACGCCGACGAACGGCGAGTTCATCGGAACAGGGGGCACGATCGTGGCCACGCTGGGTGGCACGGGCGACATTCCCCTGACCGCGCCGCTGTCCTACCGCTTGCCCGCCGATCCACCCGCAACCGCGCCCGGCGGCTCGACCGGCACGGGTTCCACCGGCACCGGCTCAACGGGGACTGGAACGACCGGAACCGGTTCCACCGGTACCGGCACAACCGGCACCGGCTCGACCGGAACCACTCCCACGACGACCGGTTCGACAGGAACATCGTCGTCGTCTCCAGGTCAGGGTACAACGACCCCGCCGAGCACAGGCACAACCAACAACACCAACCCGACACCGCCGCCGGCCCAGAATCCAACTGCGCCCGTGCCCGTTCCCACGAGCGGCTCGCAAGGCAAGTCGAAGGGGCGTCATAAGGCGTTCCACCGCCCGGCTCCCAAGCCCACGCAGCACAAGAAGCCCGCGCCCCACGCGAAGGGCATCGCCCACAAGCCGGCCCTGGCTCACCATCCCAAGGTCGTGCACCGGGTGAAGGTCGTTATGCATCACCACACACCGGTACACGTGCAGCACTCAGCCGCTCATTCGAGCGTCGCACACGCCATGGCCATTGATCTGGCTCTGGCCGATGTCCACGTCAACCTTCGCAAGCACGACAAGCATCACGCTTGATCGGAGTTGACTCCGGGTCCTCAAGTGTCTTGAAAATGCGGGGCAGGGGAGACGGCCGGTTCCAGAGGCGGCCGACTCTCCTGGCCCCGCGTTCTTTTGCGGAGTCCAGCGCGAAGCGTGACTACCTGCCCGGGTTCGCATGCGAGTCCGCGACTGGCGACTTCACGATCTTGCCTTCCTTGATCACCAGGATGACCCGCTCGGTGACCGTGATATCTTCCGCGGGATTGCCAGGCATGGCCACGATGTCCGCGAACTTGCCCGGTTCCAGCGAACCCGTCTTCTGCGCGATGCCAAGCAATTCCGCATCAACCGAGGTGGCGGACTTGATTGCCGCGAGAGGGGCCATGCCGAGTGAAGCCATGAGCTTGAACTCCTGCGCGTTGAGGCCATGAGGCGACACGCCGGAATCGGTTCCAAAGCCGATTTTCACTCCAAAGGAGAGTGCTGACTTGAACATGCGTGTGCGCGCGGCGAGCGCGGCCTTGCCCTTGGCCGCGATCTCGGGCGGAAGCTTCTCGAGCCTGCCCCCCACCCACTCTCCCGCCAGCAAGGTCGGCACCAGGTAAGTTCCGCGTTCCTTCATGAGCGCGAGCGTCTCGTCGCTCAAAAACGAGCCATGCTCGATCGAATCCACGCCCGCGAGAATGGCATCCCTCGCCGCGCGATCTCCATGGCAATGCGCGGCGACCTTCTTGCGCAGACGATGCGCTTCTTCGATGAGCGCCTTCATCTCCTCGAGCGTGAGCTGTGGCGTGTCGACCTCGTCCGCCAGCGAAAGCACCCCGCCGGACGCGCAGAACTTGATCACATCCGCACCCTGTTTGACCTGGTAGCGAACGGCCTCGCGAAATCCGTCGGGGCCGTGGGCGATTCCCTCCCGCTCGCGATCTTCGCGAATCAGAAGGTCATGCCGCAGCCCGGCCGTATCCGCGTGGCCGCCCCGAGCGCCCAGCGCATGCACAGCCACCAGCATTCGCGGGCCAGGAACCAGCCCGCGCGCGATCGCATTCCTGAGCCCCACATCGAGACAGTCCGTGCTCCCCACGTCGCGCACCGTCGTGAACCCAGCCTCGATGGTCCTCCGAGCATTGACCGTCGACTCGATCGCCTGTTCCGCCAGCTCGCGGCGGAATCCGTTTATGAACCAGTCCTTCCAATCGTCGGAGTAATTAATGGTCACATGACTATGGGCGTCGATAAACCCGGGCGCCAGCGTGGCGTCCCCCAGGTCGATCACCTTGGCACCCGCGGGCACACCAATTCCCGACCCGACCGCGGCGATCCTCGCCCCTTCAATCACCACCACACCGTTCTGCACAAGCGCATCACCCTTGCCGTCGTAAAGCCGGGCCGCGCGGAGAACGATCGGCGCTGGCTTCTGAGGCTGAGCCAGAGCAGGGGGGGGCGGAGCGCAGAACGCGAGGCTCAGGCTCGCCGCGGCTTCAAGCCCCCAGATCCAGGCCGAACGGGCAATCGACTTCATGGTGCACTCGCTTCGAAAGACTCGGCCGGATCTCGTGCCCCGGCGCTAGTAATAAACCACCGCCATCCCCGCCATGAGGAGCATCCAGAAGAGGAAACCCTCGTCAAACCGAGCCAGCAGCCGGAAATAAACCACGCCCAGAATCGCCGTCTTGAACCAGAACATCTTCCATGTTCCAAGGTCGGCGTTGGGCTGAGGGGCGACAAACCAGACCCAGCTCAGAAACATCACGCCCGCCGCGTAGAGCAGCCCCAGGAATAGCCAGTGCTTCTGCAGCGTCTCGTATTTGACGAACGAATGGACAAGACCATAGAAAAAGGCCGCCTTGATCGCCAGGTAGTACACGTTCAGGATCATCATGGCGTTGACTCAACCGAGGTTTTAGCTGCCGACCTGGTCCTTATTGGACGGCGCGGGTCGGTGGGAGTCCAGGGGTGAGATCGAGAATCAGCGGCCCAGAAGCGACCCCACGATGCCCCATGCGTCTGATAATAGATATTATGTTCATATCAAACTACGTCCAGTACGGGGATCATGCCTTGTGAGGCCCTGGAGATTGTAGACCCACGACCAACGAGCCTACCCGGTCGCCCAGCGCCTGAGCGTGCACGTCCGCTTCCGCGTCCTTCGGGACAGTCTCCAACTGGCGGACGAGGGAAGATTGCCCTCGCAAGGCATGACCTCCGGCACCATCCCACGCCTGATTTTCGTTACAACACGCACTCCCTGCGCAGGCCAATCCAGCCCAGCAGAAATCGGGAGGTTCTTGATTCGAGTCGCGCCAATGTGCGTTAGATTCAGGGTGAGAAGAACCTGGAACGGTGTCCAATCCGTCCGTCTCCCACCTTCCACGACTCACGCAACGCACCTCGACGATTCCCGAGTCGATGAATCCGAAAAGCCGATGCCGGGCCGGGTCTGAGTACCTGGCCTGCGCTTCGTGTTTGTATCGAGACCGGCTGGGCCAAGGTGTCGTTTCCGCGCTGACGAAGCGAACCGAGGCGCGTCAGAAAGTGAAGCCGAAGCATGTCAGAAACTGGTGCCACAACCGCTGCGCAAAATCGAGCCAGACCTCGTCAGAACATGAAGCCATTACACGAGAACCGTCGACTGCGAACCGAACCCATTGCGCCCGCGCAGACCGAAGCCAACGGTCCGTGCGAAACGAACCCACCGCGCCCGCGCAGACCGAACCCAACCGTGCGCAAAATCGAGCCAGGGCGCGCCATAACATGAAGCTCTTACAAGAGAAATGTCGAGTACGAACCGAACCCATTGCGCCCGCGCAGACCGAACCCATCATGCGTTGGGCCAGGCCAAAACCACGCCTGGGACAGAGGCAATTCAGTGATCTGAGCCGGCGGTCCGCGGCGGGCGCCCACGCAGATCCTGCGCTGGAACGGTCCGGTTTCTTCAGCCGAGGGCGGCAACACTCGTTGGAAGAAGGTACGACCCGGAAAACCTGTCGCGCATCAGATCGTTGAATTCCTGGCTTCACTCCCTGATACTCCGGTTGAGATCCATGGCTCGGCTTACGGGATCGATCGGGAGCTTGAGCTTGCGGTTCGCACCGGACGGGACACGCTCGATTGATTCGAAGTGATTCTGGGAACTCGGCCTGGAGATCGGTGCACCGCCGTCGACGAGAATCGTTTTCGAGGCATTTCCTGGGGTCCGCGATCCGCCCGTGTTCGGCGGATGGTTAGCCTGTAATTCGATCCGTGAGCGCGAATTCATGCCGCTTGTTCAATCGACAATGGAAGGCCCGGTCGGCACGATCACGCTCGCGTATCTCGAGAAGCACAACGCGCTCGGCAAGGCCCTCATCGAGGAGTTGCTCGGAGGAATTGCGTCGTTACTGGCTCAAGAGGCACGCGTGATCATTCTGCGGGCGCCCCGGGGTGCGAAGGTCTGGTCGGCTGGTCACGATGTCCGCGAGCTTCCGACCGACGGACGCGATCCACTGACATATGATGACCCGCTGCGCAGGGCGGTGCGCGGCATCAAGGAAACGCCCGCGCCTGTGATTGCGATGGTCGAGGGGAGCGTGTGGGGAGGAGCGTGTGAGCTTGTCATGTCCTGCGATCTTGTCGTCGCTTCCGAGCAGTCCACGTTCGCCCTCACACCCGCCAAGCTCGGCGTGCCGTATGACGTCGCCGGCGTTTTGAACTTCATGCGGTCGGCGAATCTCGCGTTTATCAAGGAGATGCTTTTCACAGCAGAGCCGATCGCTGCCAAACGCGCCTGTGCGTTCGGGCTTGTGAATCACGTTGTGCCGGTGGAGGAGCTCGAGGCGACGACGAATCGACTGGCGGGGGCGATGACACGGAATTCGCCGCATGTGATCGCCCTGCTCAAAGAAGAGTTGCACGTTCTTGCGGCTGCGACGCCCCTCGATCCGGAGGCCTTTGAGCGAATCCAGTCGCTCCGGCGCAGAATCTATGACAGTGCGGATTACCAGGAAGGAATCCGTGCCTTTCTCGAACGGCGGGCCCCGCGCTTCGAGGGACGCTAGCGATGGCCTTCGGGAGTTACCCCGCGCATGACCGACGATTCGGAACGGGTCAGCAGACCCCTGCAAATCGAGCCCGACTGGTCGAACGACCATGAATTCCCTCCGATCACCCTGGAGCAGTGGAAAGCCGCCGCGGCTGCCGAGCTCAAGCGCGACTCGATCGACTCGCTCGCGACGCTCACGCTCGACGCAATCCACATCAAACCGCTTTACACCGAGGCAGACTGGCCGACCTCGGGTGATGGATCCGGCTTTCCTGGTTTCTTGCCCTTCATTCGCGGCCGCGATCCCCTGGGCCATGTGGCCGATTGCTGGAACATTCATCCGGAACATGCGTCGCCGGAGCCAGGAGTAGCGAACCGAGCAGCGCTCGAGGATCTCGAGAACGGCGCATCATCGATCCAGCTTCGCTTCGATTCGGCTGGGTCCGCCGGGTTGGATCCCGATGGCGAACCAGCGTCGCTCCTGTGCGGGCGAGACGGTGTGATGATTTTCACCCTCGGAGATCTGGATGAGACGCTGAAGGGAGTTCGGCTGGAAGCCGCGGGGATCTCGATCGATGCGGGTGCGGCGTTCTTGCCCGCCGCCGCGCTTATGATCGCGCTTGTGCAGGAGCGAAACATCGCCCCGGACTCGATCCGAGTCGCTTTCAACGCCGATCCCCTGGGTACGCTCGCGAGCGATGGCAGCCTCGGGGTTTCGCTCGATGCCGCATGCGAGCAGATGGGCGATCTGGCGGCCTGGACCGCACGGAACTGGCGTCACTCCACGGCCGTCGAGATTGGAAGCGCACCCTACCACCACGCGGGTGCGTCGAGCGTGCAAGATCTCGCATTTGCTGTCGCCACCGGTGTGGAATATCTGCGAGCACTCGATCGGGCAGGGCTCGATGCCGCTGAGTCCGCCCGAATGATGGTCTTTGGTACCAGCATTGGCTGCCAGTTCTTCCGCGCGATCGCCAGGCTTCGCGCCCTGCGGGCGATGTGGGCAAAGGTATTGCTTGAGGCTGGCGCCTACGAGTCGGCCGCCCGCGCGACGGCTCTTCGTGCACGCACCAGCAGGCGCGTGCTCACGACCCGCGACCCCTGGGTGAATCTACTCCGAAACACCGTTTGCGCCTTCGCGGCCGCTGTTGCGGAGGCAGATTCAATCACGACAGTGCCGCTCGATTCCGCGATCGGGCCCGGTACCAGTGCAAGTCGCAGGCTTGCGCGCAATATCCAACTGATTCTACGCGAGGAGTGTCAAATCGGCCGTGTACTTGATCCCGCCGGGGGATCCTGGTTCATCGAGCGCCTCACCCAGGAATTCGCCGAGAAAGCCTGGGATCTGCTCCGAGCGATCGAGGCACGCGGCGGGATGAGCGAGGCGCTTGTTTCGGGCTGGGTCGCGGATCAGATCCGAGAGATTGAAACGGCCCGAGCGCGCGACGTGGCGATGCGCAGGCAAGTCGTTACGGGAGTGAGCGCGCATGTGGATCCGCTCGAGCCGCGGCCGACAGCACCAGGGCATGACTTTGAACGACTGCGTACGCGTGCGATTGAGCGCCTCGAGTCCTGGAAGCAAACCCACGATTGCCAGCGCTCGCTTGCGGAGCTTGCACGCGTTGCCGATCAGGCCAATCGTCGCCCGGGAGAGCTCACCGAGGCGGCGGTCCAGGCAGCCCGGGCAGGTGCTACGATTGGGCAGATGACGGCCTGTCTGCGATCCCAGCGCGCGATTGCATCGCCTGCTCGAGCACCCGCCCTGCCCCTTCGTCCTTATGCCGCCGCTTATGAAGAGCTGCGTGACGCAGTGGACTCACATGCCGTGGCCACGGGCGCGCACCCGCGCGCATTCCTGGCCGCCATTGGTTCAGCGGCCGAGCTCGCCCCCAGGATCGCGTTCGTACGCGACATACTCGAATCCGGCGGTATTCAGGTGATTGCCGACGAACTTTTCCCCAACATCGACGCAGCCGCACTCGCGTTTGTCGAGTCTCATGCGCGGATCGCCGTGATCTGTGCCAACGACGCCGCCTATGAAAACCTGGTTAAAGCCCTGGCGCCGCGCCTCCGGGCCGCGGGCGCGCACACAATTCTCCTGGCTGGTAATCCAGGCACACGCGAATCCCGCCTCCGCGCAGACGGCATCGACCGCTTCCTTTTCGCTCGCTGCGACGTCCTCTCGATCCTCCGCGAGCTTCTTCAAAGTGAAGGAGTTTTTGCATGAGCAAGCTTGCACATATCAAGGATGTGGCCTGGGACGGCGGCCCACGGTCGAACGCTTCTCTTGAAGTCTGGCGGATCGCCGCGGAAGCCCAGGCGGCCCAGTCGGTCGAAGCGCTCGGGCGCCGCACGCCGGAAGATCTTTTCATCAAGCCTCTTTACTCATCCATCGACCTCGATGGACTCGCCCATATTCACGGGATGCCAGGTTTTCCCCCTTTCGTGCGTGGGCCTTACCACAGCATGTACGTCGGCCGCCCCTGGACCGTGCGGCAATATTCGGGCTATTCAACCGCTCGCGAGTCAAACGCATTTTACCGCCGCAATCTGGCTGCCGGGCAGAAAGGGCTCTCCGTCGCCTTCGACCTGCCGACTCACCGCGGCTACGATTCCGACAATCCCCGCGTCGCAGCCGATGTGGGCATGGCGGGGGTCGCCATCGACAGCATCCTGGACATGCGGATTCTGTTCGAGGGCATTCCTCTCGGTGAAATCAGCGTCTCCATGACCATGAACGGCGCGGTTCTGCCGGTGCTGGCGCTTTACATCGTCGCGGCTGAGGAGCAAGGAGTCGACGCGCGCAACCTCACCGGGACGATCCAGAACGATATCCTGAAGGAGTTCATGGTCCGCAATGCGTACATCTACCCTCCCGGGCCCAGCTTGCGCATCATCGCCGACGTCTTTCGCTATACCAGCCGGCACATGCCCAGATTTAATAGCATCAGCATCTCCGGATACCACATGCAGGAGGCAGGAGCGACGGCTGATCTGGAGCTTGGTTATACCCTGGCTGACGGCCTCGAGTATCTCCGCGCGGGGCTAGCCGCGGGCCTGTCGATCGACGAATTCGCCCCAAGGCTTTCCTTTTTCTGGGGTATCGGCAAGGACGTCTTCATGGAGATCGCCAAGCTCCGCGCGGCTCGAATGATGTGGGCGAAGCTCGTGAGTCGGTTCGAGCCCAAGGATCCGCGCAGTCTTTCGCTTCGAACCCATAGCCAAACCAGCGGCTGGAGCCTGACGGCCCAGGACGTCTACAACAATGTGGTTCGAACCTGCGTCGAGGCGATGGCGGCGGTTCAGGGTCAAACTCAGAGCCTGCACACCAATTCTCTCGACGAGGCGCTCGCCCTGCCCAGCGACGCAACCGAGCGCATTGCACGAAATACTCAACTCTTCCTCCAGGAAGAGACCGACGCCGACAGCGTGATCGATCCCTGGGGCGGAAGCGCGTTCGTGGAGCGGTTAACGCATGAGCTGGCGACCCGCGCCTGGGCCCGGCTCCACGAATGCGAGGCAAGCGGCGGCATGGCCCGAGCGATCGAAGTCGGAATCCCCAAGCTGCGCATCGAGGAGGCTGCGCTTCGTACCCAGGCTTACATCGATTCCGGAGTCCATACGATCGTCGGCATCAATAAATACCGAGCGGATCGCGAAGAGCCAATGAAGATCCTTCAGGTGGACAATCGGTCGGTTCGTGAGGAACAGATCGCAAGACTCGCCGAGCTCAAATCCAGCCGCAACGTCCAGTCGGTCCGGCAAACGCTCGCAGCACTCGAGTCATGCGCCCGGACAGGGTCCGGGAATCTCCTGGAACTTTCAATCGCCGCTGCTCGCGTTGGAGCCACGGTGGGTGAAATCAGCGAGGCGATGGCCCTCGTTTTCGGCCGCTATGAGCCGAAATCGCTCGAGCTTCCCGGCGTCTATGTGCATGCTCTTGGCGAGCACGCGGACTCGGTCACCGAAGTCCGCAAACGCGTGGATCGCTTTTCCACCCGTGAGCGGCGCAGGCCGCGGATTCTGGTCGCGAAGCTTGGCCAGGATGGACATGATCGAGGCCAGCAGGTCGTCGCCGCGGCGTTTGCTGACTTTGGCTTCGATGTCAACGTCGGCCCGCTCTTCCAATCACCAGACGAAGCCGCGCAACTTGCGATCGCGCGCCAGGCCGACGTGATCGGCGTAAGCTCGCTCGCCGCTGGGCACCTCACACTGATACCGGCCCTTTACAATGCGCTCAAGGAACGCGGGCGAGGCGACCTTCCAATCGTTGTGGGAGGGGTCATCCCTCCACGTGATCACGAGTTCCTGCGTGTGCATGGCGCTGTCGCCATCTTCGGGCCGGGGACGATCGTCAGCCATGCGGCGATCCGGATCCTCGACATCCTCGAATCTGGCCTGGTTCCGAGACCGGCCGACGCTTGAGCCCCGCAACTGTCCGATTACGCCGCGCGATCGTCGGGATGCTCGGGATAGCGCCTGTGCAAGTCGGCCTTGTAGTGTTCAATCGCCCGAAACGTGACGAGATGCACCCGGGGAAGCCTGCGTATCAACCAGGATTCCAGGCGACCCCTCGAATCAGGCCAAACAACAAATACAAGAATGATGATCAATGCAAGCGAAGTGAGCATGTTCGGCCTCAGTGAAGCGTGAGCGAAGGGTTGTTTCGCGAGGCCGCGCGGCAGCAGAAGCAGGGCGAGGTCTAGGAAACAGGCCTGGTCGAATTCGGGTAACGTTTCTCGAGATCGCTCAGATAGCGCTGGAGTTGTTCCATTCCCTTGCGGTGAAGCCGCGGATTCCTGCGCGCGAACCACGATTCGAGCTTTCCGAACGCGTTTGGCCAAAGCGCAATGCCACCGGCGATGAGCGCGGGCGTGCCCGGGCCGGGAAGAACGATCCCCACAATGCCCGCCACCACAAGCATCGCCGCCAGTTCGCGAGGGAGATTCTTGATCTCGATCAAGGGGGGCTCTTGACCTGTGATCGCAGCGCTTGCCTCAGTGAGCTGGGCACTTGTCACTGCTGGGTCGGTCGCGCTCGTCGCGTCGGCAACAGCGGTGTCCACGGGAGATTCGTTCATGAGCTTGCCTCGCTAGCAATCGCGGCCGTGGGCGTGACGAGCGCAATGTCTTCCGGTCCCGCCCAGCGCGCGGGGAACGGGCGCTGCCGCAGCGAGCGGTTGATCTGTCGCTCCAGGGCGCGAATCGACGAACGCGTCTGTGCGTGAATCGAATAGGTCCCGAGATTGGTAAGAATCACCGATGCGAGTGAGGTGAATCCCCATGCGAATGCACCCGCCACGCAGACCAGGTTGGGCAGGATCGCGCGGCCGCGAGCGCTCGCCACCCTGCGTTTGTGGATCCAGGCGATATCCCAGATCTCTGGCAAGCCCAGTACGCCCCGGCCCAGAAGCCAGATCGAGGCCGGATCGTTATCAAGATCAATCTCATCCTCGCCCACGATCGAGAACGCCACCGCGGCGTGCTCGAGCACCCGAGGATTGAGCCGGCAATCGCCCACGTATGCCGCTTTTCGCCCTCGATTCTGGCACATGCGCAGAAAACCCACGCGATCATCAAGCGAGCAACCGCCCAGATGGAAATCGACGTCGAGAGCGGCCGCAAGAGGGGCGAGCTCATCCGACGGCTGGCTCGAAAGCAAGCCGACCGAGATCCCGCGCTTGGCCTTCAGGCGAGCGATGGCGGCCGCGGCCTCCAGCCTGGGTGCCGGCGCGAAATGCACAAGCCCCGCAATCCGCCCGTCTATGCCGACCATGAGCGACTCGGCGTCCCTGGATTCCGATCCGCTCGGTCGGTCACGCCCGGGTACGTCGCCGCGTCCGCCGATTTTGATGACATGATCTTCGAGCTTGAAAGCGATATCCGGAGTGTAGGCGATCGGAGATACACGCGGCGGGCTCACACTGCGCAGCCGGCACGCTTGCCAGAGAGCTCTTGCCCTCCGTTCGCCAAGCGGTTGAAACGCCGCCGCCGCGAGGGCCAGGATGTTCTTCTCCGTGTGGCTGTCGAACGTCACGACAGAGGACACCTCGAGTGCTCGGTTCTCAATCGCGAGGTGATGATCGAGGATCAGGAGATCTGTCTGTGGTAGACGCTCAATCGCAGCGGCCTCGCGTACGAGCACCCCGTGGCGAGCGCAAAGCGCGACCGCTTGTAAGGTCTCGAGTGGATGCGCGAAGCCAACACCCGTGGCATAATCAGGGCGCAGGATCGCAGCGGCGGTGGTCACGTCGCCGAGCAAGAGTCCTACACCCGCCATGGCAAGCGTTGGCGCGACCGTTTTGTCGGCAAAAGCCTCGCCGGCCGCCGATGCTGCGTGGGCTCCTGCGCGTGGATTTGCGGAGCCAAGCACCGCGCGCGCAAGCACGGCCGAGCGGCTCGATGTCTCGTCACGTACGATTTCGACAAGCGCCTCTCCCGACCGGAACGTCGAGCCGGAGAAGACTGGGTCCGAGGGCAACTTGCGCGAAAGACCTTCGCTCCCAGTCGGCATGCGCTCGTCCACGAGCCCGCCCCCCTCCACGATGCGGCCATCGGCAGGGATCGTCTCCCCCTCGGCCACCGCGACCAGATCGCCAGGCTTGAGGTCGGCGATACGCGTCTGCACCTCGGCACCAGTCGGAACCGCGAGCCGCGTATGCAAGGGGGGCTCGACAATCTCACCAAGCAGGCTCGTCCGCGCGTGATCAAGCGTTTGCTGATATGCCCGGCGCCAGAATACGAGCATCCAGCTCATCGCGGCGGAAGCAAGATACTGGCCGGAAACGAGAGTCGCGGTCACGATGCCGGTATAAAGCGCGGGTAGGCCCACACGCCCGGCACGAAGCTGCCGTGCAGCCGTTCGGACCGTCTCCACGTTCGCTCCCACGAGTAACAGGGCACACGCTGGAGCGACCGCGGGCGCTACCGTTTGGCTGACTGCCGCAAGCACAACCGAGGCGTTTGCAAGCCCGAAGCTTGGCGGCTTCGGGTGCCGCACCTGCTGCGAATCCTGGAACGCGCGCCGTCGCCAGGGATCCAACTCCGCAAGAATCCGGGAAAGACCTGTCTCCGCAGAGTCGTATTCCACGAGCACGCCGCCACTCGCGGTCGACGTCCGCGCGTCGCTCACGCCTGGCAGACGCAGCAACCGGGCACGGAGCCGAGCCAGCTCGCCGATGTCCCCGCGGAGCTCCGGATGTCTCAACCGCACCCGTCCAGGCTGCTCATGAATGACCCGCCACGTGGTAAGCACACCCGCGCCGACCTGAATCGCGATTTTGCGAATCGGCGTCGCGAGCTCGAGCCCAATCGAGCCTGTTCTGATCGAGCGCGATCCTGCTGGCGGATTCCCCCGAATCGCGCTTGCCAACCGCTCGAGAAACTCAATCCTGCCTGACCCAGACTGAAAGACCGTGGCCTTGCCCTGCTCCGCATCAATCTCAAGCGCTGTTACCTCGGGCAGCGCAAAAACCCTGCGTGCGAACTCGAGCCCAAGATCACCAAGCCGCGTTCCGAAAAGCTCCCGATCCAGAACCGCGATCGAGCCGCCCGAGGTCGAAATGGCGACGCGAGGTCGTTCTGGTTCTGTGCTGGATCGGGCTGGGTCGGTCATGAGCACTCTTCGCGCAGGGAATTGTGATTCCGGGCAGCGGGTCGCTATTCGCCAGGAACGTAAGGCCGTAACGCGCCACTCTCCACCATCAACTCAAGCGCCGCGGCGACCTCGCTTTCCTGGCGGTCGAACACGTTGAAAACCTGCCGCAGCCTGTTACGTCTGCGTTCAACTTCATATCCGAAGTAGAGCAAGCCGACCGTCGCCACAATCACCGTGGAGATTGGGATCTCTTCGCCGTTCATGGATCCTCCCGGAATCAGAGGTGGAAGCATGTTAGAGCAACTCGGTTGTGGCCTCGCGGAGGATCTTCACCATGCCGTCCAGACCCTCGCGATGCAACTCGCGCCGGATCGCGCGATCCATCGGTACGGCGGTGCGATTCAACGCGATGAAACGCAGGAACTCCTGCAGACGCGCCAGCGCCTGTTCAGGATTCTTGACCAGGCCAAGATTGAGCCGGAAGCCGCGAAACCGCCGGTCCTTCTTGGCCGGCGGCGCATAACGGTCGTAAACCAAAATGATTGGATCGTGCCCGATCAGCCTGGGAGCGAATTTCATGAGCTCGATCGATTGCTCCGGAGTCAGGATGTAGATCGAGTCCTGCTTCTCAAACTGCGCGATCGTGGTGATGTGTGAACGGACCAGCTTGGCGACAGAGCTGTTCCAGCCTGTATCAATCAGGAAAATGTCGAAGCGCTTTGCCTGAGGGTCGAGCGGGCCCTCGCTGGGGTTCGAACGCAGATCCAGATCGCGAGGGGGCTTGGGCGGTGTTTTTTTCTTTTCCGACATGGACTTGCTCCGCGAGGCCCCTGTGCCGGTTAAAGGTCGAGATCCTGGGCGACGCTTTCGATGAATTGGACTGCCTGGCGGCGATTGGCTTCTGTGGCCATCATCTTGGCTGCCAGCGTGAGCTCCGCATCCACAACCATCGTTTCCTGCGTGAACCTCACGATGAACGAGATCCACTTGGAGCGAATGACGAGCTCAGGCTTATGCGAATGCCAGACGATCTCGGTGGGAGTCGGGATCTCGCCGCGCCTGGCCGCAAGCGCAGCCTGGATTACTTCACGTGCTTGCGCATCGATCGGTCGCTTGATCGGCCGTTCATAGAGCGTTTCCTTCCAGGGCATAGGCTTGCCTCATCTCCTGGGCGTGGCGCTTTTCCGCCTCGAGCTCGGCGATCTTGCGTAAGGGGAGCATGCCGTTGGCGAGCGCGGCGAGCGCGGCCACGTTATTCGTCACCACGGATGCCATGATACCGAATCCGAGCGTGAAAACGCCGAAAATACACGCGATGTTGGGGGCCAGGATCAACCGCCAGCTTCGCTTCACATTGTGGTCAAGCGCCCGTGCGATGTCTCGGAGGTCGCAGAGTTTTGAGAGCCCCTCCTCGAGAAAAACAATGTGGGCTGTGTCAGTCGCAATCGATGACGCACCCCTGAGCGAGATCGAAACGTTCGCCTGCTTGAGCGCGATCGAGTCGTTGATTCCATCCCCGACGAAGCAGACCTTTTTGCCCTCCTTCTGGAGGGTCATTACATAATCCGCCTTGTCGGCAGGGAGCACCTGAGCGAAGTATCGATCCATGCCGAGTGACTCAGCCAGTTTTCGTGTCGGCGCCTCGTGATCGCCCGAGATGATCGCGATATGTTTAATTCCCCTGTCGCGCAGCCCCTGCACGATCGCACGCACCTCCGGCCGTACCGCGGCGTGCAACTCGATCGCTCCGCCCAGACGGCCGTCCACAGAAACCATCACCACGGTATGCCCCTCGCGATGGGCCTGCGCAAGCGCCTCTTCAACCTCCGGGGTCAGCGGCACGCCTTCCAGGTCCATGTAGCGCCGGCTGCCCACCTTGATCATCCGCCCCTCGAGCGAAACCGTGATCCCGTAGCCAACCTTGTAAGCCGTGTCGTCCACGCGGGGCAGATCAAGCCCTTCCTCGTCGGCCTTGTGCAGAATTGCAAGTGCGATCGGATGGTGGAATCGCTGTTCGGCAGCCGCTGCGTACAGCAGGATCTGACGCTCCGTGAATTCGTGGCACGCGATCACACGCCCCACTTCCGGGCGCTCGCGGGTGAGGGTGCCGGTTTTGTCGAAGAGAACCGTGTCGATCTCATTCATGAGCTCGAGCGCGCGGCCATCCTTCACCAGAATTCCCTTGTGTGCGCACAGCGCGAGCGAGGAGAGCATGGCCAAAGGCGCAGCCATGCGGATACCCGTTCCGAAATCGCTGTTGAGCACAGCCACCGCACCACCGGGACCCATGGTTGCCATGCCCAGCGTACCGACCGCGAGCGTCGGGATCACGGCCTTATCGGCCAGCCGCTCCCCCTTGTGCTGCGAGCTCAACTTGTAGCCTGCCGTGTCGTTCAGGATTCGGCTGATCTTCGCCGAGGCCGTCTCCGCTCCCGATTGCTCGACCTCCACGATCACCTTGCCCGCCACCATCAACGTTGCCGCGAAGACCCGATCCCCCACGCCTTTTTCCGCTGGCGTCGACTCGCCAGTAAGAGCGTGCTGGTCGATCATCGCCATTCCCTGCACAATCATGCCGTCAACCGGTACAACCTCGCCCGTGTTGACCACGATCTTGTCGCCCGTCTCAAGCCGGTCGAGCGCAACTTGCACCTCGGCCCCGTCCCGATAGAGCCAGACGTAACGCGGCTGTTTGCCAAATGCATTCAGCAACAGCTTCTTTGAGTTGTCCTGGGTACGTTTGACGAGGACGCGGCCAAATCCCAAACACCAGCAGAGTACGGTTCCAGGAAAGATCGACATCGTGCCCAGACAGCCCACGACCACGATCGCGTCGAGCACGTCCACACCGAGCCTGCGCTCCTCGAAGAGAACTTCACGAGCGCTCTTGAAGGTCGGGATGGAGGTGTATGCGAATAGCAGCGCCGAGGCGGGCAGAAGCGCAGGCGCGGCGAACTGCGCAACCGCCGCGAGCGGCATCGAAACGGTACACAGCGGCAAGTGCAGATCTGGCTTGTCTTTTTTCTCGGGATGCTCGGCGCTCGTGATCGCCGACTCCAGAATCTCGATGATCTGATCCCGCGATAGCTGACGCTGGTCGTACTTCACGAGCACGGTGCCGGTAAGCGCGCTCACCTTGTAAAAATCAATGCCCAGCACACCCATGAGTTCGCGCTCGATGGCCTGGCAGAGCTCGGATTTGCGATGGATTGCGGGATGTTTGAGCCGCAGCCGGCCAGGAAGCTCGTGTTTGATCTCCCAGTGGGTGACGATCACGCCGTGGCGGAAGTAACGGATGACCCCCTTGGCGTCCCGTACAGGATTGACCGACGTAATCGTAACGCCTTGATTCTCGTGCGAACGGCCGGGTTCAGCGGGGTGTGAGGCCGACCGGCCGTTATTGCCTGCGTGGCCATTCAACCTGGAGTACGAAGCGCCATTGATTTCGTGAGGCTTTGCCCCGGTTTCGCCGTTGCGGCTCGGGTGCATAAGGCTCATCACCCGCTCCACGACGTGCTTGAGCGAGTGCGTCCTGGGGCAGTAATTCAACTCCGCGTGTGGCACCGCACCCGACTCGTCGCCGGTCGTGATCGCCACCTGATGAATCTCAGGCGCCTGGAAAACACGCTCCAGAAATCGCCTGCAGTCCGGATCGGCCGGCTCCGCGAAAAGGCTGCGGCTTTCTAGATGGATCCGACCAAGCGCGGGAAATCTGACGGCGAGATCCATGGCTTAACCAGCAAAAGTTGGAGGCTTTACCGATCTTTGTGACGCCCTGGCGAATCCCGGCGCGTGGAATCAGACCCCGCAGGCCAGGGAAATCGCGTCCTGCGTTTCCGAATCAATGACAAAGAGCCACTCAGCAACGGTCGCCTTGCGGAGGCGACGAGAAGCTAAACCGTGGAGTCGACGGTACCATTCGCCTCGGTCTTGTGCTTCATCTCAGCCATCGCGTCCTGGACGGATTCGACCCGTTCAGCAACATGCCGTGCGACTTCAGAATACGCATCTCCAACCGTTGTCCCAGCCCCCGCGAGCGCTGCTGAAAGCAAGGGCCCGAGCTTTTCCTTCAAGATTGGGAAGCTCGCACCCGCTGCAGCGCCCACAAGCGCGCCCACCGCGAAAAACGCCATCTCGGACTTGGTAACGGGCATCGTGGTCAACCTCCACTCCATCCGGGTTCACAACAGGCGAGATTCTTCCGGCGCCGTCAGACTCAACCGGGTTTCCCGAGATCCATGATCGGCCTCGATCCCGCGAATGCCGTTAGACTTTTCCATGCCTGAGCTGACCACAACGAGAAAACACGACCTCAGTGAGCTTCCGTCCCGGTAACCTTCGTGCTGGAACGAACCTGCTCGACCGCGTCCATCGCCGCGCGGGCACCGTCAACAATCCCGTTCACCAAAGCATTATTGCCCGGGATCGAACGCGCAACCAGCACGGTCGGGAAAACCACCCCGTACGACACCGTGTAGCAAGTCGTATACACGAAACGGGATAAAAACTGACCCGCAGCCGGGAGCGCTTTCTCAACGGTCGCCCTGGCATCAGCCGCGCCATCCTTCGCAGCCTGAAGCGCGGTCTCCATGGCGTCTGCTACGCTCTTCAAGGGATCGCTCGACTCGCCCTGCACCGCGACATTCTCGGACATGATTCGGTTCCTCGAGTTGAGTCGCATCCCTCGATGGCCAAACTCCGTCGCCAGAGTCTCCATCAATGATGGCTCATTCCACTTCGATTCGGCAAGGGTCTCACCTGGTTCCGACATCCAGGCACTCGAACGTCAAACCAGAAACCTTTGCCGCTTGAGTAACCACAGGCTCAAGGTCACCACTAAAGTTAAGCTGGGAATACTGGGTAGTCAAGAATAAATCCGTGACGCGATGTGGTTCTTCTGGCTGGTAATACCGGGAAATCTGGATAAGGATTTCTGGGTTGGTTGGGATGATTGCGAGTGTCCGGTTGTTCCGGAAAACCTGTCTAGGCGGGGTGGTGGAGGAAGAAAAAACCGATCCCGAGCATTGAGAATACGGCAAGGAGCATCGCACCTTCGAGCCAGTCGCATTCACCGTCGAGGGTCATGTTGTTCGCGACGAGGACCGAAATGGCCACGGCCACGATCTCGAGCCGAGTGAACTGGAGGTCGAGGGGCTTCTCGAAAAGCAAACTGGCAAAGATGAGCACTGGGGCGACCAGGAGCGCCACCTGGGTGGCTGCCCCGATTACGCTGGAGACAACCAGATCCATCTGGTCTTTTCGGGCAAAAACGACTGCGTTCATGATGCTTGAGACATTGCCAAGCGAGGCCAGGAGAATGATTCCCGAGAAGACGGGATTGAATCCAAGCATCTGAGTGGCAGGCTCGAGGGAGTCTGTGAGGATTTCGCTCATGAAGGAAAGGGCTACGCTGGAGGCGGCAAGCACTGCGAGCGCATGCTTCCATGAGCCCGGGTTTGTGATTGTGAGCTCCTCGGGGGCTGGGGTCTCGAATCGTCTTCGATGTGTGCGGAGCGTGAAGAGCAGGCTAAGTCCGTAGACCGTGAGCAAGATGGCGGCGATCTTGCGGCTAATTTCGTGTTCGGTTTCGGGCGAGGCGAAGCGAAAGAGGGCGGGCACCATCATTCCCACGACGGCGAGCATCATGAGCGTCATGGCGAGTCGAACGCCCGCCATGTTGAAACGCTGGACGGGATACTTGATGCCGCCAGTGAGCATTGCCAGGCCGAGGGTTAGCAGGATGTTGCCGATGATCGAGCCGGTGATCGACGCCTTGACGACGTCCACTAGGCCATTTCGGAGCGCGAACACTCCGATGATCAGCTCGGGCGCATTCCCCATCGACGCATTGAGAAGTCCGCCTAGAGTTGGGCCCAGGAAGCGGGCGAGTGCCTCGGTGGAGCTTCCCAGGACCTTGGAGAGTGGGATGATCGTAAACGCTGCGGCGGTGAAGACCAGTAGCGGGCTGGCCTCGAACCACCACAGGGCGAGGGCAAACGGAATGACCGCAAGCAGGCTTTCCAGGCTCAGTCTGAGCGTCGGTAAGCGCATGGACGACCGTTTCTCCTGCCCTCGAGAGAATTGGGAGTGAACTCAGGCGGCGTCCTTACGGGTCAGCCGGCGGTGGCCCTGGGCTTTTCTGCGGGTTTTGTGACGGGCTGAGCGCTTCCCGTCGAAGTGGGTTCGAGCTTCTTGAGTGCCTCGGCCGCTGCTTTCCGGACCGAGTCGTCGATTGAATTGGTAGCGGATTTCAGCGCTGCGATCGCTTCCGCCCGTGAAGAGCCCGTGGGAGCGACGGCAACCAGGGCCTTCGCAGCGGCCAGTGCGGCGTTGGCAATCTCCTGTTTCCCTGCGGCCTGTTTGAGCACGCTGATCAGCGCGGGGACTGCCGGAGCGCCTGCTGCGCCGAAGGAGGCGATGGCGTCGGCTGCGCCAGGCCAACGGCGAGGATTGTCGCGTGCGAGCACCTGCGAAAGTGCGGAGACGGCCTCGGCCGCGCGCGGCGTCCCGGGGAGTGTTCTGGCCAGTGCTTGAGCTGAAATCTCGCCGGGGCCGGTGAACACGTTCGGCTTCATGGAGCCAGGGCCGATCGGGCGGTCGCTCTCCGGTGGAGCCTCAAGCGCGTGCAGGAAAGCCGGAGTCGCGGCCACTCTGCACTCCTGATTCAGGTGATCGAGCAAGGTGATGATGGCGTCCGTCGTCTCAGCATCGGCAATCTTGAGCGCATCCAAAAATGCGGGCACCGACTGAGCCGTAAGCTTGGCGGTCGGCAGATGCCCGATCGTGCTCGCGGCTGATTTGCGCACTTCGACCGAATCATCCTTGGCCATCATGTGTGCCAGTTTCGCCACGATGGGGTCGAGTCCCTTGTTGTAGCGCAAGAGGGAATTCGTGGCCGCGATTCGGACGCGTGGCGATGAATCGCCAAGCGCGGCGATCAGCGTCTCGCTGGGGGGGGCGTCGAGTGTGGGGCCGAGAGCACCCAGGCCTTCTGCGGCTGCGATCCGCAAGTCCTCATCCTTCTCGCCGAGCAGCCCGGTGTAGGAGGCCGCCAGGGCGGGTACATCGATGCCGGCTTCTTTTGAGGTTTTGGCAACGGCTCCGGCTTTCTTGCCGCCGCCCCTCCGGCCGCCGCTTGGGACCGTCGACGCGATCACGGCAAGCGCCCGCGCCGCTTCAACGCGCACCGCGACGGGTGAATTCTTTAGAGCTGCGGCGAGAGCCGCTGTCGCGTCCCGCACCGTCTCGGTCTCAGCCTGCACTCGCACCGCGTAGGAAACAATCAGCCCGAGCGCCTGCGCCGCCCCGATTTGAACCTTCGATTCCGAGTCGTTCAGAGCGGCCACAAGCGGGGGGATCGACTCCTTGCTCTTGTCGAGCCCAAGCTCTTTCACTTGATCAATCGCCGCGAGTCGACTCTCCACGCTGCCATGTGAAATTCCCCGCGCCGCCGCCGCGAGTGGATGCTGATAATCCCAGAGATTCCCATACGCCCAGACCATGACGCCCGCGCAAATTGCAAGCGCAACCAGGGAACGTACGGTACGAGCCTGAGTCGAGCTCGCCTCGGCCTTCTTCGGTTCATCCCCTGCGCCCGCCTGACTCTCATCGCGAATCGTCATTAGCCGCTCCCAACCTGAATGCCATTGAATCGGCTCCATCGAACCAGGTTTTTAGTCTATAGCAGGCCGACTCGCGATTCCATGTTCAGCCCGTTTGCCTGTGTCTCCCACAGGCGCGTTCGATGCTGGTGACTGCGAGGGCCGCGGTCACGACCGCAACCGCACCGATGCTTGCAAAGTATGGCCACGCCAGAGTCGTCTGGAATCGGGCGTACGTCACCGCGAGAGCGCCGGCCAACACCCCCGCCAGGGCGGCGGCCTGGCCGACGTCTCGGGTAAACAGACCGAGCAAGAAGAGCCCGAGGAGAATCCCCGAAACGAAAGAGGCGATGGCGAGCGCGAGCAGGACCACGTTTTCGTCGAGTCCCTGGGCGCAGACCGCCACGCCCGAGAGCACAACGCCCCAGGCGATCACCGCTCCCCGCGACGCATAGAGCAGGCCGCGCTCGGAGCCTTGCGGCCAAAATGGTCGAACGACGTCGTTCACGATCGTCGCGGCGGCCGAGTTGAGCGAGCCCGCCAGCGTCCCCATCGCGGCCGAGAAAATCGCTGCGACGAGCAGTCCACGCATTCCTGTTGGCAAGTGATTTACAATGAAATACGTGAAGACTTCGTCATATCCAAGTGAGACTTTGGGATGATGTGTCTGGTAGAATACCCAGAGGCTGACGCCGATGAACAGGAAGAGCGCGAACTGTGCGAGCACCACGAAACCGCTGGTGACAAGTGCCCTGCGAGCCTCGGATTGCGATCCGGCGGCCAGATAGCGCTGAACCATGAGTTGGTCGACGCCGTGGGTGGCCGTATTGAGCACTGCGCCGCCGAAGAGTCCCGCCCAGAAGGTGAACGGTGAGGCAAGATCGAGGCGGAAATCGAAGAGCCGGAGTTTCCCCGCCGCATTGGCCTGTTCGATCAGGCCGGTCCAACCTCCGTCGAGCATTCCGACCAGAACGAGCAAGGCAGCGCAGGCGCCCAGGATGTAGACGCTGAACTGGATCACGTCGGTCCAGACGACGGCCCGCATTCCGCCGAGGTAGGTGTAGACGACGGTAACGACGCTCACGGAGGCGACTGCGGCTTCAAGCGACCAACCGGTGATATGCTCGAGCACGGTCGCGGCCAGAAAGAGCCGAAGCCCGTCGCCGAGCGATCGGGCCGCGAGAAACAGCAAGGACGCGGTGGTGCGTGCCGGACCACCGAATCGGTCCTGGAGGAGCTGGTAGGCTGTGAGAATTGAGCCACGAAAATAGGCGGGGAGGAGCCAGGTGGCGACGAGGAACCGACCGACGATGTATCCGAAGGCGAGCTGGAGGTAGGTGAAATCGCGGCGGTAGGCGACGCCGGGAACGGAAAGAAACGTCGCGGTGCTGGTTTCGGTGGCGACGATCGAGATCATGACGGCCCAGGAGGGGAGGTCGTGCTCGCCCAAAAAGTAACCGCGGAGCCCTGCCCCGCGGGCGCCCGCGCGTGCTCCCAGGCCGGCCACAACGGCGATATAAACTGCAACGATCGCGGCATCGATACCCGTCATGGAACCGCCGGACTCAAGGGAAGGAGATCTTGCCGAGTAGCTTGCTCGCCCGGGCGCCTGTCACAGCGGGGAGCGGGCTGGGTTTGCCGCGGATCGTCATGTCGGCCAGGAGGGCGAAGATCATGGCCTCGCGGGCCTGGGCAGGTACACCGAACTCGTCAGAAACGCGGACCGGGATGGGGTCCACCGCAGCCGCGATACGTTCAAGTAAGTAGCGATTCTTGACGCCTCCGCCGGAGGCCACAATCTCGCCCACTGGGGGATTGAGATGGCCGCACCAATGGAGCCCCCGTGCCACCGCGTGCGCCACGAATTCCACGAGGGTGGCCATGAGGTCGCAATCATATCGGCCGTGGCGCGCGGCGACCTCCTCCAGGAAGGCGTCGCCGTACATTTCGAAGCCGGTCGATTTTGGAGGCTTGCGCGCGAGAAAGGTGTCTTCGGCCAGAATCGCTTCAAGCAGCCGAGAATTGACCGTCCCCGCGCGGCCGAAGCGTCCATCTGGGTCGAAATCGAGCGCGCCCCCCGAAAGCGGCCGCGCCAGCCGGTCGAGCACCGAATTTGCGGGTCCCGTGTCAAAACCGGCGATTGGTCCGATCTCGGCGTCGAGGATCGAAAGGTTGGCGATCCCGCCCAGGTTTAAAACCGCGCGCGGGGGCTCGCCCGGCTCGGGACGTAAGAGGCAGGCGTCCGCGATTGGCGACAGGGGCGCACCTTCACCCCCCGCGGCGATGTCTCGCGCCCGAAAGTCGGAAACCACGTAACGCCCCGTGGCCACTGCGATCACGTCGCCGTCGCCCACCTGAAGCGTCGCCCTTCGCGTCCCGGCTACGCCGCTGTGATGATATACCGTCTGACCGTGCGAGCCGATGAAATCGACGTGCTCAAGCTCGATTCCCGAGCTTTCGAGTGTTGCCAGGCAGGCGGCGGCGAATGCCTGACCAACCTGGACATTGAGCTCCGCGAGTGCACGTGGGCCAAGCGCGGCAGCCTCGACGACCATTCTCCGCGTCGCTGGCTCGTGGGGATACTCGGCAAAGGCCACGAGCTCTACCCCAGGTCGATCTCCCAGAAATCGGCAGACAGCGACGTCAATCGCATCCGCACTTGTTCCTGAATTCAATCCTACGACCAGCCGTGAGTCCTTCGTTCCCCGACTTGCAAGGTCAAAGATCGGACTCGTCCGCGCTGGCTCCCCAGCCAAGACGTTCTCCATTCCCCTGCTCCAGCCCCCCGACAAACAACGTCGCTCTCGACTCGACATCGCGTCGGACCGTGACGTTATACTACGAAGCGGCTCGTTGCATGGAATGAATTTCCGATCGGCGGTCAGAATCTCTTGCGTACCTCCCGATCGTGCCTCCTACCTACGGGATTCTCATGGCGAAATTGGTGCTGCTTCGTCACGGCGAAAGCGTTTGGAACAAGGAAAACCTCTTCACCGGCTGGACCGACGTCGATCTCTCCGAGCAGGGGCGAATCGAGGCCGAGGCGGCCGGCAAGCTGCTCAAACAGGAAGGATTCACCTTCGACGTGGCCTTCACCTCGGTGCTCAAGCGGGCCATCCGCACGCTCTGGATTGCGCTCGATCAACTCGATCTCATGTGGATCCCGGTCGAGCACTCCTGGAGGCTGAACGAGCGGCACTATGGTGCACTACAAGGCTTGAACAAGGCACAAACGGCGGCCAAATTCGGCGATGAGCAAGTCTTAATTTGGCGCAGGGCATACGACGTACCACCGCCCCCGCTCGAGCCTGGCGATCCGCGCAGCCCGGCCGGCGATCCGCGGTACCAGGATCTCGCTCCCGAGCAGATTCCCGCAACGGAGTGCCTGAAAGACACCGTCGCGCGGTTCCTGCCGTACTGGCATGAAACGGTTGCGCCGGCAATTCAGGCGGGCAAGCGCGTGCTCATCACCGCTCACGGCAATAGCCTGCGGGCGCTTGTCAAGCACCTGGACGGCATCTCTGATCAGGACATCGTCGGGCTCAACATCCCCACGGGAATCCCGCTCGTCTACGAGCTCGATGACAGGTTGAAGCCGATCAAAAGCGGCTATCTGGGCGATCCGGAGGCGGCTGCCAAGGCCGCGGCGGCCGTCGCTGCGCAAGGCAAGGCGCGCTAGGATCCTGCGCGGGTCCGCCGAGTCACCGCGGCGGGCCCGGCTTCCTGGCTACTCCACGCTGCCGATCAGAACAGAGTGTAAATGAAGGGTGTCGCTGCCGTGCCCGACAGGAGCACAAGGGCCCCCAGAAGAAGCATCACAATCACGATTGGCAATAGCCACCACTTTTTATTTTGAGCCAGGAAGGCCCAGAACTCCTGGATCAAGCTCTCCTGCTGGCTGGATGCCGCCAGCTTTTCGAACTCGTTTGGTTTCGGCTCACCTGCGTCGCTCATGATCAATACTCCCCTGGCCTCGCCACAGCTTGTTTCGAACGTTGCCTAGAACTGTTTGAAGTAGCTGGCTGGATTCACCGGCTGTGGCTTGGGAGTCCAGTATGATTCCCGCGTACGATCGATCGCTCGCTCGAGCGGGTCTCGCCCCACGAGCCGGAAGTAGAGGCCGATTGGCGTGAAGAGACCAAAGTAAACCAGAACCAGGATCGTCTGCGAGACGGTCCAGCCGATGGGGAAGGCGAGGACCATCCAGCCGACGTAAATCCAGCGTACCCAGCGGGGACGAGCGAGTCCAAGGCTCCCGACGACGATCGAGGCGGCCAAAATCGGCCAGCCCCGTTCGGGCCGATGCTTGCCAAGAATCTCCCAGATTCCCAATGCACCAAAGACCACCAGAAAAAGCGCAGCGAATTCGCGGAGCGTTTTTCTGGGGGGATCAAACTGGATATCGTTCCACTGCATGGGTTGGGGCTTTCCGTGTGATCAGTCGAGCTGGAATTGGGCCAGATGGCGATCTCGTTCGACGGTGCTCTGTCGGCGTGCTGCATCCGACTTGAGCACAATCAGATCCTCGATCACCAGGGCATCCATCTCTGTCGCCATGAAGCAGCGGTAGGCGTCCTCTGGTGTACAGACAATGGGCTCGCCGCGGACGTTGAAGCTTGTATTGACGAGCACGGGGCAACCAGTCAGCCGTTCGAACGCCTCGAGCAAGTGATGGAAACGGGGATTGCGATCGTCATCGACGGTTTGCAACCGGGCGCTATAATCAACGTGGGTCACGGCTGGGATTGTGGAACGAACGACGTTGACCCTGCGTCTGAGGTCTGGATTCTCGCGCATCACGGCGAGCTGTTCAGGGTCGACTGGGACGCGTCTGCTTTCAGCGACAGGCGCGACAAGGAGCATGTAGGGACTTTCATGGCGCGGACTGAACTCGAACCAGTCGGCGACCTTTTCCCTGAGGACGACCGGCGCGAACGGGCGAAAGCTTTCGCGGTACTTGATCTTGAGGTTCATGTCGGCTTGCATTTCGGGGGAGCGGGGGTCGCCGAGGATGCTTCGGGCTCCCAGCGCACGGGGTCCGAATTCCATCCGTCCCTGAAACCAACCGACGACCTTGCCGGCCGCGAGGAGACGGGCTGTTTGCTCGACGAGATCGGCTTCGTCGGTGGCACGATGTGCGTCCGCGCCCAGGGCATGTAGCCGGGCCGCGACCTCCTCCGTGGAAAAGCCCGGGCCGAGCAGGCTCCCGTGCTGGGAGTCGCGCCCCTGTGGTTGCCTTGGGCGCTCGAGAAGCTGATACCAGGTGAAAAGCGCAGCTCCGAGCGCGCCCCCGGCGTCTCCCGCGGCAGGCTGGACCCAGATGTCGGCGAAATCCCCCTCGCGGAGCAGCCGGCCGTTCGCCACGCAGTTGAGCGCGACACCGCCGGCAAGCACCAGATTCTCAAGCCCGGTCCGGGCGTGCAGCGTTCTGCCAATTCGGAGCACAATCTCCTCGGTCGCCGCCTGGATGCTTGCGGCCACGTCCATGTGCCGCTGCTCGAGCACCGACTCAGGTGCCCGGGGAGGCCCGCCGAAAAGCTCATGGAACCTCGGCCCAGTCATCGTCAAACCCTGGCAGTAATTGAAATAGCCCATATCGAGCCGGAAGCTGCCGTCGTCCTTGAGATCAACAAGACTTCCTAAAATCCGATCCAGATAGATCGGCCGGCCATAGGGCGCGAGACCCATGAGCTTGTATTCGCCGCTGTTGACCCGGAACCCGCAGTAATAAGTAAACGCCGAATACAAAAGCCCAAGTGAATGCGGGAACGCGAGATGTTCGAAGAGCCGGATACGGTTGCCTTCTCCCACTCCCAGCGTCGTCGTGCTCCATTCGCCGACGCCATCAAGCGTGAGAATCGCCGCCTTCTCAAATGGGCTCGCAAAAAACGCGCTCGCGGCGTGGCTTTCGTGGTGGTCGGTAAACACCACACGTGCTCCCGATCGCTCCCCCAACTTGCGGAGGAGCGTTCTACGCATGTGCAGTTTCTCTTTCAGCCATAATGGCATCGCCAGCCGGAAGCTGCGAAAGCCGCCTGGCGCGTAAGCCAGATAGGTCTCCAAAAGCCGTTCGAATTTCGTCAGCGGCTTGTCATAGAACGCCACAAAGTCGAGCTGCTCGGGACGAATCCCCGCTGCTTCCAGGCAATACGCCGTGGCCCGCTCGGGGAAGTCGGAGTCATGTTTTTTGCGTGTAAATCGCTCTTCTTGAGCCGCGGCCACGATCCGGCCATCCACTACGATTGCCGCTGCGCTGTCGTGGTAAAACGCCGAAACACCCAGGATCGCCGTCATTCCGTACCCACCTTGGTCCCTGTGCGCTTGCCGGATTCAATCCTTGTCGAAACCTATCATAGGTGACACGCAATTTCCTAGTCGACGGTTCCGCCCCAGCTCCCGCATAGAACTGCCTTCATGCATCCTCCTGCCTGAAAGCGATCTAAAGTAGGAGAAGTAGAGCTTCGCCCGCACCGGTCACGCTCCATGAGCCAGCGCGTAAGCATGGAGCCATGTGGGTCTTGTGATTTCACCTGACATTCGAGAGAATTGATGCTCGTGCCCCAATCGTGCGTAGCGGCCTTGATCGGACCGTCTCCACTCTCGTGCGAGGAGTCGTTCTAGCCATGAGAAGCGCCGTGTCGCTCCCTCTTGCGCCGACGCAAGAAACCGAAACAAACCAACAGACGCGAAACGAATCGAAGCCGAATTCATCAGGACGTCCGACTTCTACCTGGGTGGTTTGGGTCATCGTGGGAGCCGCCCTGCTGACCTCCGGAGGACTGCGTTTCTGGCGGGACCGGCAATTTCAAAACTTGACCGAAAAGAGCGCGGTTTGCCCTTTTCCCTTGAGCGCGATTCCCAGGACCCTGGGTGACTGGAAGGCAACCCAGGACTCTGATATCCAGCTTGATCCGGAAGTCGCCCGCGTGGCCGGCTCGATCGACCACTTCCTCCGGAACTACACCAATTCACGCACGGGTGAGACGGTCACGGTTCTGGTGCTCTATGGCCTGGCTGAAGACGTGTTCGCACACACCCCCGAAGCCTGTTTTCCCGCAGCGGGGTATGCACCCGTCACCGCATCCGTAGACCACGCGTTCACCGTCAAACCCGATGGGAAGCCAGGAGTCTTCCGCACGGGCATCTATTCCAAGACACTCGCGGGGGTGACGGTCTATCGCGAAGTCCTTTCTACTTATCGCCATAATGATCAGTGGATTACCGATCTTGCCGCGCGGTGGAAAGCCTTTCGGCTCCATCCGGGAATGTTCAAAATTCAGATCGAGCGTTTGGCCAACGCACTGGGGCAGGAACATAGCCCAAGCGAAGGTCTTCTCGAGGAACTCGTCTTTCAAGTGAACCACCGTTTGGACGCAATACAAGAGTCAGCCAGGTATGCCAATTAGCTCGAAGCTCTGGCCGCGGACTCTTGGAGGAAACGGTGAATTGCTCGCCACACCCTAGAGGACGAGGTTGTGGTCCTCGCCCCGCATCAACCGGGCCGCACCCAAGAGGGCCATGCCGATCGAACCCACGACCAGGACGACGGCGAGGGCTGGCAGCAAGTGGATCGCGATGAGCACCTGCACGAGGCGCCCGGCAATCCCTGGATTTTGAAATCGAGGGTCTTCCAGGTGATCGGAGTGCGATGGGAACAGGTTGGATGGTGTATGGGTGAGTGTGGCCATGCTTCATCCACCTTATGTGCTTTGTGGGCAATATGCTGAGTTTGCGCAAAGCAGACAGAAGCGCTCTTCCTACAGTCTAGAGCGCAGATCGGTTCGGAGGGACCACTCGGCTAGAATCTATTTTCCAGCTCAGCGGGCGCCGCTTAGTAAGGCTTTCCAGGAGTTGGCTCAAAGCATCAATGAGCGACTCCTGGGTTTGCGTCACAAACCTGATTCTTGGTCGTCTCAAGTTGGTGAAAACGCGATTCGGTCGTCTGCACGATCGATTTCAGTTCGGGGTCCGAGGAACTCGATGGGTGCAACGCGCAACAGAGCAGTCCTGGGCTGATTTGCCCCAGGCCAAACATGCAATTTTAATTTGACTAGACTGAACGAGGTCGATTACAGTTTCACTAACAATATCCAAACGCGATGGATTTCCCTTGTTTTTGGGCACGAGAGCCTTTCACGGGCGAGCGACGTTGTGGTGGCATAATCCACGCGGCATGAATCAGCAAATGTGACTGTCGGGGAGGGTTACCAACGGGCGATTTGGAATCCGCGCGATCCCCGGCGTGAACGCGGCGACGACGGTCTGGCGAGCTAGTCTTCTCATACACTCTGGTTTTGCAACCTCTGGACCAAGATCCAAGACATGGACACCAAAGATCGATCGGACATGAATCTACCGGCTCGGGTCACGTCTGTGCCCGTGCCGGCAGTACCCGTCGACGCGGGTGCTTCACTTCAGATCGCGCCCTCGACGATCTCGCCCAGTGTTCTTGGGCGTGGTTTGCTGCGACACTGGTGGAAGATCCTGGGTCTCTGGCTGATTCTCTCGATCCCCGCGGTGCTGGCGATTTACTCGATGGTGCAGCCAACCTACGAGGCCGTGAGCACATTGCGGATTGAGCCTGTCACGCCAGACCCTTACGGGTCGGTGCAGGCCTCGTACGATCTCCGCGGCGTCGATCAATATCTGAGTACTCAGATTGGCATCATCAAGAGTGACATGGTCCTCAAGCCAGCAGTCGCGATGCCTCCTGTTGTCGGTCTGCCGCTGATTTCCAGGTCGACGGATCCGGTCGCTGACCTCCGCAAGAAGCTCGATGTTTCGATCGTGGAAGGGACGTTCCTGATCCGTGTGGCCCTCGAATCCACCGACCGCGAGGAAGCCGCCGCCATCGTTCGGGCCGTGGTTCTCTCCTACGTTCAGGAGAACGCCAAGTACATGAGCTCGAACAAAGGCAATCTGAAGGCCAGTTTGACGGGCCAGATCACGAAGGTTGACGAAGCAATCGAGAAGGCCAAGAAGGAGCTCGACGACCTGAGCAAGAAGGGCACGGTGAAGATCTCAAAACCCAAGCTAACGCTGGGTACGCCGGGATCGTCTCAGGACAGCACGAATTCTCCCTCTTTCAGCAGTGTGGACGAGGCCCATTACAACCAACTCGTGGATCAGTTCGCGAAGACTCAGATCCAGTTCTACGAGGTGGAAGCGAAGCTGGAGACGCGGAGGGCGGCGGAACGAGCCAAGGAAGAGCAGATGCGTCTCAATCCCGCGTCCATCGATCCGGATCTCGAGGCGAAGATCATCGAGGAATTCAAGGCGGATCCTGACGTTCGCGACATTGAAGACCAGATCCACGAGATCAAGGATGTCGTTGAGCACGGCGGATCGGTGTCTCGTAGTGGTAGCGATCCAGCTCGAATTCGAGCCTTGCGCAAGATTCAAGAACTCAACGATGAGTACCGGACGCTCTGGAGCGCCAAGTATGACTCGATCAAGGCGCGACTGGTGGCGAATCCGTCCCTTGTGAATTCCAATCGAGGATCAGAGACCATCGCCGAGCTCGAGGAGAGCTATGAATCGCTGGGCAAGTTGAAGGACAGATTAGCTCGGGACATTCAGCAGCTCGAGGTACAGGAAAAGGCGACCAACACCGATACTCTTAAGTTCGCGCTCTATCAGCACGAGCTTAATAGCTTGATGACGAACAGGGATCTGCTCAATAAGAACCTGGCGCGTGTCGAGTTTGAGTCGAATCAGGAGCAATTCCGCGTCAATCTGGTCGATCAGGCTCAGACGCCCAAGACCCCGTCCAACAACAAGCGGCTGAAGTACATGGCCGTGGTTCCGGCGGGCATTTTGTGCCTGATGCTTGGCCTGTTCCTGTTGCTTGAGGTCAAGGCGGAGCGCGTCGCGGATCCCTCGGTCCTCCAAAGTCGGGTGCGGTCCGAGGTCTATGCATTGCCTCCACTTCCCACAGCTCGGTCGCTCCGCAAGCTTCCTTCCACGGACGCCGAGGATCAGGTCGAGCAATTCATTCAGCGACTCGATCACCTGCGTTTCGCGGTTTGCGGGGAATCCGCGGAAATGGAACTGGGGCGGTGCGTGATCATCACGAGCGCAATTGGCGGCGAAGGGAAGACAACCCTGGCGGCTCAGCTCGCCGCACGCTGTGGCAGTGCAGGCATGACCACGCTTTTGATTGACGCTGATCTCCGCCGAACATCTCTCGCACGCCTCCTCGACATCCCCGATGGCATCGGCCTCTCCGACGTACTCAAAGAGGAAGCGGCTGCCGAGGATGCGATTATTCCAGTGCAAGGTGGCGCGTTTCACGTGCTTCCAGCCGGCACGCCCGTGCAGGATACAAGTCGAATCTTGCAAAGCAAAAAACTCGGCCTGGTCATTGCAAGCCTGCGGCAGGTCTACGATCTGGTGATCGTTGACTCGCCGCCTGTGCTCCCGGTACCTGACGCGCTGATCCTGGGCCGCTGGGCCGATGGCGCGGTCCTCGCCGCGCGCTACGACATCAGCCGCTTCCCGCAGGTTGAACGTGCTCGTAGGCAGCTCGACAATGCCGGTATCCCCGTGCTTGGCACGGTCATCAACGGCATGCGGAACTCCGACACATACTACGGTCGGTACACGTATAGTCGTCGGCGGTCTTCCCAGGCTGATTCGTCAAACACGATCTAGACTGGGCTAGGATGGGCGTGAGCAGCTCGGACGCGTCTCGATCCTCGCCAGTTGAGGGTTGATCGCCAGTCTCAGGGCTGCTAGGCCAGATGGTACTGACGTGTGGAGACGATGCTCCGTCTCCCTGCGTACTTGGGTCGTCCTCACGGTTCCACTGCACTTCCTTACAGGTGCCGGTGCAACCCACGGGGACGAAGTCTGCGCGAGGTTGGTTGGGCTTGAGACGAGTCGAGGCCCTCGAAAACCCAGTGAAAGTTTGATCTCATGAGCGTTCCGATGAGCATCAGCAGCCCCGAACGACCTACAGAACCCGGCAAGGCCAGCCTGCGACGTTTCGGCCTTACTAACGCAAGACTCGCGATGATCGCGGCCGCAATCCTGACGTTTCTGCTGGCGTATGCGGCCACACTCCAGGAGCTTTACGCGACCTGGCGCAATGATGCCAACTACTCGCACGGCTTGCTCGTCATTCCAATCGCGATTGCGATCTTCTGGCGCCGTCTTGAAGAGAGTCCTCTTGAGTTCGCGCCTCCAACCGGGTTCTCGGCGTCCCTGGGATTGGCTTTGCTCGGAATGTCGCTGGGATTGCGCGCGTTCGCGTACGAATATTCCTTTCAGTGGATCGAGAACGCCAGCCTGATCCCTGCGGCCGCAGGCATGATCTGGTGCCTCGGTGGGCCGTCGACTTTGCGGGCTGCCTGGCCCGCGCTTGTCTTCCTGGTCTTCATGCTCCCCCTCCCTCATACGATCAATAGCTTGATCGCGCTTCCGCTGCAGTCGCTCGCTGCCACCGGTAGCCGTTTTCTGCTCCAGCTTTCAGGGATCTGGGCGGTCCAGATGGGAAACGTTATCCGCATTCATACGCCGCGCGGAATCGACCAGCTCGACGTTGCACAAGCCTGCAATGGGCTCAGCATGCTGATGTCGCTCGCGGCCACGGTGACAGCGACAATCCTGCTCATACCGCTGCCGATCTGGAAGCGAGTGACGTTGCTCCTGAGCGCGGTTCCGATCGCGATTGCGTGCAACATCCTACGTATCTTTACCACGGGATGGGCGTATTATCTTGCCTCTGGGGTCGAGTTCAAAAAGCTCGCCCATGACTGGGCCGGGTTCCTCATGATGCCGGTTGCGCTTTTGATTGTCGGGCTCGAGCTGGGGATTTTGGGCTGGTTGGTTCCCAAACCTCGACCCGAGGACGAAGAGAAGGAGGAATTCATTTTAGCTGCACTCGCGAGGAGGGATCGGTGATCGAACGCGTCACGATCTGGGGGCTGCCGCTTGCGAGGTTGACACTGAAAGAAACCGTTGAGACAGTCGCCTCCCTGGTTGCAGCGCGGCGGTCGGCCTATTTCATCACGGCGAATGTGCATTACGCGATGCTCACCGAGCGTCATCACGATCTGAGGGCGATCAACGAGGGAGCCGCGTTCGTTTTGGCCGACGGCAAGCCGCTTGTGTGGGCGTCGCGGCTCACGAAAACTCCGCTCCCAGAGCGAGTCGCCGGCTCTGATCTCATCTTCGAGCTGGCCCGCGCAGGAGCTGAGCGGGGGCATCGATTCTTCCTGCTGGGCGCTGCCCCCGGAGTAGGAGCAGCCGCGGCGGCGCGGTTGTGTCAGCTCAATCCAGGTCTGCAAATCGTGGGTGTCGAATCGCCCGATTTGACGAATGCCTCGCGGGTTGAGGAAGCTGCACTTGCAGCTCGGATCCGCGAGGCCAATACCGACATTCTCTACGTAGCCCTGGGCCAGCCCAAGGGCGAGCGATTCATCGTCCGGAACCTGGACGCCTTCGGGCTTGCGGTCTGTGTGCAGGTTGGCGCCTCGCTCGACTTCGTCGCGGATCGAGTTCGAAGAGCACCTGTCTGGATGCAGCGCTCCGGGCTCGAGTGGGTCTATCGCCTGCTCCAGGAGCCGCGCAGGCTTTTCGGCCGATATGCCGCCAATCTGATTTTTGCTGGCCGCATGTTTACACGCGATCTCGCCCGTCTGCTCACGTTCCGAAGGGCTCGCGCTGTGGAATCCGCTGAATCGAGCACACGGCATCAGTCTGAATCCCAAGAGGTCTACACGGCATGATCATCTCGCAGACGCCGTTTCGCGTGAGTTTCGCGGGCGGAGGCACGGATCTCCCGGCGTTTTATCGTGAGGAGTCAGGCGCAGTACTCTCGACGACGATCGACCAGCACATTTACGTCACGATTCATCGCAGATTCGAGCCGACGATCCGCGTGAGTTATTCGCGCACGGAGACAGCACAGTCGCTTGATCAGGTCCAGCACGAGCTCGTGCGCGAGGCCATGCGCATGGTCGAGATTGACGAGCCGCTTGAGATCACCACGATCGGCGATGTGCCGGCAGGCACGGGGATGGGATCGAGCTCGAGCCTGACCGTCTGCTTGCTCTGCGCGCTTTACGCCTACAAGCATCAGATCGCAAGCCCCAGGCGGCTTGCTGAAGAAGCCTGTCGCATTGAACTGGACATGCTCAAGAAACCGATCGGGCGGCAGGATCAGTACGCCGCGGCGTATGGGGGGCTGAACTACATCCGATTCCATCCCGACGACTCGGTCGATGTTGAGCCCGTCCCCTGTCGCAACGAAACGCTCGAGGAGCTCGAACGTCACGCGATCCTGGCGTACACCGGCCAGACGCGGGACGCGAACGCGATCCTCGAGAAACAATCAACGGCCACCGGCGATCGCCGGGCCGAGTTGCGGGCGATGCGCGACCTGGCGGGTTCGATGCGCAACGCACTTGTTGGCAGCGGCGACCTGGAGGGATTTGCGGGCCTGCTTAACGAGGGTTGGGAACTCAAACGCTCGCTTGGATGCGGCATTTCGAGCGGGCAGATCGACGACTGGTACGCCGCTGCTCGGCGTGCGGGTGCGTGGGGAGGCAAGTTGCTGGGAGCAGGCGGCGGCGGGTTTCTGCTCCTGATCGCGCCCCCCTGGCGGCACAGGGCCATCCGAGAAGCCCTCGGACGTCCCAAGGAGCTGCCTTTCAAGCTTGCGCGGCATGGCGGGCGCAATATTTTCATTCAGCATTAACGACTTCACGAGACCGCTCGATCGAAATCATGGCAAGCGATATACGCGCAAGCGCGCTCCTTTTAGCGGGAGGCCTGGGAACCCGGCTCCGTCCGCTGACCGACCAGATTCCCAAGTGCCTCGTGCCCATCGCTGGGCGGCCCCTACTTGATTACTGGGTCGACCGCCTGGAAGAGTCCGGCGTCGGCCAGGCGAGGATCAACACCCATGCGCATGCGGCCCAGGTTCGCACGCATCTTGCCACTCTCAACGCCGCGAGGCGAATTCATCTGGTCGAATCGCACGAGCCCGAGCTCCTGGGTTCGGCCGGTACAGTATCCGCGAATGCCGACCTCGCGGATGACGCGGATGTCGTTCTGATCGTTTACGCCGACAACTTGAGCGACGTGGACCTGGGCGCTTTTTTGCGTTTCCATCGCAGCCACGACGATCCTTTTTCCATGATGCTCTTCCGAGCACCCAATCCCCGCGCCTGCGGGATCGCGCAGCTCGATGGTGAGGGGCGGATCGTCGAGTTCGTGGAGAAGCCACGGGAGCCCCGCGGAAATCTTGCCAACGCAGGCCTGTACGCGGTGGACGCGGGGGCTTTCCGTGAGATGGCAGCGCTGGGGGGCTTCGATCTCGGCTTCGATGTCCTGCCCCGATTCGTTGGTCGGATGCGGGGCTGGGTCTGGGGCGGCTACCACCTCGATATTGGTAATCACGAGGCACTCGAACGGGCGCGTGCCGATGCGCCGAACGTCATGCCGCGGCCGTTGACCTCGAGCCCCGCACGGCAGGGGGTCTTCCTCGACCGCGACGGCACCGTGATCGAGCATGTTCACTATCTGGGAGATCCTGCACGCGTGCGGCTCACCGCGGGCTCGGCCGGCGCCATTCGCAAGTTGCGGAGAGCCGGAATCGCGCGAGTGCTCGTGACCAATCAATCGGCCGTCGGGCGCGGACTCATCACGCTCGATCAGATGCACGCTGTTCATGCCGAGCTCGACCGCCAACTTGCCGCAGAGGGGGCGTCGCTGGATGCCGTCTACTATTGCCCAATTGCCCCAGCAGACGACAACCGCAGCGCGATCGAACACGAGGATCGCAAGCCAGGTCCCGGGATGCTCAAACGAGGCGCAGTGGATCTCGGGCTCGACCTTCCTCGATCCTGGATGGTCGGCGATCTGATCAGTGACGTTCTAGCAGGCGTAAACGCGGGCTGCCGGAGCATCCTGCTCCAGTCTGGTCAGGCCACAGAAGCCGATTATCGCGCCTCGGAAGGGCATGCCATCGTGGCACGCGACCTCGAAGCCGCGGTGGATTGGATTCTCGAGAAATCGGAGTCGAGCTTGTGAAAGTGTTGCTAACGGGAGGGGCGGGGTACGTCGGTAGCGCATGCCTGCGTTGGCTGCTCAAGCGCGGTCATGATCCAATCGCCTACGACAACATGCTCGAAGGGAATGCCGCATCTGTCCCAGAATCGTCTCGCCGCCTCGTGGTGGGCGACATCGCCGACACCGACCGCCTGGCCGACGCACTCAAGCAACACCAGGCAGAGGCCGTGATGCACTTCGCAGCGCTCGCGTCTGTTCCCGACTCGATCGGCGATCCTGAAGCGTACTACCGCGTGAACGTGGCCGGCACCAAGAGCGTCCTGGATGCCATGCGCACAGCCGGTGTATCGAAGATTCTCTTCTCCAGCACAGCCGCGACCTACGGGTTTCACGCGGAAATGCCGCTCCGCGAAACCTCGGCACAAACGCCCGAAACGCCGTATGGTACCACCAAGCTTGCCGCCGAGTGGCTCATCAAGGATTACGCCCGCGCCTACGGGATGAGCTACACCGTGCTTCGTTACTTCAATGCCTCTGGCGCCGATCTCGACGGTGAGCACGGCGAGGATCGCCGCCACGAAGCCCACCTGATCCCTCTGATTCTGCACGCCGCACTTGGCCGCAGACCGAAGGTGATGATCTTCGGTACAGATTATGAAACGCGTGACGGCACGTGCGTCCGAGACTATGTGCATACAGCGGATCTGGCCCAGGCGCATGAGCTCGCGGTGCTCGCACTCCGGCCGGGAGTCGGCAAGGCGTACAATCTCGGCTCAGGTACAGGCGCGACTGTACTCGAGGTGCTGCGGGCGTGCGAAAAGGCGGTTGGCCGGCCGATCCCCCACGAATTCGCGCCGCGCAGGCCGGGTGATCCCGGCGTGCTGGTGGCGTCTCCCGATGCGATCGTCCAGGATCTGGGTTGGTCGCCCCGTTATTCGGATGTCGAGGCCATCGTTTCGAGCGCATGGCGCTGGCACGAGAAACATCCCCGAGGATACACAGAGCAACCTGCGTAGGCACGGCCTCGCAAGAACCTGGCAGCTCGGAGTCTTTGCGTGTCGCTTGCGTATCTTTTCAATAGTTATCCCTCGCCGAGTCAGACGTTCCTCCGGCGCGAGGTTCTGGGGCTCGAGGCGGCGGGCATACCGGTGACGCGATTTGTGCTGCGGCGTCAATCAGGTGAGCTCGTCGATGCCGACGATCGGGCGGAAGATGGGAGAATCCGCGTGATTCTTGAGGCTGGCGCGATCGCACTTGCAGGCGCTTGTCTGAGCACTCTGTTCGAACGGCCAGTGCACTTTACTCGCGCCTTCGTCCAGGCGATCAAGCTGGGGAGCAAGAGTCGGCGTGGTACCCTGCGCTACTTCGCGTATTTCGTCGAGGCATGCTTGCTGTTGAGGTGGTTGCGCGCGGGGGGAATTACACGGCTTCATACGCATTACGGCACCAATTCGGCCACAGTTGCCCTGCTCTGCCGGATCCTCGGCGGACCTCCCTACAGCATGACCATCCACGGGCCCGAGGACTTCGACGACCCCGTTGGACTCTCACTGGGAACCAAGGTCGCGGGCGCCGAGTTTGTGGCGGCCATTAGCGAGTTCACCCGCAGCCAGCTCTACCGCTGGACTGACTTCAACGATTGGAAGAAAATCCACGTCGTCAAGCTTGGCGTGAGCCCGCTCTTTCTGAATGGCGGTCCCAGCCCGGTTCCCGACACAAAACAGTTGGTCAATATCGGGCGCATCGCTGAGCAAAAAGGCCAGGCGATCCTGATCCAGGCGGCTGCCCGTCTCCGCGACCGAGGCCGAGTGTTCAAACTGGTGATCGTGGGCGACGGTCCCATGCGTCCTGCGCTTGAGCGGCTCATCGACACACTCGATCTTCGCGGCATGATCCGCATCACGGGGTACTTAAGTAACCAGGGGGTTCGCGATGAGCTCCTCGCCGCCCGCGCGCTTGTGATGCCAAGCTTCGCTGAGGGCCTACCGGTGGTGTTCTTCGAAGCGCTTGCGCTCGGCCGTCCAGTCATCGCGACCTACATCGCGGGCCACCCAGAGCTCATTGAGAACGGCGTGAATGGCTGGCTCGTCCCGGCGGGTGCAGTTGAGCCGCTGGCCGACGCCATGGAAGCAGTGCTCGCAAAGGATTCCGCTGAACTCGAGGCGATGGGGCGAGCCGGCGCACAACGGGTGGAGAGCGAACACAACCCCCGAATCCAGACGCAACGGATGATCGAGCTCCTGACCACGAGCAAGGTCGCTCTCGCACCGTCCCGATTACCCACTTTTGCCGCGGAGGTCCAGGTTCCATGAACCTCGAGACCTTCGCCAGGCCCCGGCCTTCTGTCGTCATCGCAATCGTCAACTACCGTACCCCGGCGCTGACGATCGACTGTCTTGGTTCGCTGGCCAGGGAGCTCGCTGCCGCCAGCGAGCTCGAGGTCAGGGCCGTCGTGGCAGACAATCGATCGAACGATGACTCGGTCCGGATGATCCAGGGAGCAATCGATGAGAATGGCTGGGGGCGCTGGGCCTCGGTGTTGGCGCTTGAGACAAACGGTGGTTTTTCCCATGGCAACAACGCCATCATCCGAGCCTCGCTCGAATCGGGTGCACCCGCGGATTACTTCTGGCTGCTGAATTCTGACACGATCGTGCTACCAGGAGCCTTGCGCACGCTCGTCGCATTTCTGGAGAATCGGCCCGACATCGGCTTTGCGGGCAGCCGGCTGGAGAATCGCGCAGGAGTGCCCGAGTGGTCTGCGTTCCGTTTCCCGTCAATCCTGGGCGAGCTCGAGAACGGCGCGAGCCTGGGGATCTTGAGCCGGCTGCTCGCGCGACACGTGGTTTCGCCACCGCCGCCGCAGTCGGCTTCGCCCTGCGACTGGACCAGCGGAGCAAGTCTCATGGTGCGCAGGCAGGTCCTGGAGCAAGTAGGCCTGCTCGACGAGACATTCTTTCTCTACTTCGAGGAGGTCGATCTCTGCCTCCGCGGGCGTGAGGCGGGGTGGGCCTGCTGGTACGTACCGGAAGCACGGGTCATCCACCTGGCCGGGCAGTCGAGCGGAGTGACCGATCGCATCGCCGTGCGTAGGCGAAGGCCCGCCTATTGGTTTGAATCCCGCCGCTATTACTTTGGCAAGCATTTCGGCCGGGCACGGCGTCTGCTCGCAGATCTGGCCTGGGCGATCGGCTTTGCCTCGTTCCGCGTGCGGCAGCAGATTCAACGCAAGCCGGACCTCATGCCCGAACATCTGCTTTCCGACTTTATTCGCTACAATTTTCTGCGTCCCGCCGAACCTCCACGGGTTGTAATGCCGGCGGTGCGCCCCGCGCGGGAGCCCCAGCGAACATGATCGACGTGGGCGTGGTCACCATTGGGCGTAATGAGGGCGAGCGGCTCCGCGTTAATCTGCGTGCGCTCAAGCGGCTGGGAGTACCGGCGGTCTATGTGGATTCGCGTTCCAGCGACGGCAGCCCGGAATTCGCCCGGCAGCTTGGTTTTGAGGTGGTCGTCCTCGACGAGTCACGCCCGATCGGAGTGCCGCGGGCGCGGAATGAAGGTTTCGAACGATTACTCGAATGTCATCCGGAGATCCAATACGTCCAGTTCATCGACGGCGACTGTGAGCTTCAGGAGGGCTGGCTCGAGGCCGCTCGGGCGGTGCTCGAGGAGCGCCGAGAGGTCGCTCTCGTGACTGGCCGCCGCCGCGAACGATTCCGCGACCGCTCGGTCTATAATCGGCTCGCCGACATGGACTGGGACGGCCCCATCGGCGAGATCCAGGGGTCGTACGGTGACTTCTTGATCCGAGTCGATGCCTTTCGTCAGGTCGGGGGCTTCGACGAAGGGGTGCTCGTCAGCGAAGACTGCGATCTTTGCCTCCGACTCAGAAGGCGGGGATGGGTCCTCTTGAGAATTGATGCGGAGTTGTCGCTGCACGATATGGCGATGGAACGATTCTCCGCGTGGTGGAAACGAACGATCCGCACTGGATACGGTTACGCTGACGGAGCCTATCTTCACGGACGATCGCCTGATCGGTGGTTCGTCCGCGAAGTTCTCAGCATCCTTTTCTGGGGATTTGTGCTCCCGTTCGTCACACTCTCCCTGGCCTGGCCGACACGTGGCTGGTCATTCTTGCTCCTCATGGGCTATCTGCTCTTCTACTGGCGGAGAAAGCGATATGCCGCCAGCCGCGGCTGGAATCCCGAGGACCAGAAACTGTTCGCAATCTGGATGACGCTGGCCGTGTTTCCACTTTGCCTGGGACTGTTTGTTTATGGGTCTCGTCTCTTGCGCAAGGCACCAAAGCAAATCATCGAATACAAGTCAATTCAGCCCTCCAATAAAAATGCGACGCGACCGAGCCTGGAGACAAAAACGAAATGAAAGAGAGCCGCATCAAGGTTGGGTTTCTGGGAAGCGGTTACATCGCCGACTGGCACGCGCGTGCCCTTAAGGGTGTACCTGGGGCCGCACTTGAGGCGGTGTGCGACGTCAACGAGGCACGAGCGCGTCGACTCGCGGCACGGCATCAAGGTGCTCGCGCATATACGAATCTCGATGCGATGTTAGCCCAGGAACAATTGGACGTGGTGCACGTTCTCCTGCCCGCCGAGCTGCACACCCGCGCTGCGGAGACGATCCTGAGTTCGAACGTAGGCGTTCTTCTCGAGAAGCCGATGTGCATATCCCCCGAGCAATGCCAGGTTCTCGTCGACCTGGCGAGCGCGCGAGGGACGAAGCTCGGGGTGTCTCACAATTTCCTGTTCTCGAGGGCGTACGAGGAGCTGAGAAAGGATCTGACGGCACATCGCTTCGGCCCGGTCGAGGAGATCTTGATCACCTGGAACAAGGAGCTTGGACAGCTTCAAGCCGGTCCATTCGATCTCTGGATGATTCGCGAGCCGCGTAATCTTGTCCTCGAGATCGGCCCTCATCTGGTCTCGGCGATGCTCGACCTCTGCGGCGCATGCGAGATCCATCGAGTCGAGACCGACGATCCTGTGACTCTGGGAGACGGCCGGCAGTTTCCGCGGCATCTTCGGGTGGAGGCCCGTGCCGGGCGAACTCGGATCGCGCTGCGAATCTCGCTGGCACCTGGGTTCACCGAGCATCGTATTCAGTTACGCGGGCGTCTCGCCAGCGCGACCGTCGATTTCGAGCGCGACCTTTACATCCCCCACGAGCATACTCCGAGAGACCTCGACTTCGACCGCTATGCCATGATCACGCGCGAATCGCGCTTGATGCGATCACAGGCACGCGGCACGATCCTTCGAAGCGTGGCCGCCAAACTGCGCGGCCGCGCAACCGGGCCTTATGACGAGAGCCTGGAAGGAGCAATTCGTGCCTTCTACAACCGGCAGTCCGGGGAGATTGATAAGAGGATATCGGGAGTGCTCGGGCGTGACACCGTCGCGGTATGCGCGGAAATCGGCCGACATCTTCTCGACTTCGCGCCCGCCAATTCCACTCTCTCCTCACAGGTGAATGGTACGAAGGGTCGACCGAGTGGCGAATCAGATGTGTTGATCCTGGGCGCAACAGGCTTCATCGGAAGAGCCCTGGCCCGCCAACTCGTAGAAAAGGGTCGCAAGGTCCGCGTGCTCGTCCGCAACCCATCCCGGTTGCCGGCCGAGTCCTGGGTCCAGGACGTCGAGATTCGCAAGGGCGATCTCTCGGATCCCACGGCCCTGGCCGACGCCTTAACCGGCGTTCGGTTCGTTCAACATCTTGCGCGTCCCCACGTCAACACCTGGGAAGAGTTTCTTGAACATGAGGTCGAGGCCACCCGCAAGGTCGCCCTGGCTTGCCTTGAAGCGAAGATCGAGCGTCTGATTTATACAAGCACGATCGACTGCTATTACGCAGGAGTCAACGCGGGCATAATCACCGAACAAACTCCTCTCGACCCCAACATCCGCTCGCGCAATTACTACGCCAGGGCCAAGGCAATGTCGGAGTCGATCCTCGGCGAGCTGTGGCGCGATCGTCGCCTTCCCGTCGTCGTTCTGAGGCCAGGCGTTGTCGTGGGGCGCGGTACCAGTCCGCTTCACTGGGGCGTTGGAAAATGGTCCTACGACGCGATCTGTCAACTCTGGGGAGAAGGGGTCACGCCCATCCCGTTCGTACTTGTCGAGGACGTCGCCGAGGCACTCATTCAGGCAATGGACAAGCCCGGGATCGAGGGCGAATCATTTAACCTCGTCGCGCAGTCAGAGGTAACAGCCAAGGAATATGTGCACGAACTGGGGAGAGCGGCGGGCGTGCGGTTCCAGACCTTCTCGACGCCGATCTGGCATTATTACCTGGCCGATCTCGTAAAGTATGCGGTCAAACGTGCGATTCGCCATCCCGACAAGCGGGTACCGAGTTACCGCGACTGGGAAACGCGCACTCAGCGAGCGCAGTACGACTGTTCCAAAGCCCGCCGTATCCTGGGCTGGAAGCCAAGCGACAGGAAAACGGCTCTCATCTGCGAAGGAATCGAGATCCCGGCCGCGGAGTATTTCAAATAAGCCCCGAGATCCTCCCGTTCGAGGACGAGAAACGTGGGCTTGCTCCGCACGAGGCGTGCGACAGAGCCGACCACTTGAAGGAGAAGCGATGACAGCGCATCCGGTTCGACGGATTACCATCGCCGCCACATTCACGGCCGAGCCGATCGTGGAGCCGCTTGGGCTCTGGCTCGAAACGCTCGGTCTCGTAGCGGATGTCGATTTCGCACCCTATAACCAGGTTGTACCTCAGCTTCTCGATCCAGCGGGGGTCTTCGAGCGTAACCGTGACGGCGTGCATGTGCTGCTGGTTCGCACAGAAGATTGGCGGCGTCTGCACGCGAGCATCGCTGGCGGCGCCGAGCTGGCTGCATACCTCAATCGCTCCGCGGAGGATCTCGTTCACGCAGTCCGCACGGGGCTGGCTCGTCGCTCGACTCCGATCATTCTTGCATTCTGCCCAGGATCCGAGGTGAACATCGGCGATCCAGATCGAGTAGCATGCCGGGTGGTCGAGCAGGTTATCACAGACGAGCTGGCCCAGGAGCCAGGCATTCTCGTCATCCCGTCGAACGGGTTCGAGGATCTCGAACCAACGTCGATATACGATCCCGAGCGCGACCAACTCGGCCACATCCCTTATACCCCGTATTTCTTTTCCGGACTCGCAACCGCAATCGCACGGCGAATCCATGCGATTTCCAGCCCCCCCCGCAAGGTGGTAGTGCTCGATTGTGACAACACCCTGTGGCGGGGTGTTGTGGGGGAGGATGGCACGAGCAGCGTGGAGATCACCACACCTTATCGTCGGATCCAGGAATTTCTGGTGAACCTGGCTCGAAAGGGCTTCGTGCTTTGCCTCGCCAGCAAGAACCAGGAAGACGACGTTCTGCGCGTCTTTGAAGAACGTAGCGACATGGTCCTCAAACGCGAGCACCTGGTTACGTGGCGGATCAACTGGCAGCCGAAGTCGCAGAACATCCAGGATCTGGCCCGCGAGCTCAATCTGGGGCTCGACAGCTTTGTCTTTCTCGATGACAACCCAGTCGAATGCGCGGAGGTCAAGGCGGGATGCCCCGGCGTGCTCGTTTTGCGACTGCCGCTTGAGGAGGACTTTGGGGGATTTCTCGAGCGCATCTGGGCCTTCGATCGGTTCATGACAACCGCGGAAGACCTCAAGCGAACCGCGATGTACCAGCAAGAAGCAGAGCGTACCCGGTTCAAGAATCGCGCGGTCTCGATCGAGGATTTCCTGGCGGGGCTCGAGCTCAAGATCACGATTACGCCTCCCACGGAAAAACAAGTGGCTCGTACGTCGCAGCTCACCCAGCGCACCAATCAGTTCAACTTCACGACGGTAAGACGAAGCGAGGGTGAAATCCGTCGTCTGAATGAGGAAGGGCTCGAGTGCCGTGTGATTGAAGTTTCCGACCGATTCGGCGAGTACGGCCTGGTCGGCGTGGTCATCTTCGGAGCGCGGCGCGACCAGCTCGAAATCGACACGATGCTCCTGAGCTGCCGTGTGCTGGGTCGCGGGGTTGAGCACAGGATGATCCGCGCGCTCGGCACAATCGCCCTTGAGCGCGGACTGGGCCGCGTGATCGCACCCTTTCGCCCGAGCGCCAAGAATCAGCCGGCGCGTGATTTCCTGGAGACGACTGCCCACCAGTGGAGGCAAGACATCGAGGACGGCAGCTCGCGTTACGAGATCCCAGCAGAAGCCGCGGCCAACCTGGCGTACATTGCCAGCACTGCCGGAGCGGAGGTTCTAGAAGACCGGCCCGCGAGCGCTAGGACCGCCCCTGCCGAACCCGAAGATCTCTCCGAACGATACGAATCAATCGCTCGTATGAGATCCCCGATACAGGTGCTCGAAGCACTCGCCAAGCGCTCGCGGATCCGCCGTCCCCGGCCGGATGACCTCGGAGACTACATCCCCCCGCGGAACGAGGCCGAGTCCATCATGGCCGCACTCTGGGCCGAGTTGATACGGGTCGAGCCCATCGGCGTCCACGATTCGTATTTCGAACTGGGTGGCACCTCGCTTCAGTCCGTCGAGCTCTGTGCTCAGATCAGACAATACTTCGGCAAGGCACTTCCACTCACCGCGGTACTCGAGGCCCCAACAGTGGCCTTACTGACCAGGCTGGCGACCACCGAACAGGTACGCGAGACGCTGATTCTGATCCGACCCGGCGGCGATCGGCCCCCGCTTTTCCTGGTTCACGACGGCGACGGCGAGACGATGCTCTACCGCAACCTCGCGTTCGAGCTCGACCCCGCCCATCCAGTTTATGGTCTCCAGCCCTTCGCGCTTCCCGGGCTCCCGCTTGCGCATACGCGAATCGAGCAAATGGCCGACTATCACATTGCCAAGATCCGCAAGGTTCAGGGCAGTGGACCCTACCTGATCGGCGGCATGTGTGCTGGTGGAGTCATTGCCTTCGAAATCGCGAGGCGACTTCACAAGCTCGGGGAAAAGGTGGCGCTCGTTGCACTCCTTGACGCAGCCGATCCCGCCGCGGAGCTCCGGCCCCTACGCGAAGCCCGTCGCCGCATGGAGCGTTTCGCCGGCGTCTTCAAGGAAGGCTTATCGGATCGCCTTGATCGTAAGTTGATCGCAACCGCGGCCAAGATCACCCGCAAGGTGAAAAACACGGCCAGCTACCTTGTCTTGGAACGTGTAAACCAGGTTCGCGATCGGGTCCGCATGAAGCGACTTCAATCGCTCCTGGATCGGGAGCTGCTGCCCCCCGAAGCCCTTCGGGGACTCAGCGTGAGAACTGTTTATCTCTTTGCCGAAGCGAATTATCGCCCCGAACAGCCCTACGATGGGATACTCACACTGTTCCGCGCGACAGCCGGCGAGGGAAATGACGAACCCTACCTCGAGCGATACGCTGATCCCGAACTCGGCTGGCGCAGGCGAACAAGCGTCGGCGTCGAGACGATCGATGTCCCTGGCGGGCACTCGAGCATGCTTCAACCGCCTCATGTTTCTGTGCTGGCCTCTGCTCTGCAAGTTGCGATCAAGCGAGGGCTTGGGACTCTCGACGAGCGTCCAAGCGAAGCTGAGTTCGCGAAACCTCACGCACGGTCTATGTTGTGTCAGTTGGCTGGTGAGCCCGTGGCTGAGTAAAATCGTTTAGAGTTATTGTGTCGCGCCGGAGCTCGCGACATGACGCATCCAACGGCCGAGGAGTCACTTGCCCCGCATGAAGGACGTACTTGCGATCATTCCCGCGTGGGAACGCTCCCTGGATGGGAAGAGCCCGTACGTCCGCCCTTTCCTCGGTCGGCCGCTGATCGCGCACTCGATTTCGCACGCGCTCGGGGCGGCGGTGATATCGCATATCGTGGTCGCGACACAGGATCTGGAGACGGCCGCGGTAGCGAACGCGCTCGGCGTTCAGGTTGTCGGGAACAGAAGCGGGTCCGGAGAGAATCTCGAGTCGGCCATACTCCGGATTCTCGAAGCCAGCGAGCATGATCCCGACGTGGTGGTAGTTCTCGACGGGCGTGCACCACTCCGCGATTCGAGCGATATCGATGGTGTGCTGGCCCTACTTGAGCGCGAGCGGGCGGATTCCGTCTTCTCAAGCGTCTTGATCCCCGGACCAATCTGGAGACGAGGCTCTGGACCAGGCGACAACCTGGCCAGCGAACAAGACGCTGATCAACCCGCCGGCGAACTGCTCCGGGAGACAGGCTCGATTTACGCCTTCAAGCCCGCGATTTTACGGGGGACTGGCCGCTTCCTGGGAGGTCGGATCGCGGCCTATTACATGGATCAACTCGACGCCCTGGTCGTTCGAGATCAGCGCGAATTCGACCTTGCCGCGGAACTCGCTGCACATCGTCTGAGGTCTCGGCCGCCGGAGGGGATTCATCGAATTCGTCTGATCGTCTTTGATTTCGACGGCGTCATGACCGACAACCGCGTTCTGGTCCACCAGGATGGCTCCGAGTCCGTCGCCTGCAACCGTGGCGACGGACTCGGCATCGGCTTGCTCAAGAAAGCCGGCCTCGCCATGCTCGTGCTCTCGAAGGAAACCAACCCAGTCGTGACCGCGAGATGTCGTAAACTGAATCTCGAGGTGATCCAGGGCTGTGAGGAGAAACTCAAGACATTGAGGCAACTGGCTTCCGAACGGGGTCTAACCTCGAGCGAAATCGCATACGTGGGCAACGACCTCAACGACCTCGAGTGCCTGGAGTGGGTTGGCTTGCCGATCGGAGTCTCGGACGCTGTTCCCGAGGTCCTAAGAGTCGCCCGCGCAGTGACACACAAGCCCGGCGGCCATGGCGCAGTGCGCGAGGTTGCCGATTGGTTCCTCAACGCCAGGCGCTCCTCAACCTAGCTTTTCTTTGAACCCATTTCCGGTCCCAGACAACCAGCGTTAGCTCTTCCGAAAGGACCCGCGATGTATCTCAATCCCATCGATCGTGCCGCCCTCCGCCAACAGGTTCGCGATTCCAGGCCGTTTCCCCATTTCAAAATTGACAATTTCCTGAACGAGGACTTCGCGAACCGCGTCCTCGCCGCATTTCCCAGCTTCGAGGAGTCGCTCAAGGTTGGGCGAACTTTCAACGCTGTCAATGAGTACAAAAAGGTTCAGGTCACCGATTCCTCGCTCTTCGCCGAGCCCATCGCGGAGCTTAACCGGGAGCTCGCTTCCCCTGAGTTTCTTGGACTGCTGAGCGAGGTCTTCGACATCCCCAACCTGCTCCCCGATGAGCAGCTCGAGGGAGGCGGAATTCACCAGACCGGCCCCCGCGGTCACCTGGATGTGCACATCGACTTCAACTACATCGAAGCACGAGATCTCCACCGACGGCTCAACATCCTCGTCTACTTCAACAAGGAGTGGAAGGAAGAGTGGGGCGGCAACATTGAACTCTGGAATAACGACGTGACCCAGCTCGCTCACTCGTTTTCGCCCATCTTCAATCGTTGTGTCGTATTCCAGACGAATGAAATCAGCTTCCACGGCGTCACGGCGGTAAAATGCCCTCCGGGCATGTCGCGCAAATCGTTCGCCGCGTACTACTATACGAAGGAAGCGCCAGCGCAGTGGGACGGCAAAGTGCACTCGACGATCTTCAAGGCTCGCCCTGACGAAATCATGAAGGGGCAAGTTCTCATGCCGATCGAGTCGGCGAAACGCAAGATGGTCAGCGCTCTCCACGGACTGAAGAAACACTTGAAGCGGGCGATCGTGAAATCTTAGACGGGCGCAGGGCCGGGGGCTCGATCCCGAGTCTCCGGCCCGAGGCCGCCAAGTTCTAGCGATGGAACAGACTCAAACTGAGGTTTCAAATCACCCATGGCTGAAATGCTGGAAGCCAAAGAAAGAGCAAAACGATCAATGCCCTCCAGATCGACAGGGACGATTTCGAAGAGCGCTTCCACCCTCGAACAGATTGACAACCCCCCTCAGAAGGAGGTGGTGATCGAGCCGCGTTCGGGCTGGATCGCCGTGGATTGGAAGGAGCTGTACACGCATCGCGAGTTGCTGCTCTTTCTTATCTGGCGTGATATTTCAGTCCGCTACAAGCAGACGGTTCTGGGGAGCGCGTGGGCGGTGATTCAGCCGCTGTTGCTCATGCTGATCTTCTCGCTTTTCTTCGGCCGAGCCGTGGGAATCGAGCATGGCCCTGCACCCTACTCCGTTTTCGTTTTCGCCGGCTTGATCCCGTGGTCGCTCTTTTCACAGGGATTCGCTCAGTCCGCGCTCAGCCTGGTCAATCAGCAACACTTGCTCACCAAGGTCTATTTCCCACGGCTCTTCGTGCCGATCGCATCGGCCTGCGTCTTTCTTGTGGACCTCTTCTACTCGCTGCTCATTTACGCAGTCGTGCTCGCGGTTAACCAGTATCCGCCCAGTTGGACCGTGATCTTTTTACCGCCGCTCATCATTCTAACACTCCTCGCAACCCTGAGTTTCGGAATCACCCTGGCGGCGCTAACCGTGTTTTACCGTGACTTCCGCCACCTGGTGCCATTCCTTGTTCAGATTTTGATGTACCTGAGTGCCGTAATTTATCCTGCCTGGGTCATCCCCGAGAAATACCATCCTATCCTGGCCCTCAATCCGATGTTCGGGTTGGCCACAGCTTACCGCTCGGCAATCCTCGGCGATGGATATCCCTGGGATCTCTCTTGCCTGGCAATCTCAAGCGTCTCAACCGTCGTCGGGTTTGTGTTCTCGATTTACTATTTCCGCCGCACCGAACGCGCGTTCGCAGATTTCGCATGAGCTCCCAAAGGCTGAATTCAGGCACGACATTCTCAGTGTGAAGGGTAAATTGAAGCGATGAGTCAAACGATCATCGATTGCGAGCGGATTGGAAAATCGTATCGTCTGGGGCTCAAACACAATCGCCAGCACAGCGTGAACCTAGGCACGGCGTTCACTTTGCGAGAATCGCTTTCCGAGGGGCTCGCGGCGGTCGGCCGATTCTGCTCAGGGAGGCGCAGGCCCGACTCTGATGTGGATACCTTCTGGGCGCTCCACGACGTGTCGTTCCAGGTCGACCGAGGCGAGGTGGTGGGACTTGTGGGTCGCAACGGAGCTGGCAAGTCGACCTTGCTCAAGGTTTTGAGCCGGATCGTGGAACCCTCGGAAGGGAGGGTGCGCATGCGAGGGCGGGTCGCATCGCTGCTCGAGGTCGGCACGGGTTTCCATCCCGAGCTCTCGGGCCGCGAGAATATCTACCTCAATGGCGCGATCCTCGGGATGCGCAAGTTCGAGATCGACCGCAAGCTTGACGAAATCGTTGCTTTCTCCGAGATCGAGCGATTCCTCGACACTCCTGTGAAACGCTACTCCTCAGGCATGTATGTTCGGCTGGCGTTTGCCGTTGCGGCCCATCTCGAGCCCGAGATTCTTATCGTCGATGAGGTTCTCGCTGTTGGAGACTACGCCTTCCAGAAGAAATGCATGGGAAAGATGCATGACGTGGCTGCTGGCCACGGCCGCACAATTCTTTTCGTGAGCCACAACATGGGGGCTCTTTCCCAGTTGTGCAATCGCGGAATTCTCCTCGAGTCGGGATCGATCAAGGCCATGGGGCCGATCGCTGACGTGGTGAAGACCTACATGAGATCGGGACTTGCAACGAATTCCGCACACGTTCAATTCCCAATCGAACCATCGCGTCCCTGCCAGTTTCTGTCCGTCGAGCTCACCCATGACGACGGCAGCCACGGCACTGATTTTAGCTGCGACGAGCCGATTCACCTGCGATTTGTTCTGGAAGTCCGTGACATCCAGGCGAATGTTTTCATGAGCTTCCTCCTCCAGAATCCCGAGGGGACGGTCGTCCTCCATTCTGACCCGCGTGATTCGGACCCCGCAGTCACTGAACGAATCAAAACAGGCCGACATGTTTTTGAGATTACTCTACCGAGTCGCCTCCTCGCACCTTCGACCTACCTCGTTTCAGTGAGATGCTGGCAGCAATTCGGCAGCGATCTCGACCATCGCCACGGCTGCTGCGAGTTCACACTCCGGGATCTCTCGAATCTGATTCACCAGAGGATCGGGGTGCTCGGAGTCCAATTACCCTGGAACCAGCAGACCACGCCGATCGGGCTGGAACCGGCATGGCACGCCAGGTAACGTGCACAGGCGCAGCACTCGCCTTGATACGCTTGGATCGAGAACCTTCTCATGGAAACCCCAAACGTACTGATTGCGCTTTTGGGCTGGCTTCCTTTCGTCCAGGTTCTTTTTGCCATGCTCCCCTCGCGGCGGGCCATGGTTGTGGGAATCGTCGGAGCCTGGTTGTTTCTGCCTCCCGTGAAGATCGACCTGCCAGGGCTCCCAGACTACGACAAGGTCTCTGCGGCCGGTATTGCCATTCTCTTAGCGACGGCCATTTTCGATAGTCCAAGACTGTTTTCCTTCCGACCAAGAATCCACGATTTGCCCATCGTCCTGGTCACGATTTCTCCCGGGATTTCCAGCATTTCGAACGGCCTCACGTATTACGACGCTCTCTCAACCACGTTCTCTCAGGTAATGTACTGGGCGGTGCCTTTCCTGATCGGCCGTCTCTATCTCACTGACCTCGATGCCATGCGCGAGATGGCGATGGGGATCATTTACGGCGGCATCTGCCTGATTCCATTTTGCTTGATCGAAATGAAACTGAGCCCCGTCGTCATGTACAAAGTCTACGGCATCGTGAGTTTTTTGGACTCCTATCGCCTGGGGGGCTACAGACCCTGCGTCTTCTTTCGGTCCGGGCTTGAGCTTGGGCTCTGGATGAGCGTGGCCACCTGCGTGATGTACTGGGTCTGGAAGACGAACGGGCTCGCGAGAATCCTTGGATTTCCCGCGACGGCCGCATTACTGGTACTCGCCGTGACGACCGTGTTCTGCCGTTCAACTGGCGCCCTTTCGCTGCTTTTGATCGCGTTGATCACACTCCATGCAGCCACGCGCTACCGTAGAAACTGGATTGTCTGGATCCTGGTGGCCATTGCGCCCGTTTACTTCGCTCTGCGGATTTCCAATTTATGGACAGGCGAGGCTGCGGCAAATCTGGTGCGAGCCGTTTTCAATGAGTCGCGGGCCAGGTCACTTGAATATCGCTTCTGGAATGACAATTTGCTAATGGCCAAGGCGGCCCAGCGGCCGTTGTTCGGCTGGGCTGGGTACGGGCGAGCTCTTGTCTACGACGAGTACGGCAAAATCGTGTCGGTTCCAGACGGCTTGTGGATCGCCTATTACAGCACTTTCGGTCTTTTTGGCCTGAGTTCCATGACTCTCAGCCTGCTCGTGCCCGGCATTGCCTTCCTGCGCCGCTTTCCTGTTCAGACATGGACTGACCTCAGGATTGCGCCGAGTGCTGTCATTGCGGTTGTTGTTGACATGTGCATGCTCGATGGTCTCGTCAATGGACAGTTGAACCTGGTTTATATTGTCTGTGCCGGGGGACTCGTGAGCGTTGCGCTCAATCCACACGATCGATCGCTCTGGCCGTCCTCTCGCCGCTCGACGCAGATCCCAGCGTACGGCGCAGGGAGACTTTCGACTGCAAGCGCCAGTCAGCCGAGTTCGTTGCACTACGAACGGCTTGGTCGTCAATTCCTACTCCAGGATAGGTACGCGGAAGCGAGGGAAGCCTGGGAACACGCGCTTGCAATCCTCGCACGACCGGGCCAGACGCAGAGCCGACAGTGGTGCGATCAAGCAAACAACCTGGCCTGGATGCTGCTCCATGCCAGATCCGTCGCGGACCGCGACATATCTCGAGCGATCGAGCTCGCCCGAGCCGCGACAGAGTCCGATCCGAAAAGCTCCACCTACTGGAACACACTTGGGGCAGCACTGTATCGCAAGGGCTCTTTTGCGGAGTCTGCGGCCACACTCAAGCACGCAATCATCCTGTCTGAAGAATCCACCGCCTTCGACAGCGTTTATCTCGCAATGGCTCTTGCCAGGTCGGGCTCACGCGAAGCCGCCTGGCGTACGTTCTCCGAGGCTGAGGAGTGGCTCGCGCGGAATCCGGCGATGAAACTGAAATTGGCCGAACTCTTGGAAGAAGCGAGATTGATCGTCGAACCTGTCGCTTCCTCGGCCTCCCCATCCTGATGAACAGAATTCCTCTCTCGCGCACGACAAACTCAATAACCACCGCGAGTCACAAACCGACACCCGTGAGGTAATTCACGGTGAGAGGAAAGGACTGACAGGGTCAAAAAGAAGAGGAAACTCGCCTTTTGATGCCGCCAGTCAACATTGGTCCTCGCTGCACCCTGAATCATTGACTTGTCCTGGTTCTCGTGTTAAGGTACGACGCGTTTGGTTCAGCCTCGCGCGATCGTAAGATGCTCAGAATAGCCTTTTGCGTTCGGTTCGTTCTGTCGGATTTGACTTGGCAACCGTCTCTTAAACGCATCATTCGCTCAACATCAAAGTGGAGAGTCGTCCTTCGATGAGCATGCTCACACCGACCTCGACTTCCGCGTACTCTTCGTCATCGGCTTGCGATCTTGCCTCGCCGGTGTCTCGGCAGGATGCGAGTCTTGCTGGGTCAGTCGTGGAACCCTGCTCGGTCGCAACTGAAGGCTCTCTTGCCTACCGCTGCAAGCGCGTGATGGACATCGCCGGTGCCTCGGTGGCACTCCTGTTTCTTACGCCCATCATGCTTCTGATCGCCGTCCTGATCCGCGTTGATTCAGGTGGGCCGATCCTTTTCCGCCAGGCACGCCGCGGTTATCGAGGCAGGTCGTTCATGGTGTTGAAGTTCCGCACAATGGTGCCGGATGCCGAACGCCGCCTCAAGGATCTCGAAGAGAGCAACGAGTCCGCTGGAGGGGTTCTGTTCAAGTTGAAGAACGATCCACGCGTGACTCGTCTTGGTTCCTTTCTTAGGCGTTACAGCCTCGATGAACTCCCGCAATTCATCAACGTGCTTCGTGGCGAAATGAGTCTTGTTGGCCCCCGTCCCCTGCAATTACGGGACAGCGACCTTCTCGAAGAGAAGCATCCCGAATCCTACCACTGTCGTCTGCAGGTTTTACCGGGTATCACGGGACCATGGCAAGTCGGTGGGCGGAGCGACGTGGATTACTCCCGGATGGTTGATCTCGATCTCGAATACGTCCGCAACTGGTCGATCGGACGAGATCTCTCAATCCTCTTGAAAACATTTGGCGTCGTGATTCTGCGTCGCGGAGCTTATTGACGACCTGCAATAACAGGGTTAGGGTTCGTTGCCCGCCTGTGGAGCGGGAGGACATTTCGGGTTCCTGAGATTTGGCGACCCATTGGGTCGCCATTTTTGCGTGACCCATCTCAAGTCGATGTAGTTCTGAACGGCAGTTATTCAATTGAGCGACAAGATCGAGATTCTTGTCGATTTTTGCTTTCCCCTATCCCCGCGTTCAACCTTCCTGGATCTCAGGAATCGACTTTCCTTGACCGCGTTCAATTCGTCGGTCAAGAGTCGCCCGATAAAACTCAACCATTCGGCGAGCGACTGTATCGGGGTGAAAGCGGTTGTGACAGTCTTTCCCGGCTTGATATCCCAGGTCAGCGGCTCGCGATGGATTGCTGATCATGGCGACGATCTTCTTAGCAAGGTCCGCGACGTCCCCAGGCTCATGGAGTAGTCCTGTGACGTTGTCCTGAATCACCTCTGGAATCCCGCCAGCTCGCGCAGCGACTACGGGGCAACCGAGGGCCGCGGCCTCGACAACCGCGAGGGGAAGGTTTTCATATCGGGAACAAATGACTGTGGTCATTGCACTTCGTCGCTGGGCGTCCAGGACCTGATTGGGCTGCTGCCCAACCCACTCGACTGCACCTGACTCGAGGGCGCCTGGCAAGCGATGTCGGATGTAATCACGGATTTGCCAGACCTTGCCATCGTGATCGCGGCAACCTCGATCCGGTCCAATAAACCGCAATCGAGCCGAGGGAACCTCAACCCGCACTCGACTGAATGCGTCGATGATCAGGTCGCCTCCTTTGTGCCTGTCGAATCGACCAATGAACAAGATCAGATTGCGATCGCACCCTTCAAGCCGCCACCGGCTCGCTTCCGGTATCGGAGGGGTTGGAGGATGAACCACCGCGGCGTTCACCAGGGGCAAGTTGTAGAATTCCCGAGTTTGCTTGAGCACGTCGTACGACGAGGACGTAATTGCTTCCGCATTGCGAATCGCCAGGTACTCATCACGTACCCTGCGTTCGAATTCTGCGTCACGAGGCACATTCAGGGCAGGACCGTTCAAAAACCATGGTCCGTGAAGCCGTAAACAGACCGGGATCTCCACAGACTTGCGAACCCACTCGGACCAGCCGAAGGTTTCCTCCATCTCGAGAATCTGGATTTGTCGCTCTCGAATCGCCAGGCGGACGGCGGCAAGCAGTCCCCGGCGATTGAGTGTACGGAGCGCAGGCGCAGGCGCGATTCGAAATCGGAGGATATCGAGAAATCTTGTAGGCAGATTCGGGGCCCGCTTGAAATCCTCAACGGAATAGATCCTCTCGCCGAGATCACCCTCGCAGGTGGATGCCGCGATAATTGTGACCTGGTGCCCCATTGCGCGCAGGGTCTCGTCAAGTGTGTCCACGTAACCCACAATGCCATTCGGATAATGGGAAAATGGCCAGCCAGGGCTGAGATAGCCGATTGAAAGAGAGGTTGATCGAGGATCGAGAGACACTACTTAAGCTCCAGGTATCTGAAAATGCGAATGCCCGCGCCGTGAACTCGGGAATCGGAGCCTCCCATCCCATGGCCCCAACGGCGCCATCTTGGTCAACCTTCAGGTTGATATCATAACCCGTGTCTCGTTCATTTTCCGGACGAAGCCTCGATCGACACATCGTTCAAGACAACGAAGTACCAATGATCTCTTAACATTGCAGTGGCATAGACCCAGAGCTGAATTCAAGCAACTCGGGGAACTCGCAGCCCAGTCCCCGCTGATGCACGCATGAATCAAGCGAGCCGGCTTCTGCTGAACTTCATAGGTCGTACTGGGCACAGCTTGCTATTCGAACTGATGCTGCTCATGGGGATGCACAGATGAGCGAGGGGATCACTTCCACCTGCAACCAGACCGATTACAATCAGAAAGCCCTCCTGGTCCGGGCATCGTTCTTCTTTTGACAATAGAATACGCGTCGGTTGGGACGCCAGCGATAAAACCGAGTTCCCGTGTTCTAGAATTCCCGAGGAACAATCGTAGAATACGACAATCCGTCGCATGTGAATCTTCAACGCGTCAGGCTCGGAAATTGACGGGTCCTACGAGATTGAAAGGTTGATCGACTGGGGCACGTGGCGAGCATGTGCGATTGCTCTCCTGGACACGCAACCAGGTCACGGTATTGCTCTGCACTTTTTGAGTTCATGTTCGCGACCGATTTGGGGGATGCTAAGTGGCACTTACTGCTTCATCGCATAGTGATTCGAAATCGTCTGAGCAACAGCAGATCGTGACATCGCAACGCGAGGTCAAGCCCACAAAACCGTTCGAAGAACATATTCCGAATCCACACCAAAAACGGCCTCCTGGCTTGCTCCCGCTCCTAAAGCGCACGCCGGCTAGCCTCAATTGGAGGCTGAAGTACAGCCTGCAAGTCCTCAGGCGCGAATCGTTGGGTATTGGCCGTCGACTTCAAGGTCGCAGACTTGTTCATCTGTTTCACTTCGGCAAGACGGGCGGCACAGCGATCAAGGCGGCTCTTGAAGGATTCGAGACCGCAGGGAACTATGAGCTTGTCCTGCACGATCACGGGCTCTGGCTCGATCAGATTCCGATGACCGAGCGTTTTGCATTCGTCCTGCGTGATCCGGTAACCCGGTTTGTGAGCGGCTTCTACAGCAGGCTGAGGCAAGAACTTCCACGGCATCACAATGGCCCGTGGTTCCCCGAAGAGGAAAAAGCGTTTGCTCGATTTCAGACGCCCAACCAGCTTGCACTCGCCCTTTCCTCGACCGACGACGATCTCCGGACTGCCGCCATCGAAGCCATGCACGGCATTCGTCACATCGAGTCGCCCCAGTGGAAGTGGCTCCGCAGCCTCGAATACCTCCGCAAACGCAGGTCGGGAATCTTTTTCGTTGGCTTCCAGGAATCTCTCGACCAGGATTTTGAGTTATTCAAAAGCCTGTTAGGGCTTCCCGGAGAGATCAAGCTGCCCCATGACGAAGTCGCAGCGCACAAAACACCTTCCGGGATGGACAAGCGGCTCGATCTCGAGTCGATCAGCAACATCAAGACCTGGTATCAGAGGGATTACGAACTGATTGCATACTGCAAGGAGATCGCCTCCGAGATTCGGCAGGCGCATGGCTCCGTACCCTCCTAACTCTTCGAGATCCGTTACACGCCCGATTGTCACCGCTGGATAGGTGAGGTCGCTGCCTGTCGCATGCCGTCGCTCATGTGATGATTCATAATTCGTGACGATGCGATGCTTCTCCGTATAGAATTGATGAGTTAGTACAAGCTAGTCTGCATGCCTTCCCCCTCGCGCAATAACCTCAGGAGTCCGATTTTATAGGCTCGAACCTCGTCGACGCTCTGGTGCGCGAGGGTAAGGCATGGGCAGGGTGTGCGACCTGTCCTCTTCAGTAGATGGCGATTGAATCTGATTGGTTGCGATCGCAATCCTGAGAGACTCGAGGGGAATATCGCTGATTCTGAGCACTGGCTGTCAGTAGGAGGTTCACAACCAGCCACTCCGCATGGGTTGTTACAGAAGACGATTCAACAACCTTGGATATCCGTAACCCCAATTCTCCCGTCATATCTTCTTTATCCGCACGGCACAGCCCTCTCGCTTGCGTTTATCCCATTCCCATGGTGGCCTAGCGCTCATGGCATATCCTCCGCGGTAGGCTCATGCCTCTTCTTCGTCGGGGGCCTCCCAGCCGAGAGACGCACTGGCTCGTTTTCAAGCGTTCCTCGCTGGCTGGTTGCCAGCGCCCACAGACAACCCGGCGACGATGCCAACCCGGACCATCGTCTATCCGTACGCATATTGACCAGTGCCCCGGGAGGCACGTTGACTGAAATATATATATATATGTGCATATTAGTATTCCACTGCCCTACAATTGATCCAAGAAGCCCATGGCTTCGTATGGGCCTGGGATATCGTATGATCACATGCTTATTTCCCGACATCCCGACTGTCACATTCCTGGAAGAGCACAACATTCTGTCGAGCCATGACCACAGCCCTTTTCTCGATATCTCGCTTTCGCTGTCCAGGAAAGAACCCGACGAACCTCGGATCAAGCGACCAGGGGAGCAAAGTGCGAAGAATCGGCGAGGGAGAATCGGAATCGACCGGCTCGCATGAGCCCGTCGACCCTGCCGCAGAGTCTCTGCACTCGTGCCTGTACGATTGTGCTCACCCCAGACTCAGGCGATCGCAAGGCACTTTGAGACGATCACAGAGACTGCAGGCGGAGTCTGGTTACGCGGTTAGTGCCATGCGTTGCTGAATTCCTCAAGCCACGCCGGCCACGGTTACTTCGTACAGACTGCGACGAGGACGTCCGGCTCCCAGGGATAGGGTTTGAGCTCGAGCGGGTGCAGCTCGAATTCCTCAGCCATGCATGTGCGAAAACCCTGGAATTGGGGTGGCTTGGGAGTTTTCCGGCCCAGCAGCGATCCGAGCGCGCGAGAAAGGCGCTGAACTGGCGTGTAATAGAGTTCAGTCAGAGTTTCGTGGAGTTCTTGCTCCCACGCAATCCGCATCTTCCGTGCGGGCGTTTCCCACTGCCCCCATCCTTCGATCGACGCAAAGTGAGGCTTGATCAACTCATTCATCTGCGACCATGTGTATTCCTTGACGTGAAATGGATTCGTGAGTCTTCCCTCCGTATCGAAGGTGCTCACCGAGCCGTTCGGTGTGGAGCAGATCAATTTCCCTCCGGGCGCGAGGACCGCGTGAGCTGACGCAATGAATTGCTCGGGATGATGCAAATGCTCGAGATTCTCGAAATTGATGACGACATCGAACGCAGGTTCATTTCCCACCGCTTCGGCAAGCTTCTCCACATCGCCGACGATAAAGCGAATGCCCTGCCTTGCGTAGAGCCGGGTCGCCTCCTGGATTGCTTCGGGCGAAATATCGATCGCCAGCACGCTGCCCGCGCCTTGTCGATTCAGAAAGGCAGTCCCATACCCAGTTCCGCAGCCCGCATCCACAACTCGCCTTCCCTCGCAGTAACGAGACGCGAATTGATATCGTTGAATATGGTTTCCGTAGCTCTCAATGATTGACGTATTGGAAACAGAGATTCGCTCGAACATCGTTCGTATCTCGCTGTTGAGGTGGGGGTATGGGAAGACGAAAGACGACTTCCGCCCTCGCGACAAAGGGGGCCTGGCCTGGCGGCGGATGAAATTCGAGAAAGCGAAAAGCCAAGAATCGCCGGAAGCGGAGACGCACGCACGCCATCATGACTGATCACCCTTAAGGGCGTGCTCCGATTTCCAAGTTCGAATTACATATAGTACAAGACAATAGACTGCTTCAATCAGAGAGTCTGCGCTCTTTTGCTTCCTGGCGGAGAAAGGTCGATTCAGGACCGACACTCCGCGCGATTTCGCGAAACCTTGAATGCCGGCCAGGGGAAACCTCGAATCCATTCGTGTGTGCCATGGAACCCGGCAATCCTGCATGCCGACTGCCCGGAAACTTGGCGAGTTGTGTCCTCACGGTCCAGGCGCGGACTTTGAGCGCGAAGGGGCTGATTCAGGAGAGGCCAGGCAAGAGCTTTCGCAGCTTTTGCCAACGCGTCTCACGCTCGGCGTGAAGCGCCGCGATGCGTTCGTGAAGCCAGGCGACGGTGTCACGCTCCGAGGCAGCGCTTGCGGGTTGAGGTCTCGAGCGGGCTTGAGGACCGGGGACGGCATCGCTTTTTTGTGGCCTGGCCTCGGTCACGGCGGATGTTTCGACCTGGGATCGAACTGGGGCTTCTTGAGCTTGCGGCGGAGCATCCGCCATCGAAGGGAATGGCATCGCGGCCACTGACGCGGCAGCCTGTAACTTCTCGATCATTTCCTCCACGGAAGGGGTGAGAAGCGGTTCAGGAGTCGAGTCCGAGTTGGAGACCGACTCAGAAGCCAACCCTGGAGATCGGGCTTCGGCCCCCGTCGCCGAGGACTCCCCTGCCCGCTTCGTGTGAGTGGCGAGCTCGTCCTTGAGCGCGTGAAACTCATCGGTGAGCTCGCGAAGTCGAGCCAGCTCGGTCCGGATCACCTCCATCTGATCCCTGTGCATCTCGCTGAAGACCTTTACCATCATTCCAAGCGCCTGCTGGAACTGGTCGAACATCTGCTGCTGCATGAGTCCGAACTGATTCACCAGCGGGATCAGCGAGCCGACAGTGAGATCGCCTTGCCCCGAGAGAAGCTCTGGAGCGAGCGGGCCAGGAGCAGACGCGCGTTGTATTTCAAAGCCAGCGGAGCGGAGCGGCTCACTCCCCTGCCCTGGGGACGGCAGCTTAACTGCCCCAGCAGCGAATGCATCCGATCGCGAAAGGGGCTCCGGGAGCGATACGCGCGGAGACGGACGCTCATATCCCTGCGAAAAACGGATCGAGGCAACGTCGCCTTCCTGGGCGGAAGATTGCCAACGAATCCGCATTTGATAACGCCCGACTCCCAGGACATCGCCGTCGCCCAACGCGCTCGCACGCAACTTCTGACCGTTTACGCGCACTCCCTCACGCCCCAGCAGGTCTACAATCCAAAGTCCACCGGCTGTTCTGAGAAGCGCAGCGTGATAGCGCGATACGCTAGGATCAGTGAGGCGGAACTTGCAACCATAAGCTGAGCCGACCAGGGACATGACGCGTCGGAGCGGCCAGGTGTTTCCCCTGGAGGGTCCGTTCAAGAATTCGAGGGTGATGGGGAGGCGGCCGCGTTCCTCGCTCATCGAGATGAGCGGAGTCTCTCGGGGAGCGGGACGATCCCAAATTCCCCGCGCATCGTGTTCGCCAAGCGATTGACGCACAAGGTATGGCCCAATCCGCAGCACACGATCGCCTCCGAGCCATCCCATTGACTGCGGATCTCGCCCGCTCCTGCGCCTGGCCGAGCCCTCCAGGTTCAACCAGAAGGCAAGCCCATTGACGACTTGCAAATAAATGTGGCGTCGACCAATGCCTGGATAATCAAGCACCACATCGGCGTTTGAGTCGCGGCCAAGAATTGCAAACGGTTGATTCAGGACGCGCGTCTCCGACTCTCTCGCGTCGTGCCGAGACAACTCAAGCCGGAGCGGATCGACCAACCCGCATGCGGTCAGAAAAGCTTTCATGGCGCCTCGATGGCCAGGCGATGGGCTCAAAGAGCCTGTTGGCATCGCATCGTCGCGGTTCACATTCGCTCCGATCGCCCGCGTCTTCCATTATCAAACTGGAACACGCCGTTGTCCATGAACGACGCCTTCAGTATAGATGACACGGCTGC
>DAIDHX010000241.1 GCA_027451885.1 Planctomycetales bacterium
GGTGATACGCGGCTGTTTTCACGGCAGCAACTGCGCCCGCTCTCCGCGCATCAAATGGCCGACGCGCTCGCGCAGGCGACCGACGTGCCCAATCGCTACCCGGGCGTGAATCCCAAACGCAGGGCGATCGAGGTCGCCGACCCCACAACCGCGAGCACAATCCTCGACACCTTCGGGCGCTGCCGCCGCAACGAAACCTGTGTCGCCTCGGCGTCTACGCCGCTCTCGCTGGCCCAGTCGCTCCTGCTCATGGGGGGCGATGTGATCGAGTCCAAGGTCACGAGCCTGAACGGCTACCTGGCGGGCGTGCTCAAGCTCGAGCTCGAGCCCGAGGAGCTCGTGGAAAACCTCTACTACCGCACGGTCTGCCGGCCGCCGACGCCCGAGGAAAGCTCGCGCTGGACGGCCGAGATCAAGCAGTCGCCCAATCGCGCCGAAGCGGCCGAGGATCTCTTCTGGGCGCTGCTGAACTCGCGTGAATTCGCGTTCAATCATTGAGCCCTGGCTCGCGTTTTACCCGTGTTCGGAAGGTCCCTGGTCCAGCTCGAGGGAGGGTGTGATGAAGGCGAACAACGACCTTGCTAGCTGCCCGGGTCCCAGCCGGCGTGGGTTTCTCAAGCTCGGCGTGCTGGGTGTACTGGGGCTTGGCCTGGACGACTGGCTGTTCCTGCGCGCGCGTGCCGCCGCGGCCGATGTGGTCAAGGCGCGGCGCTGCATCTTGATCTGGCTCGCGGGCGGCCCGTCGCATATCGATACCTTCGACCCCAAACCCACCGCGCCCGCCGACACCCGCGGCGAGTTCAAGCCGATCTCCACGTCCGTGCCCGGCCTCTCGATCAGCGAGGTTCTGCCCCGGCTCGCCGCCATGATGAACCAGGTCACGCTCATCCGCAGCATGACTTCTCCGGAGTCCGACCACGCCCGCGCTGCGCATCATTTGCTCACCGGCTACCGTCCCAGCCCGGCGATCGTATACCCCAGCTACGGCAGCGTGGCTGCGCGGATCCGAGGCGCGCGCGGTCTCCTGCCGGCTCATGCCGCGATTCCCGACGCCCCGTTGTTCGCAACAAGCGGCTATCTCTCTTCCGCATATGATCCGTTCGCGATCGAATCAGACCCGAATTCACCCAGTTTCCGGGTGCGAAATCTCACGCCGCCGGACCGCTTGACGCTCGATCGACTCGCCCGCCGGCGCGAGATGGTCCATGCGCTTGACGAATTCGCGCACGAGGCGCCTCCGAGCGCCGTTTCAGAAAGCCGCGACCAGTTCGCCGAGAGCGCGTTTACGCTGCTCACGTCGCCGAGCGCCCAGGCAGCCTTCAAGATCGGCGACGAAAAAGCCGCCATCCGCGACCGCTACGGCCGCACGACCGTTGGCCAGTCCTGCCTGCTGGCCAGGCGGCTTGTTGAGGCAGGCGTTTCATTTGTCACCGTGAACGACCGCGGCGCAGGCCCCCTGGGCTGGGATACACACGCGCAGAATTTCTCGACCCTGAAGAACACGCTGGCCCCGCAGCTCGACCAGGCTGTCTCCGCGCTTCTCCAGGATCTGGCCGATCGCCGTCTGCTGGACGAGACCCTGGTCGTGATGATGGGTGAGTTCGGCCGCACGCCCAAAATCAACGAGAACGCCGGGCGCGACCATCACGGCCGGGCGAACTCGATCATCATGGCCGGGGCAGGGCTGCCCGCCGGACTTGTGATCGGCCGTACCGATCCCCACGGCGATGCGCCGGCGGAACGTCCCTTCACACCCGCGGATCTGGCCGCGGTGCTCTTCCGCCGCCTGGGCATCGATCCCGAAATGAAGCTCGAAAGCACGGATGGACGGCCGATCCGTCTCGTCGAGGGCGCACAGCCCCCAGCCGAGCTGACGTAAACCCTCCGGCCGCTCTTTCATGCTGATTCGTCGCGCGGAGGAACGAGCTGGATGGAGAAGAGCCGGATGGAAGCAAGGCAGCCAGTCGGCCGGACATCCCGGCGCCCGGTTTCGCGCGCATGCGGCCCCTTCGCGCGAATCTCCCGCCAGCTCGCCGCTCGTGGTCGGAGCAGGTCGGGGGCGTTCGTGCCTTCGCCTGCCCCCGCCATGGCCGGCCATGCCCGCTCGAACGCTCCGCTTTTGCCGGTTCTCCCTTGATTCTCGATTCCGTTTGGGTGACTCTGGAGCCATCCCGACTTCGCATTGTCGAATCGCGTCCCCCAAAGAAAACGATTCCGCCAGGGAGGCCGGCATTCGGGTTCGGCGGCGATGTTGTTATAATCTCGGGGTCGGTCCTGTTACCGTGCCAGTCAGGAGCTCAACACCGATGTCGCAAGGTCCGCGCCGTCATCTCCGGAGCGAAAACGTTGACGGAGTGACCGTTGTCAGCTTCGTCGAGTCAAAGATCGTCACCGAGGAAAATATCCAGGAAGTGGGGGACCAGCTTTACAGCCTGGTCGAAGACGAAGGTTGCAAGAACATTCTGCTCAACTTTGGCAACGTTCAGTATCTCTCAAGCGCGGCCCTCGGTAAGCTCATCAACCTCAAGCGCAAGGTGACGGCGGTCAAGGGCAAGCTCAAGCTCTGCTGCATCCACACCGACCTTCTTGAGGTCTTCCGGATCACAAGGCTCGACCAGGTCTTTGAGATCCATGGCGACGAGCAGGCTGCGCTTGATAAGTTCTGAGCGGCAAACGGGGGTCGCCGGCGATCCGCCATCTCCGCGACCATTTCGCGCGCCTGTCTGGAACCCGCGCGGGCCGGCCCGGCCGGCCGGGCTTTGAGTACAGGCCGCGAGCGTCCGTTCGATGAACCCACCGGCCACGCCGATGATGCAGCAGTATCGCGAGCTCAAGGCTCGCGATCCCGACGCGCTTCTGCTGTTTCGCATGGGCGATTTTTACGAGATGTTCGGCGACGACGCCGAACGCGCTGCGCCTCTCCTGGGCCTGGCGCTCACCTCGCGCGACAAGGGGCCGGAAGCCTCCTCAATGGCGGGCTTCCCGCACCATCAGCTTGATGCGTATCTCGCCAAGATCGTGGCGGCTGGTTTGCGCGCGGCCGTCTGCGAGCAGATGGAAGACGCCCGGTTTGCCAGGGGGCTCGTCAAACGCGACATCGTGCGCGTGGTCACGCCCGGCACGCTCACTGATGACGAGCTGCTCGACCCCAAGCAGGCAAATTATCTGGCCGCCGTCGTCGAATCCGCCTCGAAGATGGGGCTTGCCTGGGTCGACCTTTCCACCGGCCAGTTCGCGCTCGCGCGCCTGGAACGCACCGAGCTCGCCGAGGAGCTGGCGCGAATCCATCCCGCCGAGATTCTGATCTCGGAGATCGCCCTCGACTCACCGTGGGCGCGGATGATCCGTTCACGAGGCGAAACCTCGATCACTCCGCGGCCTTCATGGGACTTTCAGCCCGAGCAGGCGCTCGGCGTGCTGTTTGAGCTCTTGCGTGTCACAACGCTGGCGGGTTTTGGCGTTGAGGACAGGGGTCCGGACGTGCAGGCGGCGGGTGCGCTCGCGGCGTATTTGAAGGAGACGCAGAAGTCGGATCTGGGGCATCTTCGCAAGCTCACGCCGTATCGCCGGGCGGATGTGCTGGGGATTGATGAAACGACCAGGCGTGGGCTTGAGCTTACGCGCACGCTCCGCGAGGGCAAGCGTGAGGGCTCGTTGCTCGCGATGATCGACCAGACGGCGACGCCGATGGGCGCCCGGCTGCTCGCCGAGTGGGTCGCTGCGCCGTTGACATCGATCGATCTGATCCTCGAGCGGCAAGGGGCGGTGGCCGAGCTCGTGGCCGACGCCGACGCGCGGCAGGCGTTTCGGTCCGACTTCGGCCAGGCGTACGACCTCGAGCGGCTGGCAGCGCGGGTGGGCGCGGGGCGGGCAACCCCGCGCGACCTGGCTGCGCTCGGGCGCACGCTGGCGATCTTGCCCCGGGTCAAGGCACGCCTCGCCGCGCGGCACTCCAACCGCCTCAAACAGCTCGAAGCCGCCCTCGAGCTCTGCCCCGAAATCCGCGCGGAGATCGAGTCAGCCCTCGTTGATGATCCCCCCCTCGCCGTCAAGGAAGGCGGGCTCATCCGCGAAGGTTATCACCCCGAGCTCGACGAGCTGCGCGACCAGGCCCGGGGCGGCAAAACCTGGATCGCACGCTTCCAGGCCGAGCAGGTCCGCAAAACCGGAATCGCCAGTCTCAAGGTCGCCTACAACAAGGTCTTTGGCTACTACATCGAAATCACCCACGCCCAGGCCCAGGCGCGGGGCAATGCAATCCCGCCGGACTATATTCGCAAACAAACCGTCAAGAACGCCGAACGCTACATCACCCCCGAGCTCAAGGAATACGAGGACAAGGTCCTGCGGGCGCAGGAACGCTCGTTCGAACTTGAATATGAGCTCTTTGTTTCGCTCCGCGAGCGGGTCTCGGCGGAATCGCCGCGGCTGATCCAGGCCGGTGTGGTGCTCGCCCAGCTTGATGCGTTCGCGGGGCTTGCCGAGCTCGCCGTGCGGCAGGGCTATTGCCAGCCGCGGATCACCGCCGACCCGGTGCTCGAGATCGAAGCGGGACGCCATCCCGTGCTCGACATCCTGCTTCCGTCAGGCGGATTCGTCCCGAACGATCTTCGCCTGGGCCAGGAATATGGCGATGTGCTGCTTATCACCGGCCCCAACATGGCTGGCAAAAGCACTTATATTCGCCAGGTTGCGCTCATCGCGGCGCTCGCGCAGATCGGCTCATTTGTGCCTGCGAAGCGAGCGCGGGTCGGCATTGTGGATCGTCTTTTTGCGCGCATCGGCGCGGCGGATGACCTGGGGCGTGGTCACAGCACGTTCATGGTCGAGATGACCGAGACGGCGAACATCCTGCATAACGCCACCAAACGCTCGCTGGTGATTCTCGACTAGATCGGGCGCGGGACCAGCACCTTCGATGGGGTGTCGCTGGCGTGGGCCGTGGCCGAGCATCTGCACGACCATGTCGGCTGCCGCACGCTCTTCGCCACGCATTATCACGAGCTGGTGGAGCTCGAGAAAACCAGGCCGAGGCTCAAGAACGCCAGCGTGCAGGTGCATGAGCGCGAGGGGGAGATCGTCTTTCTCTATCAGATCGCCAGCGGGGGCGCGGATCAAAGCTACGGCATCCACGTTGCGCGGCTGGCTGGTGTCCCCGCGCAGGTGCTCGAGCGGGCGCGGGAAATCCTGGCGTTCCTCGAGAAGCAGCACGGGCCCGACCCTGGCACGCCCGAAGGCGTGATCAAGCGCAAGGTCAAATCCGCGCGTGCACTCCAGGGAAGCCTTTTCGCCGCGCTTCCTGATCCGCTCCTGGTCGAGCTGCGCAAGATCAACCCCGATACCCTCGCGCCGGAGCAGGCCGTCGAACTGATCAGGCTGCTCCAACGCCTCGCGGAATGATCAGAGCGCGTTTACGATGACCGCCAGAGTGCCTAGAATCCAGAATCGAGATCTGTCCCTTTCGACCCGCAATCGCCTGCATGGGCCGAGAAACACGTGGAAACCAACTGGCCAGCTCGCGAGGCATACTGGCGCATGCGTCTCGGGCGCCTTCGCCTGGGCGCTGAACCGTTGCCGGAGCAGCTTGCGCGCTATCGCCGCGTCACCTGGGCGCTCACGCTTGTGCCGGGCGTGATCGCCGCGATCTTTCTCTCGCTCTTCACAGCCTTCGGCCGGCCCGACGTGGGCCTGATTGTCGTCTCGCTTGTCTGTGCGCCGATTGTGCTTTTCGCATGGATCGATCAGTGGATTCTCGCAGCGCGGGTCCGCCGCTACGAGCGCGAGCTCGCCTCAGCCCGGCTGACGCTCCCCGTGCCTGGGCAGAACGGCGCACCCTGAACCGGCCCGAGATTTTCGAGCCGGCCCAGGGAATCACGCTACCACCGGTCCGCCTCCGCACCCGCGAGGACGAGCTCGTCATCGTGCTGGAGCGACTCAGCCTCGCGGCCGTCGAGCCATTCGGCCGGGTCGGCCACCGCCTGCTCAAGCGCCCGCCGCAATCGCTTCCGTGCTGTGTGCAAGCGCCGCTTCACCGTGCCGATCGGCACGTCGAACCGCACCGCCATCTCCACCAGCGAAAGCTCCTGCAGATAGAACGCATCGAGCGCCTCGCGATCCATGGCCTTGAGCGAGCCCATCGCCACGGCCAGCCGATCGACCTGCTCACGCGTGATCAGCCGGTCGAGAGGCGCATCGCGCGGACCTTCCGAAGCCTCGAGGATCGTGTGCTCCACCGAGGACGGCGGCAGCCGCCGCGTCATCCGGTTGATCGCCATCCGCACCGTCATCTGCTTGAGCCAGCCGGCGAAACGCTCCGGCTCGCGAAGCTGCTCAAGACGCGTCATCACATGCAGGAAGACGTCCTGCGCAAGCTCGTGCGCATCGCTGGAATTCCCCAGACGCCGCAGCGCGATCGCGTGCACCGTCGGCTCGAACTGCTCGACCAGCGCGCTGAACGCTTCCCGGTCGCCGGCCTGCGCACGCTCCACGAGCGCAGCCAGGCCGGTCCAGCCCGGGCTTGCCGAGAATTCTTCCTGCTCTTCACCCTCGCTCGAACTCGCAATGCGAAACACAGATCCCACCTTCCCCCCGCGACATGGAGGCTCTCTGATCCGCCCACCAGGCCAGGCGCCTCCCTGGCGCGTTCGGCCTGGATCGTGATTTGGTGATGGCGCTTGCGCGACAGACGGCGAGCGGCTGGCTCGTGCCCCGGTCAAACGCACGAATGACGGCGTAGGATCAGGTTGAAACGCCGTGAGCGCAGCGCGCTTGCCACGGGCCATCGACCTGATGTTGACCCCCTCCACGAACGAGAACGCGGCTCACATCCAGGCCAGGGACTCGATGCACGAGCCCAGACAGCACCGGACGATTCGTCTCAACGCGGATGTGGTCGAGTGACGCAGCTTGAAAACCGGCGTGGTTGTTCAGGCTGAGGCCATGGGACCGGCCACGCGTTTCAACGCCTGCGCCGCCGCCGGCTTGGCAGCCGCGCGACAGCCGCCAAACGCTCTCGTAAACCCGCGATCGCTGCAACAATCGCGTCCACTTTGAGCCTGGGGCTGGGGTTGAATCGCTGGTCCGGGAATCGCGGGCGGAATCGCCCAGCCGACCTGGGAAATCGGCATGGGTACCATCCACATGGCTACATCACGCATGACGCCATCATGATATGAGCAGACGAGCGAGCGCAGCATGCCATGATTGGAACCCGCCGTAAGGGCGAGCGACCGCGAGCCGCGATTCAGCCGGTGAGAAGCCAGGGCCGACAGCGTCAGGTTCGTGCGGTTCAGCATGACAGTGCCTCGTCTCCGCCCACAGGCGGGATCAGGAGGTGATCGGCGAAGATCCTGGTGGGGACCACGCCAATTCACATGGGGATGGGACGTCTTTCGTCCCGAGGGTCCTTATAACCGAGTCATGGGTACCAACTTGGCTCCCGAGACGTCGATGAAGCCGGGCGCCACGCCCAGCTTACGCACCGGTCGTCAAACACGCCAAAATCCAGGACCACCGGGTTGCTGGCCGGGTGGGATTTTAGGCGACGTTCGATCACCGGGTTCGAACGCCTTGACATTCTATCGGGGGACCAGGTTCGCGCAAAATCGGATTTTTTCGATCGAGCCGGCGGCGGAAGGTTGCGCGGTCGCCGAATTTGGGCTTGCCGGTGTGTTGCAGTACGCCCGTTAATTTGTCGCAACATTTTGTATGGTAATGGGATGGGGTTTTCTCGTGATCCGCGGCGGCCGCGGCGTCTCCTGGGGTTCCACGCTCAGGGAACGCGGTGCAGGATTGTGAGCACGCGGCCGTGATGGACAGTCTCGAAACCCGTGAGGTGGGCGCCTCTGAGAAAGGGGGAGTCGTTCTTGACGAAGAGCCAGCCAATTCCGCGATCGAGGTTGGGAAACCCTGGTGGCAGGTTATCTTCGAGAATGTAGCTGTAGAGGCGTTGGCGTGAGGAGAGCGGGGCGGTGACGGTGTAGTCGGCAATGACGCCCTCGTCTGGGCGTACGGCTTGGATCCAGCCCCAGATTTCCTCGAGCTCGGCCGCGGAGTAGTTTGGAGGCTTGCGCTCGAGCCGGCCGATCGTGTCGAAGGCGCTTTCGAGATTCACGGCCGCGCATCCGATCAGGAAGCCCATCAGCAGGAGCATGCCGTGTTTGCGGGCGAGCAGCCAGCGGCCGATTCGGGCATAGCCCACGAGCCCCGCGGCGAGCACAAGTGATGTCGCAGGCAGGGTATAGCGCACGTGGTGCCAGCTCGTTGTCTCCAGGACCCGATTGGCCCAGCGGGCGCTGCAGATTCCCCAGATCCAGGGGATGGCGAGCACGAAGACGCGGGGTGCGAAAAGCGCGAGAATCGCCCAGCAGCCGAGGCCGAAGAGCAGCGTCTCGGTGGAAGTGCGCAGGGTTTCGGGGATGGACGCCCGCGGTCCCTGAAATTGATTGAGATAGTGATCCGGCGCAAAACGGCCGACCACAAACGCGAGGTAGCCGAAAAAAGCAAAGAGAAACCACGCCGCCCCGAGCAGCGTGAGGGCCTGTCTCCAGGCGATGGTGCGCGAAAGTGATTCCTCCCGCGCGGGGGGCAAGAAGCCGAAGGTCGCGATCATGACCGCGAATTCCTGGCGGCAGGCGAGCAGGACCGTCACGCCCAGGGCGGCGAGCCGAACCGAGCGCTGGCGTACTCCTTGCACGGTGTGGAGCACGAAGGGGAGGGCAAGCTGAAGCTCACGAAAGTCGTTCCAGACGAGGGGCCAGAGCAAGCCTGAAAGGGGTACCAGAAACGCAGCGCCAAGCGCGAGCGGCACGGATCGGGATTCCGCGAGCACGAGTCCAAATGCCGCGGGGATCACCCACCAGAAGATCACGCACTGGATCACGAGCAGGGTGCGCGGGTCGGGCGCGAGCGCGTAAATCGGTGCGATGACCAGCCGCACCGGCGCCAGGTAGTTCATCTTCCAGAGCTGTGGTCCCTCGATCGCATAGGCCGAGGCCGGGCGCACCGTGAGCCCTTTGAGCTGCCCATGCACGAGCTTCCAGAACCACTGGTTGTAGTAGGCGAGATCCCAGGACCAGCCGCTTTCGAGCTTGTGGTATCGCGCCAGGCTGACCGCGCCTGAGCCTGCTGTCATCACCGCGGTGAGAATGACCACGGCGATCCACGCCCGCGTCACGGCGGCGTGATCTGGGCGAGCGTCGTTCTCGGCGGGGTGGGTCGCAGCCACAAGCGCGTTCCTGAACGGGGCGATTCAGTTCTAAACCCGTGCTCGGTGCGGGATATTCACCGGATTCCGCGGCGCCTGGCCGAGCAGGATTCTGCGTACTTCCTCGGCCGTTTTGGTGCGGAGCTCCACATAGCCTTCGACGCTGTAGAACGCGGTGTGCGGCGTGAGCAGCACGCGCGGATGCCTGCGCAAGGCTTCATCGTCGAGCGGCTCGTTTTCAACCACGTCCAGGCCGGCGGCGGCGATTCGACCCGAATCGAGCGCGCGTTTGAGCGCCTGCTGATCGACGATCGGCCCCCGCGCTGTGTTGATCAGATAGACGCCTTCGCGCATGCGGTCGAAGGCAGCGGCGTTGATCAAATGGTGCGTGGTCGCGTCGAGATAGGAATGCAGGCTGACGAAATGGGCCTGCTCGAGCAATTCCTCAAGTGCGTGGACTCTGCGCACGCCGAGGGCTTTTTCCTGGCCGTGAGGGATGAGCGGGTCGTAAATGACGACGTCGAGCCCGAGCGCCCTGGCGCGGAGCGCGGTGGCCGAGCCGATGCGCCCGCAGCCGACAATGCCCAGCGTCTTGCCCCGCAAGCGCGGTGCGCCAATGGCCGTTTGATAATCCCAGCCGCCGTCCCGAATCGCGTGATACGAGGGGATCAGCCGCCGCACCAGAGCGAGCAGGAGCATGATCGCGTGATCGGCGACTTCCTCGGTGCCGTAGTCGGGGACGTTGCAAACCTGGATGCCGTGCCGTGTGGCCGAATCGAGATCGATGTTGTTATAGCCGACCCCCGCGCGGACGACGCAGCGGCAGCCGCGCGTCTTCGAAAAGAAGATCTCCCCCAGGCGTGAGATGTCGTGGAACAGAATCACGGCATCGGCCTCGGCCGCGCGCTCAACGAGCTCGGCTTCGTGCTGGGCGCGGGCCATGACCAGGCGCGCGATCTCGCCGAGCACAGCCTGTTCGATCGAATCTTCCGCGAGAAAGTCGGCGATGAGCACGGTGTAGCGATCAGCCATCGAAGGCTCCAGCGGCGGGTGGGGCGGGCTCAATGCCAGGCCCGTTCCTGTTAGAATGCGACCCAGGGCGTGCGGTCGAGCCCCGGGATGGCCCCGGCCGGCTCGACCATGAATTCTCTCGCATCTTGCACCGGGAAGGAAAGAGTCGGATGCCGCGAATCAAGCAATTGCTGGCCGAGGGGAAGGTTGTGCGCGGATTTGCCGTGGGCCAGCTTTTCAGCCCCAAGCTGATCGAGATCGTCGGCGAGCACGGCGGCTTCGATGCACTCTGGCTGGATGCGGAGCACGCGGGGCTTTCGATGCGCGATGTGGAGCTCGCCGTGATGGCCGCGCGGGGGTATGCGCTTGACCACTTCGTGCGTCTGCCCGCGACCGACTATGCGTCGGTGATGCGCCCGCTCGAGGCCGGCGCGGGGGGGCTCATGTTCAGCATGGTCCGCTCGGCGGAAGAGGCCGAAAAAGCCGTGCGCTGGGCCAAGTTCTGGCCGCGGGGCGAACGCGGGCTCAACGGCGGCAATCGCGACGGCCGCTACGGCCTCGACCCGCTCGCCGACTACATGGCCAGGGTGAATTCCGAGCTCTTCCTGGGCGTGCAGATTGAAACCGCCGAGGCGCTCGAATCCGTGGCCGAGATCGCCGCCGTGCCCGACGTCGACCTGCTCTTCGTCGGCCCCTCCGACCTGAGCCAGGTGCTGGGCGTGCCCGGCCAGTTCGAGCACCCGCGCTGCCTCGCCGCCATCGAACGCCTCGCACGCGCCTGCGCCGACGCCGGCAAGCCCTGGGGCGTCTTCAGCCGCGGACCCGAATACGCCCAGCGGATGCGCGAGCTGGGCTGCAAGCTCTTCATCCTGGCTTCCGACCTGCAAGCCGTGCACGGCGGTCTGCGCCTGGCCAGGGAGAAAAACCCCGGCTTCTTCGGGTGAGCGCCCGCGGGCCTGGTTAGCGATTGCCGAACTCGCGGCCGCGGTTTTGCTCGATGGCCCAGAGATAGCCGGCGACCACGCGGCGGTAGAGCGAGGGACGATACGCCGCGGGCGCTTCATTGGCGATCCAGCGCCTGGCTGCCTCCGCGCCTCCGCGGCGTCCCTGCGATTCGGCGATCGCACCGAGCGCAACGAGCTGCTGCGATTCCTCGGGGTAGATCACCACGCAGGCGCGGGCGTCGTCGAATCGGCCGGTCGCGATCAGGCTGTCGACAAGGAACCCCACAATCACGCCACGTAGCCCCTCCTGCTAGATCGAGGCCGCGGCATGCGCCGCTTCCTGGTAAATCTGGGTGGCGGCGGACTGGCTGCCGTTGCGCGATTCGGATTCAGCCAGCAGCAAAAGCGCCTCGGTCCGCGACTCGGCGTTGTCGATCTTCCGCGACAGTTCGAGCCCGCGCTCATATTGCCCGGAATCCGCGGCCTCAAGCGCGATCCGCACCATCGCACGGTACTTCCAGATCAGGCGATCAATGCGGCTGGCGTAGTCGAACGATTCCACCAGCACACCGTCGGCCGCCGCGCGGATCTCCTTGAGCTTGGGAGAATCCGCCGAATCCGGCCTGGCATTTACATCCATGTACGCGTTTTCATACTCATTGGCGATGCTGGCCGAGCCGGACGAGGCGCTATCGGCCACCTTGTAGAGCATCTCGTTGCGATAGGTGGGGTTGCCGATCAGGCCGCAAAGATAAGCGCCTCGCTTCCATTCCAGCCGCGCCAGCCTGAGAAAGACGATGCCGTCGGCCTTCCTGGGGGCGTCTTCGGGCTTGAGGGCGTCGGGATTGGCGGCGGGCTGGGGCGGCGCGGGCGTTGGTGCCAGCGGGGCGACCGTGCTCGGAATGGTCACAAACGGCTTTTGACCCTCGCGGAGCAGGGCATCGCACAGGATGTTCAAGGATGTGACGATCGCGATCAGGCGCTGGTCGCGAACGAGCGGATCCTCGACCACGGTGGCGGAATTCACGGCCTCCTCGAGAATCTGGTGCGCCAGGAAGAGCTGATTGCTTGCGATGGCGCTGTTGGCGATTCGCTGCAGGGCCAGGCTGCGCTCCCGGGCGGTGGTGATCAGCCGAGCATTCTTGAGCAGGTCGTTGGTGACGCCGGTGGGAGCGTTGGGATCGATGGGCCCGCCCTGTTCGGCCAGGGTCATGAAGGGAATGACATAAGGGTCATTGGGGAATCGCACGTCCACGCCGGGTCCCAGGCCGCGGATACCGCCACGCAAGGGCGGGCGCTCGCCCGGGCCCTGATTGAGCGGCACCAGCCGGTCCGGCCCGGATCCGGAGATCGAGCCCGAACGGTTGCGCTGAACGCCGCTCGAGCGCCCGCTCCCCGTTCCCTGGCCGCTGCCGGACGACAGCCCCGGTTGCTCCTGCGCCCGGGCCCAGTCGGCCGCGGCCACCCATAGCCCAGTGGAGAACGCCGTCGCGATCAAAAACGCCCGTCGCTGGTTGGTCATCGCGGATCGTCCTCTCGCTTTCGCCGCACCTGGATCGCTCGCCCCGCGCCCCGGCCCCTGCTCATCTCAAGCGTACCGCGAACGGGCGATCCTTCGCGACGCATACCGAAGCATGCCTTGCGAAGAACCCTTCGTCAAATCAGCCCCGGGCGCCCCGCGGCGCGAAAACCCGCCGCGGGTTTTCCAGCAAAATCAGTTTCGCAAGTTGCAGCGTTTGGTCGAGCGACCAGCTTCGATCCGCCATCTCCCGGGCGAGCACCCCAGCCAGCACGCGGCGATACATGTTGAACTTGGGAAGGATGAATTCCAGCTTGTAGGCGTCGGAGTAATAACCCAGCAGCTTGACCTTGGGAATCGCCTGGATCCGCGCCCGCAAATCAGGCTCGATGAAGGCGGGGATGTTTGAGTACCACCAGTGCCCCATCGGCAGCACGTTGGGGAAGATCCAGGAATAGGCGACGAGCTCGGCCGCGGCGTCGGGCGCGAGCGTCGAGACGATGAATTGCGACGAGCTGAAGTGGTTGAACAGTTTGCGATAGTCGTGCAGGCTGGCGCGGCGGTCGAAGAGGTCGCGGCCGCCGGAGACGCCCGCGGGGTAGACGTCGCGTGAGGGGCCGATCATGAGGTCGAACGGCAGTTTGTGATCGGCGCAGAGCTGGGCGATGGTCCAGAAGACGGCCTGGCGCACGTCCTCGCGTTCGTCGCCGCGGGTCTCCGCGCCCTGGAGGACCTTGCGCACCGGGGTGACTTCGCGGGCTGGTTCGGCGGGCCGGGGCGCAAAATCATGCGGCAGGCTGATCGCGCACGCCCGCGCCCCCCGCGCCACGAAGCGATCGAAAATCACGCCAAGCGCAGCCACCAGGCTGGGTCGATCCGACACCTCAAGACCGCTCGAACGCCGGAGCCGATCGACCGTGATCGGCAAATGCAGCTTGAGCACCAGGTCGTCCACCCGCAGGCAGGGCACGTATCGCGCAGTGTCCCAGCCTTCGAGCGGGTCGTCGAATTCGTTCGTCAGAAAGACCGCTTCGAGATTGCTCCGGGTCCAGACCTCGTCGTCCCAGCCGTGCGCGTGCTCCTTCTCGGCGGCCGTGACGATGTGGTCCACGTTTTCGGGCGTGATCCGCTCGCCGTCAAAGCCGTGGAAGACGCGGGCGATCTCCACGAGCCAGGAGTACTGGACGGTGGTGTCGATGCGCTCGAGGTAAGGGGCGATCCGTCTGGGGCGGGTATGCGGATCATGCGCGGGGAGCGCGAGCTCGGCGGGCATGCCCGCGGAGTGCGCGAGCTCGGTATAGTAGTGGTAGCCCAGGATTTCATCGAATCGGCGCGCGGCCGGTCGATGGGGATCGATGTGTGTGTGCGGGTCGAAGATCGGCCAGCGCGAGATTTCGGCGAGGATCTCCGCCCCCGCGCCGGCGGGCGAATCGGTACGCGGCATCTGGGTGTTTCTCGCGTGGGATGGGACCTGTTCGAGCGATCCAGTACAACTGCGTAGAGGCTAGCCGACCGCATCGGGGCTCGCAAGGTCGAGTGGAGGATCCAGACGCGCATGAATGTGGTCGTGGCCGGGGGTGGAACGATCGCGCCGGTGGATGACGTGCGCAGGCTGACGAACCTGTCGACCGGCCGCCTCGCGGCGCAGATCGCCGAAGCCTGTCTGGAGCAAGGTGCGCGCGTGACCTATCTCCACCCTCCCGGCGCCATGACGCCGTTCCACCGGCTCGCCACCTTTGCGCTCGACGCCTCCGAGCCCGCCGCCGAGCACGCGCGCCTGGAGGCGCTCCGCGTGCGCTATCTCTCGCATCGAGCGCGGCTGAACCCGATCATGCTCGAACAGGGAACGGTCGCGCAGTATCACGACGCGCTCAAGGCCCTGCTCCAGCCGGGCGCGTTCGATGTCGCCATCCTGCCCATCGCCGTCTCCGACTACATCCCCGAGCCCGTGCACGGCAAGATCCGCTCAGAGCTCGACGAGCTCGTCATCCGCTGCCGCCGCGCACCCAAGATCATCGAACGCGTGCGCGACTGGGCCCCCGGGATCTATCTCGTGGGGTTCAAGCTCCTCTCCGGCGCCTCGATCGCCGACCTCGAACAGGCCGCACGCGACGCCTGCCACGCCAACCGCGCTGATCTCACCGTGGCCAACGATCAGGCCGAGATCGCACGCGGGCGCCATGCGCTCTACCTGGTCCGCCCAGGGCACGACCGCCAGGTGCTCGAACCCGGGCCAGACCTCGCCCCCCGACTCGTAACCCATGTTCTCGAATGGGCGAACCACCGCTCCCGCCAGGTCGCTTCACCATGATCGAGACCGTGAACGATGCCGCCCCTTCCGCGCACGGCGAACGCGTCTACTTCCCCGCGCTCGACGGCCTGCGATTCATCGCATTCCTGATGGTTTACCTGTTTCATGACGGCATCTCTCAGGCCGTCGTCGGCCGCGTGACCGGCAAGGCCGTCGCCCGCGCGCTCCGAGAAAACGGCGGCTACGGCGTCCAGCTTTTCTTTATTCTCTCCGGCTTCCTCATTACCACGCTGCTCGTGCGCGAGGAATCGCGCTACGGCGGCGTGGCCCTCCGCGCCTTCTGGATCCGCCGCATTCTCCGCATCTGGCCGCTTTATTATTGGATCGTGGTGCTGGGCTTTTTCGTCCTGCCAGGGATCGACGGCCTCTGGGGCACCGCCGGTTACGCCCAGACCTTGAAGACCCATCTCGCGGCCTTTCTGGTGTTCCTGGGCAACTGGTCCATGGCGCTCGTGAACCCGATCCCGCACGACTGGCTGAGCGTGCTCTGGAGCGTCTGCGTCGAGGAGCAGTTCTACCTGCTCGTGCCCCTGCTCATCGCCTTTGTTCCCCGCGGCGGCCGCGTGCCCCTGGTCTGCCTCGTCATGGCCGCGTCGATCGCCTATCGCGCCTACTGCGCACGCACGTATGGCTCCCAGCTCATGATCGTCTTCAACAGCTTCTCCCAGTTCGACACCCTGCTTTCAGGGGTCCTGCTCGCGCTTGTGCAGAGGCCCAGCGCCGACCGCCCGCGGCTGGCCTGGGCGCTCGCCATCCTGCAGTGGCCGCTCTACGCCGCGACCATCTGGCTCTTTTCCCAGGAGCGGCTCGGCCAGCTCGGCCCCTGGCATCGCACCTGGGATTTCGTCTTCGTCTGGCTTTGCGGCGCCGGGATCGTGGCCGTGGCCGTCCATGGACGCGGCTGGCTCGCAAACGCGCTCGCGTATCCCCGCCTCGTCTACCTGGGCAAGATCAGCTACGGCCTCTACATGTACCACGAGATCGCAATCTGGATCCGGCACAGAATCGAGCACCGGCTCCCCTGGTTTCCCAACAAGGACGAACTGCTCTCGATCGCGTTTCTCGCGCTTGTGATCGCCATGGCCGCGGCGTCGTACCAGTTCTACGAACGCAGGTTTCTTGAGCTCAAGAGCCGCTGGACGCGGGTGCCTTCACGCCCGGTTTAGCCCGCGCAGGCCCGGCCGCCGCCGCCTTGCCCGCGGCCAGATGCGCGTCAAACCAATCGGCGATCGTGCTCATGTCGGCGATCAGGTTCGGCCAGCCGTGCCCCGCACCCTTCTTCACCACGAGCTTGGTCTCCACCCCAGCCTTCTTCAGCCGCTCGAGTACAAGCTCCGCCTGCTGGATCGGCACCAGCGTGTCGGCGTCGCCGTGGATGATCAGCGTGGGAGGATCGTCCCGGGAGACGTGATAGGCCGGGCTGATCGCCCGCGCGAGATGCGTGACCCTGGCCTCGTCCACAACCGGCTTGAAGTGCCCCTCGGCACGGTCGAATTCGCTGAAGTCGAAAGGCGCTCGGAATCCCTTGAGCACTCCACGCCCGACCGCGTTGTGATTGGCCGCGCCATAGTTCAAAAAGTCGGTCGGCGGGAAGAAACAGGCGACCGCCTGCACCCGGCTCGACTCGCGATCGACAGGATCGCGCGCGCCCTTGTTGCCTTGATTCCCCGCCAGGCCGATCATCAGCGAAAGATGTCCCCCCGCCGAACCCCCCGTGATCCCGAGCCGATTGGGATCGACATGATACTCCGCCGCGTGATGCCGGATAAACCGCACGGCCCTGTTCATGTCCTCGACCACCTCGGGAATGGTGAACCTGGGCTGGCTGCCGTGGACGACGGCGAAGACCGTGTACCCGCGCCTGAGGAGCTCCTGCACCGTGGCGGGGTTGATGCTGTCGTGATTGCTGAACCAGCCGCCGCTAATCACCCAGATCACCCCCGCGCCATTGGCGTTCGCCCGGGGCGTGATCACGTCCAGCGTGAGCGCTGTGCCGAATTTGCGGCCGTAGATCACGTCTTCCTTGCGGTCGAATTCCACCTTCGGGGCGGATTGCGCAAACCCGGCCGCACACCAGCCAGCGCACAGCGCGAGCCCGAGCAGCGAGCGTTCGAGACGAGCGAAGATCATGGCACGGCTCCGGGGGTGAACATCACGGATCGCGAGCAGGTGCTCTCGAAGGCCAGACCGTTGGCCGGTCGAGCGCGATCACGACCAGGCGAGCGCTCTTAATCTACAGAGCCCCGCGGCCGGTCGCAACGACACGCGGCACCGCTCCCCGCGCCGATCCCTACGCGGGGGCGCCTGTCTCCGGCACGGGCTCGACAAGCAGCCGATCCACGCGATTGCCGTCCATATCGACCACCTCAATGCGCAGGCCGGCGACCTCGACCCGATCGGCGATGTGCGGGATCCGCCCGAGCCGTGTCACCACGAGCCCGGCGAGCGTGTCGTAATCACCACTCGGCAAGGGTGCGATCTTGAGCCGCTCCTGGAACTCCTCGAGCGGCGTCAGGCCGTCGAAGAGCCAGGTGCCGTCCCCGCGTTCCACAGCGCGCGGCTCTTCCGTCTCGGCACTCACGGACATATCGCCCACAAGTGCCTCGAGCAGGTCGGTCAGCGTGAGCAATCCCCGCACAGCGCCATACTCGTCGAGCACCACCGCGATCCGCACCTGCGACTTCTTGAACAGCTCAAGCAGCTTGAGCCCGCGCGTCCCCTCGAAGATGAAAAGCGGCATCGCCAGCCGCCCCTGCACGCGATAACGCTCGAGCTCGATCGCCTCGCTGAGAAAATCCTTGGCGCGGATGATCCCAAGCAGATTGTCAAGGCTGCCGTCGCAGACCGGGAACTGGGCGTGCGTGCTCGACGTCACCTTGCGGCGAATCTCCTCGGGCGAGTCCCCCACGTCAATCCAGACAATCTCGTTGCGCGGCGTCATCAGCGACCGCGCACGCCGATCCGAGAAGCGAAACACCCGCTTGATGAGCTCGTGCTCTTCATCCTCGAAGACGCCCGCCTTTGTGCCCTCGTGAACGAGAACCTCGATCTCCTCCTGCGAGACCGGGGTTTCGCCAGGCTCGCGCAGGCCCAAGAAGCGGGCAAGAAACCGCGCGGGGGCATTGACGAGCGCGGATGCGGGCGCAAAAAGCGCCATCAGAATTTCAACCGGCCGCGCCACGAGGGCGGCGTTTCGCTCCGGATGCTGGAGCGCGGCACGGCGGGGTATCGCCTCGCCAAGCAAGGCCGCAATCACCGCCACAACCACCAGCGTGAGCGCAAACGGCAGCCATCCCCCCACCACCTGATCCAACCCCAGGCGATCGAGCACCACGCGAACGCGAGGCGCAACACCCAGCACGGCAATCGCCCCCGCCGTCAACGCCAGAAGACCAATCAGCCCCTGCGAGACCCCCTCAAGCTTCGCTGGCTGGTCCAGCAGCCGAAGCGCTCCCCTTGCGCCTCGATCACCCTGAGAAGAACGTTCAGACAGCCGCGACTTGAGCGACGACCCCAGGGCTGACCGGGCAAACACCAGCATGCCCTGCGCCATAATCAGCCCCAGAAGCACCACGAATTCCACGTCGAACGCTTCTCCCGACCGAGGCGCGTATCAGCCGAAACACCTCACGGCGTCACCGAACGGCCACGCCGTCCTCGACCTTCATCCTAGCGTAAGCCGAACCGCTCCGCCGCGCCCGGGTCTTGCACTCCCCCACCGAACCCCCGCTAATGCACCCGCCAACGCCGCGATCCACGTACCAGTGTGGGACCCATCAGCGATTGTAACTCGTTGCCAGCATTCCAGGTCCGCCGCGCAAGCGCAACATGGTAACCCGCCTCGATCGAGGACCGGGCCGCAATCAAAATCGACGCCAGCGACGACGACGCAACCGCTTCGTCCTGGAGCAGGTCGTCCAGGAACGAATCGATTCGAACCAGTAACTGCGCATCAGCCTGATCCCTGGGAACACGGGGGGCGTGTCCGGCATGTTCGGAATTCACTCGAGCACCTGAGAAATGAGAGGTCCTTGCTCCATCCCTGGCGGCGGGAGCGTCTCGTTCACCAAACCTCTTGCATGGTCGAGTCCCTGCGCGGCAAAGTCAATCCGCAATGGGATTTCCGCAATCCATCCCGCGTTTCATGTTGATTGGGAGCGACGTTTCGCCAGCCATGTGGCAACAGGGATTCGCCAGTCCAGCCGCCCGAACCATTCGACCCGCCCGATCGACCCGGTTTCCCCCGTACCACCCGCACAGGAATGACCCACGGCCAGCACGAAATCCCAGCCCCTCAAATCCCAGAACTTCAAGAGACTCAAGCAACCTCGCCCCCCCCTCGTCTCGTGCCGGCCATTCCCAGACACGCGATCCCACGCCGCCTGAACCCGATTCGGCCCAGAGCAACCCCCAGCGCCGCAGTCTCGCGTGAAGCTGTGCATGCTTGTGGATGACGCTCGCGCAACACCGGCCGAAGGAAGATGGCAGGAACGCGAGCGTGCCATTGCCGAAACAGCAACCCGCCATGCATGCAATTTAGAACTCATCGAGGAATGTAGATCGCTTAGATGCCTTGAAAGCAAGCGATGCGTTCAGCATCGGATTCGTTCATGCATCCGGTCGTTACTCGATCATCCGCGGTATGATTGAAATCACGCGTTAGCGGCTTCTCCCGAACGAAACGTGGCGCGATCGAGAGTAAACGTAACTTCCCATCCCGCGCTCCTCCGCACACGAAAAAAAAATCGCGAGCGGCCGTCACACGCTGCTCCGTCATGAGTACCGAGTCCGGAATAACGACGCCTCACTCCCGACTTCCAGGCTGAAAACGAAGCTCCTCATCGCTGATCACGCTCGTGCAAACGTGGATTCACGTTTGCGTGCCGTGGGAAGCGGATGGAGGGTCGTATCCAGCGGACTCGAGGAAGCTGGACGGGGGTGCGGAACGCAACGGATCGACTTTAGGGACGCAACATCCGAGGGAAGGACAGTATGGCTTACCATCCACACGCGAATGGGCTCAGTTGTCTCGCTTGTAACTTCAAGATGGACGCATTCTGCGGATCAGTCAGCTTCTACCGCGCACGCTCTGGCGAGAGCCCATACACGCATGTTCCTAGCTTTACATAATAAAACCATGCTGCGTGTTCCCAGTGGGGTAGGATCGCAATAGAATCAGCGGCCGTGATCCAGGCGAGGCGCCGATTGGCAATGCGCCTTCAAGCCGACGAGCGATCCTGGCAAGCTCTCGAGGCACAGGCTCTGGGGTCTCGGGGAAGCTTGAATCCTGCTTGCGAACGACGGGGAATTGTCGCCGGCAATCGCGCCGCCGAGCTCGAAACGCCCAGCCCGGGCGATCGATCGCGGTGTCGCGGCATGCGGGCGGTTCCCGCGGCAAAAGGAATCGGCACACGGAGCGCTTCAGGGTTCGCTCGAGCTGGGTGAATCTCCCGATGGGGCCGCCTGCCCGCGAGTAAGAACGAGCGAGTAAGCCGTGTGGACTCGAAGCGCGGGGGCTTTCCTTCAATCCCGTGTCGCCTGATCGGTGAATGTCTCGATTACGCTTGTGGTGCACTGCGGAGTCAAGGATCCAGGACTGTAGTCGAGTATTCAGGATTGTAGGTGGTAAGTAAAATTTCTCAAGCTCTGCACTCGATCAACAACGATTCTCAAGCGTTTGAGAAGACCCCGTTCCTCAGTGCGACACCACGATGTGCCCTCGGAGCGATAGCAGCCGAGAGTTGATGTAACAGAAACCAGGCGAAGGCGGCCCTGAGAGGCAGCTCTCACGACTCATGATACGACCCAGGATCACCGGCTGAGGGCCACGATCGTTCCTGGATCGGGCTTTTAAAACCACATCATGCACCGGGGCGAAACCGGCGGCTGCCAGCCCGGAAGGGTCGTGGTACGCGCCAATCACGATCCGGATGCGATGTTGTGGTCATTACGATGACGTAACGTTCCAACCTCTTACCGTTGGTATCAGTCTGTGATCTGATCTTATCTACCTCCGTTCAACCTGCTCATCATCTGAATTGAGTGTTGCCATGCGCAGAGTCCGAAGCGTGTCGAAGGTATTGCGGAAGGTCAAGGGCAAGGGCGGTCGTTGGAGATTCGCGCGTCCCAGGATCGAAGTGCTGGAAGCGCGCAGGGTTCTTTCGATCGGAGGCGGCTGGATCAATAGCACGCAATACGGGCAGTCGGGCGAGGGACTGCTCGGTCAGTTTTTCAATAATGCAACGCTCGCGGGCACGCCCTCCTTCACGCGCTGGGATAATCGCGTCGACTACTCTTTTGCCGGCGGCAGCGCTCACCTTGGCGGCTCGCCCGATCCGGCCTATAGCGCGGTCGGGCCCGATAACTGGTCAGCGCAATGGACAGGCGTGCTCACCGCGAAGTTCAGCGAGACGTACACATTCCAGCTCAACTCCGCGGCGAACAGCGTCGCACTTTGGGTCACGCCTCTCGGGCAACCGCAGGGTGCGCCCTTGATCAATGACGCGGCCCCGCACGGCCAAACCACCGACACGGCCACCATGGCGCTCGTCGCCGGTCAGGACTACTCGGTCACGCTCGACCTCTCCGAGACCACCGCGAGCAATCAGTCCATCCAGCTTGAATGGTCAAGCCCAGGCACGCCGCTGCAAGACATCGGACCCGCGACCTCGGTCGGCCTCAACATGGAAGGGGGGGACGCGCTCTTTGCAAATATGATCAACGGCCTCGGCAGGGAAGCCTGGGGCAGCCCAACGAATGCACCGGGGGGGATTGCCGTCGACTCCAACCAGTGGCCCATTCAGGATGCGCAAACTTACCTTGGATGGGGAGATCCCGCGATCCAACTGGGCGGAACCTATCAGGTCCAGTTCAATGGCATGGCAACCGTCTCGATCTGGCCGCAAAACATGGACTGGATCGTCAACGGCACCGATCTGCACTCGAGCGTGCTCCAGGCTGGGCAGGGCTACAACCCCGCAACAAATACCACGACAGCGACCGCGATCATCCCCCCAAGCTCAGTTTCTGGCTTCGCGATTACGCTCACCAATACCAGCCGAACCGCGAACGCAGCGATGAATGTCCTGGGAATTACAGATACCAATAGCGTGGTCGCCGTTTCAGTCCCGAGCGTGAGCGGCATCTCCGTCAATCAGGATGTGACCATCGCTGGTTACACGGGCAGCGCTGCGTTCTATAACGGAACCTACACGATCACGAGTGTCGACGCCACGACAAACACATTTACGTATCGTGGCGGGCAGGCCTGGGGCGTCAACAACCCGAGCGGTGGCACTGCGCTCGTGAATCCGCAAAATGGATTCACAAACCTGTATGTGATGCAGCCATCGACTCCGGGAGGGAGCACCCCGCTCCCAGTCGGCACGCTGTTCACCCCCACCGCCATCAGTCTGGCCTCGCAGTACTCCACCCTCAGGTTCATGGATCTGAGTGCAACGAACGGCAACCTGACCTCGGCGTGGGCGGACCGCACGGTCGTCGGCGATAACTTCTGGAACGCCTATACATTCAACAGCGGCACCGGCGTCAACACCGGCGTGTCCGGGGTTCAGCCGTTCGCGGGCGTTCCGTGGGAGGTCATGATCGCCCTTGCGAACGAAACGGGGAAGGACATTTATATTAATGTGCCTTCCAATGCTTCGCTGAATTACATTCAGAACCTCGCGGACCTGTTTGCGTATGGCAGTAATGGCGTTGACCCATACACGAGTCCCCAGGCGAATCCTGTCTGGGCGCCCCTCAATCCCAATCTCAAGGTTTACGTCGAACTCTCGAACGAGACCTGGAATTCGGGATTCGTCCAGTCGGAATCCCGGTCCGATGGTTGGGCCAATCAGTTGAGCCAGCGGGCGCTTTACGACTATCTGACCGGTAATCAGAACGATCCGCTTTATCCCGGCGGCGGCAGCAATGCTTACAATGACGGATCGGTGCTCGCCGGTTATTTTCAGGTCAACAGCAGCAACGATGCGGCATTTCTTGCCACGTACAACCCCAATCCAGCACCCTCGCGGGATGGCGGTTCCCCTCAGTATTTTAGCAACGCAGCTTCCCTGAGGGGCTATGCCCTTGGCGGAGTCTGGGTCGGCCTCCGCGATGTCCAGATCAGCGAGGCTTTCAAGGCCGTCTTTGGCGAGACGAATCTGAACGCGAGTGCGGTGGTGAGCCGGGTCCGGCCGCTGTACGAATGGCAATATGGGGGCCAGTGGTCCGGCGCACTTGCCTTCATCAACACGATGTTCGGCGCACAACATCCGGTCGACTACTATCTCTACGGCGGCGGAGGCGGCTGGTATGCCTACGACCGGGCGGGAGGCTTTAGCGACGTCACGTTTGCCAATCCCGGATTCACAAACGGCCTCAACTCCTGGTCGTACAGTGGCTCCGTCGGTGTGGTCTCCAATGGCTCCAGCATGGGCAATCCCAACGCGCCGCCGCTTTTCGCGGCCATCCAGCCGACAGGCGCCAGGGAGTCGGGTAATACCGTAACAATCTCCGTCGCCGGGACGAACCCGTTCACCGCCGGAGAATCCGTGATCATCTCCGGTGTGATCAACAGCGGTTACAACGGAACCTATACCATCACCTCGGTGTCCGGCAATACATTCTCTTATAAAGATGCAACGTCTGGTCTGGCAAGCTCTGGGGACGGCACCGTCGTCGAGAACGGCAGCGGGTTGAAAGCCGCGTATCTCCAGCCAGGCGCGAGCCTCAAGCAGAATGTTACGTTCTCGGGCGGTTACGCCGATCTCACCCTGGATGCAACTGGCGTCATCTCGACTGGAAACGGTCCCGGGCTGACCATCACTCTGACCCCCACAAACGGGGGGCCAGCCATCAATGGCGGCCAACCCTTACCCCTCAGCGAAGGAGCGTTCTCGTATACCGGCAACGGGAATACCTACATCTGGAACAGGACGCAGGCGTTCAACACCGGGAGCGCACACTATACCTATACCGTCACGTTCACAAACACGTCGACTGCAAGGATGTACCTGGCCGATGTTGCAGTTCAGACAGTCAATGGAATGTTTAACGAGACGACGGCGGCGTATCAAAGCACGCTGCTGGACGTCAGCCAGAGCATCCAGTCGGACGTCAATCTCGCGCTTCAGTACGGCCTGCACGACGTCGGCTACGAGGGAGGGTTCACCTTCCTCCAAAATCAAGGCGCAGGCATGACTGCCGATGGGTACAGTACGATGGGTTCGGCCGGATATAGCAGCGCCGTGCCGAATGTTGGGCTCTACGCGAATCTCGATCCCAGGACAGTCAATCTCGCGATCGCGACTCTCGATCAATTCTATGCCGCGGGCGGGGCATTAGCAATCGTTTATCAGTCGGGCCTCAACATCAATAGCTGGTCGGTTGAAGGGGCGATTTACGGAGACTGGAACACGCCCAAGGTGCAGGCTGCGGCCTCGGTGGAACAGACCACGCAGTCGCCAGTCTATGGACTCCTGCCGGGTCAGCCGGTAACAGTCAATAGCTGGTGGTTGTCTCCCGGGCAAAGCGTGGCTGGCACCTATCTTGCGCCGGTTGGTGCCTACTCCGCAACGGTATCCCTTGGAAGTAATGGGACTGTGTCCAATCAGATTGACACGGTCGAGGTTCTCGTGGACGGTCAGGTGCTGGCGACGGAAAATGTGAACACCGCGACTGGGGAGACGTTCACAGTCCCCCTGGGAGACCTGGGTGCAGGTCAGCATTCGGTCGAGATCATCAATGCCTCCCCCGCGAGCAATCCTCTACTTTCGCTCGGTTCCCCTGGCACCGCGATCATCACACTGAATCCCGCCAACCCTGCTCAGTCGTCGCCGGTGATTTCCTGGCCAACCCCATCCGAGCTGGCGTATGGAACCCCAATCTCGTCGGATCAGCTTGACGCAACCGCGAATGTGCCAGGCACCTTCGTGTATTCCGTCCTGCCAGGAGTGATACTGCCGGCCGGCAATGATGCGCTTTCAGTCACCTTTATCCCCTCCGACACGGTGGACTACTATACCGCGTCAGCCACCGTCTCACTGGTCGTGGGGCAGGGGACGCCGTTACTGACCTGGCCCACGCCAGGGGCGATTCTCTATGGCACTGCGCTTTCCTCTGCACAGCTTGATGCGTCGAGCTCCGTGCCTGGAACATTCACCTACAACCCTGCCTCTGGAACAATTTTGGGTCCGGGTACGCAAACGCTTTCGGTGACGTTTGTGCCAACCGATTCGGTGGACTTCACCGACGCGACGGCCACGACAACGCTGGTTGTCTACCAGGCGTCATCCACGCCGACACTGACCTGGCCCACGCCAGGCGCGATACTCTACGGGACCCCGCTCTCAACGACCCAGCTTGATGCATCGAGTTCAGTACCCGGCACGTTTGCCTACAGCCCGGCCCTGGGAACGATTCTGGGGGCGGGTACGCATACACTTTCAGTCACGTTCACGCCTTCGGATGCGGTCGACTACACCGACGCGACGGCCACGACCACCCTGGTTGTGGATCAGGCGACTCCCGCAATCACCTGGCCTGCGCCAGGGTCGATCACCTACGGCACTGCGCTTTCTACCAAGCAGCTTGACGCCCTCAGTGTAACACCTGGCACGTTTACCTATAGCCCGGCCCTGGGAACGATTCTGGGGGCAGGTACCCATACGCTTTCGGTCACCTTAACGCCAGCGGATGCCGTCGACTACACCGATGCGACGGCCACGACCACGCTGGTTGTGAATCAGGCGACGCCGATCCTGGCCTGGACGACACCGGCCGCGATCACATATGGCACACCGCTAGACGCCTCGGAGCTTGACGCGACGTCCTCGGCGGCCGGCACATTCGCTTACAGCCCGGCCCTGGGAACGATACTGGGGGCGGGTACTCATACGCTTCTGGCGACATTCACGCCGACGGATTCTGTGGACTATACCGATGCAACGGTAAGCTCGACGCTGGCAGTGAATCAGGCGACGCCGACGCTCACCTGGCCGACGCCTGGGTCGATCGCGTCCGGCACTGCACTTTCGTCCGAGCAGCTCGATGCGACAGCCTCGGTCCCCGGGACATTCACCTACAATCCGGCCGCGGGCACGATCCTGAGTGCAGGTACGCACACGCTCTCAGTCACATTTGCGCCTGCGGATTCCGTGGACTACACGGATGCGACGGCGACGACGACGCTGATTGTGGACCAGGGGGCAGTGACGCCGACGCTCGCCTGGGCTGTGCCCGGGGCGATCACTTACGGCACTGCACTCTCCGCCACGCAGCTCGATGCGACCGCCTCGGTTCCCGGGACATTCACCTATAGCCCCGCCCAGGGAACGATTCTGGGGGCAGGCACGCACACACTTTCGGTCACGTTCACGCCGACCGATTCGGTTGACTATAACGATGCAACGGCAAGTACGACGCTCCTGGTGAATCAGGCAACCCCAGTCCTGGCCTGGACAACGCCCGCCGCGATCACATATGGCACACCGCTAGGCGCAGCGGAGCTCGATTCAACGGCCTCCGTGGCTGGCACGTTCGCTTACAGCCCGGCCCTGGGAACGATTCTGGGGGCGGGTACCCACACGCTTCTGGCGACGTTCACGCCGACGGACTCTGTGGACTATACCGTGGCGAAGGCGAGCACGACGCTGCTGGTGAACCAGGC
>DAIDHX010000242.1 GCA_027451885.1 Planctomycetales bacterium
ACGGATCCGACAGATCGCCGCAAAACCAGACGAGAGCCCCGGATTCGTCCATCAATCCCCTGCCCCCGCCGCACCCGAACCGGTACGAATCATGCCGCATCGAAAGCTATCAGATCCCCCGAATCTCGGCAATGCGAGCAAGCCCTCGATGGCCGGTCCACAGCCCGCCACGCGCTTGCCTCCCACATGGCTCTACGGTATCTTACACACTTGACTGCACGTTCTCACGATCCCATCCCGAAAATCAGGTTCATCCGGAACGCAGGGCCTTAGACCGCGTTCACCCCATGAATGGGTCCGGATCATGAGCATGCTTGAAGGCGAGCAACGCAATCAGACGAGCTTGAAGGTACGGTGGTCTTTTTGTGAGGCTCGGAAACGTGCCCTTACCAATTGTACTTCTCACGCTCTGCTTCCTCTTACTCGGACCAGGCGTGAGCCATGCACGCGACGTGGATGCGGCTCCAACGGCGGAACACTTGCTATCGCGCTACGAATCCTACCTGGCCGGGCTCGAATCCGTGGCGTTCGATCTGGAGTCTCGGGTCTTCAGTCAAGGAGGGCCTTTCGCGGAATGGACCTGGAGGGGGTGTTCGCGAGCTCACCTCGCGCGGAGCGCCGGGCGATGGCGTCTCCTTACCCGGGAAGCCGGGTGGAGCTATTTCGCAAAGAGCAAGGTCGCGTCCGCGTTCGAGACCGAGGTAACGTTCGACGGCGCAGCGACGCTCATTACCGTTGAACACGATTACCGAGACATTCGTGAGCTGCCCGGCATCGACGAGAAGACCGGGATCGAGCTCGTGACCAACGGGGGCAAGGGCAAGGTCGAGACCAGTGCGTCCGCGAAGATCGAGCTAAGTCCGAGCGAAGGCATGCGGGAGTGTGCGACCCAGGGCATCCTGGCGCCTCTGTTCGGATACCTGGCGATCGACAGGATGTACCTGGCGGAACTACTCAGGATGAACCTCAAACGCGCGACCGTCTCGATCGAGACGCGCGAGGGAACGAGCCAGCGCGTCCTGCGCGCGGCAACCGATCATGGCACCATCGCCCTCTGGTTCACGGGCGAGGATGAAGCCATCCCAGCGCGGCTTGAAATGCACAAAAAAGGGGCAGATTTACTCGAGAAAACGCCCATGAACCGGCAAAAGGCCTTCGGTTCGGACAGGGGCCCCATGCCGAATCTGCCCTTACGCGAGTGGCACCTCATTCTTGATTTCAAGCACGACGAGCATGAGGGCCGCGTGTTCCCAACGGGATATGTCAAGCTTGAACGAAGGGTGTTCAAGGGCGGCACCGACTTTTCAAGCCGCTCTGATGTAACGTTCTCGAGCGTGCGGCCAAACCCTCCCGCCGCGGACCTCGAGCCCACGCTACCGATTCCCGAGGGGACGCAACTTCACATCTGGAACTCACCCGGCCTCAAGGCGCACTGGTCCAGAGAGGGGATTGTCGTCGAACACGACAAGGCTGTCGCAAAGCTGAAAGCGGAATGGAGCAGTGAAGGCGATTCGCGGTCTCTGATCAGAAGACCGATCGTGCTGGCCACAACGGGATTTCTCGCTGCGCTTGTTCTCTTTATCCTCGTGAGACGCGGGATCCACCGCGCAGTGTAGCACCACCGCGAGCAAGGTGAAACCACTTATGAAGACCACCACGACATCGGCGCGGCATGGCTTCACCCTGATCGAGCTTCTGGTCATACTGTTTGTCGTGGGGATTCTCGCGGCCCTGATCTTACCCGCTGTGCAATCCGCCCGGGAATCCGCGCGCCGAGCGGGATGCCTTAACAACATACGCCAGTTGGCGCTCGCGCTTACACATTACCAGACCGAAGTTGGAGTGTTTCCTCCTTACCGGCTCATATCAGTTCTGCCGTATTACAGCATCACCTCGCCGTACATCGTCAACGACGTCTCTCCCCAGGCGATGCTTCTGCCCGCGCTCGAGCTGCGGACGCTTTACGATTCCATCAACTTCTCGGTACCGCTTTCCCTGTTTCCAGTCACGCCTCAGCATTCGGAAAACGAGACGGCCGCGAGGACGGTGGTCGAGGCGTTCCTGTGTCCGTCGGACGGGCTGGCGCGCGCGCAGCCGTTCGCACCGATCAGTTACCGCGCGAACAATGGTCCTTGCGGGGACTGTGCTCCCGCGCCCGGGCTCCCGATGACCCTTGGGCTTGGGAGCGGTTTATTCACAACCCGGGGCGCAACGCCGGCGGAAATGCGCGATGGCCTGTCCCAGACAGTCTCCTTCGCGGAGAAGCTGGTAGGCAGTCTGGACGATGCATTTGACGGCAGCCGCGACTGGTATAACGTCTCGGGACAGCCGGCGCAGGGAGCGGCTTTCACTCCATCGCAGTGGGTTGGCTATTGCGACTCGGACTTTCCGCGTGTGCCTGGCGTGGGGAAGTCGGGCGCGTCATGGCTGGTGGGAGACGACGCGGCGACGCTTTTTTTCGCGGCGGCGGCGCCGAACGCGAGTTCGGCCGATTGCGCCACGCACCTGGCCGGAGTTTTGACGGCGCGCAGTCATCATCCGGGAGGAGTGAACGCCTCCATGGCGGACGGGTCGGCCCGGTTCGTCAAAAGCTCGATCTCGGTCGATGTCTGGCGTGCGCTCTCAACGCGTGCGGGCGGCGAGGTCTTGCCGTCCGAGGCATATTGATCCCGGCACCAGGGACCAGGGCCGGCGCCCAGGCAACCTGGCGTGAGGCGCTCGCCTTGCTGCCGCGGTCGTGAACGAGCAGGCGGCCGATCTTGATCCGGCCGAGGAGCACCCCTGCATTCCTTCGTTCGGTGGGTTAACATGACGCGATGCTCAAACGCCTCCGTCCCGAGACCCGCCGTGTGATCCGCCGCTGGGGGATTGTGACCGCGATCCTGGCGCCCCTTGTTCTGGCGGGGATCTGCGGCGTGTTCTGGCTGGAGACTCACGTCACGCGGGCGTGGTTCTGGCGGGCTGGGCTTGTGATTGCGATTGGCTTCGAGACGCTTTACGTGGCGGCGGCCGGGGCGGGAGCGATTGGGCTCACGGTTGCGCTCATCGCCGCGCGGTCGAAACGGCCGCGGACACCGCGACGGCGGCTGATGCTGTTGCGGACCCTCGCGGTTTCAGGCTCGATCCTGCTCGCGGTGGCACTCGCCGAGGCTGCCACCGCCGTCTGGAAAAGCGCCTTGCGCTCCCCTCAATCGGCCGCTCAGGTTGCCTGGCGCAACGACCGTGCTGAGGAGATCGCGGCGATCAAGTCAGCGCACAAGATCACGCTCCGCACCCAGTTCCCCGATCCACCAGGCGACCCGGCGATCGATATTCTGACCCTCGGCGAATCGAGCGCGGAGGGAGTGCCTTATGCCTACTGGGTCTCGCTCACCAGGCTTTTGGAATGGCGCCTGGGCGAGGTCTTCCCCGGGCGGAAGATCCAGTCTCGCGTGCTTGCGGTCTCGGGCGAAACGCTCGCCGGCGAGCACGCCATGCTGGAATTCCTCGAGCGCAGGCCCGACCTTTTCCTGATTTATTGCGGGCACAACGAGATCACCGCGCGGATTTCCGGCTCGCGCGACCTGCCCTACTATCACGACGCGCTTGATCCAGGCGTTTGGGACCGGCTGGTCGCGGGGGTGGAGTCGGTGTCGCAGGTCTGCGGGTTTGCGCGCGAGCAAGTCGATCGGTGCCGGATCGCGATCCCCAGGCCGCGTTACGGCGACCGCTATGTCATCGACACGCCTTCTTACACCGAGGCGGAGCACGCGCGTCTGCTCGCTGATTTTCGCGACCGGCTCGATACCATCGTTGCTTACGGGACCCGATTGGGGGCGGTGGTGGTACTGATTGCACCGGCGGCCAACGACGCCGACTATGAGCCGAACCGCTCTTACCTTTCCCCCGATACGCCCCGCGCGGAGCGGGACCGATTTCGCGGCGCGTTTTTGGCGGCGCGCGCGCTCGAATCCGGCCCGCCGGGCCCCGCGCTCGACACGTTTTCCAAACTGGCGGCTCAGCACCCCGAATTCGCCGAGGCCCATTACCGCATGGCGATCCAGCTTGGGCGGCTCGGCCGGTTCGAAGAGGCGTATCAGGAATACATCCGCGCCCGCGATCGCGACGGCTATCCGATGCGGCTCCAGAGCGTCTTTCAGCAGGTCTACGCCGACGTGGCGCGGAAGCATGGCGCCCTTCTGATCGACATGCAAACGTACTTTCACGCGATCGGCGCGCACGGGTTGCTCGATGACCACCTGTTCCACGATGCCATGCACCCGTCGCTGCGCGGCCAGATCGCGCTGGCGCAGGCCGTGCTGGTTTGCCTGCGCGCGCGGGGGGCGTTCGGCTGGCCAGCGTCGCTCGCGGTCGCGCCCATCGATCCCCGTGATTGTGTCGACCACTTCGGGCTCATCCCCGCGGCGTGGCGATACCTTTGCACATGGGGGATCATGTTTTACGACCTCACCTATCCCATGCGCTATGATCGCACATTACGACTGGCCAAGCGCAAGGCGTTCGCGGACGCCGTGACCAGTATCGACGCCGGCGTTTTGCCCGAGGCGGTCGGCCTGCCGAACATCGGCACACCCGAACCGGTGCCGATCGTAAGGCCGGAAGCACTCGTCGCACCTGCGAAGTGACGGCGGTCCCTCTCCCCGCGAGCGCGGAGAGAAGGCGCTTCATGCCGTGGATCCGCCCGCGGGGAGCGGACCGTGGGATTACCTCAGCGCGGTTTGGGCGCCCGGGGCTTTTTGGCGGGGTCGAGGATGCCGTTATCGTCGAGCCAGTCGGCAAGCCTGTTCGGCCAGCCCTTCACCGACCGGAGCTTCGATCGGTCGCCCATGTTGAAGCCGTGCCCGCCGTGGGCGTAGACGTGCGCCTCGACCGAGACGCCGGCCTGGCGGTAGCCGGTGAGCATGCGCGTGATCGTGCCCGATGCGCCCCGGTCGTCGTTGGCGACGAGCAAGAAGGCCGGGGGTGCGTCGCTGGGGATGGTCTGCGGGATCCCGATCGGGCCGGGATAGATCATGACGACGAAGTCGGGCTTGCCGTTCTCGCGATCGACGGGGTCGGCTGCGCCTGGCTCCGGGCCGCCGGG
>DAIDHX010000243.1 GCA_027451885.1 Planctomycetales bacterium
GCGAAGCGAACCCAACGGCCCGCAAAACGTGCCGCAGGACGATGTGCCGCAGGAAGTTGCGTCGAGTTCGAACAACGCAAATCCCCCTAACCTGGACATGCAAAGTCAGTATGGGGAGCGCGATCGGTTCTATCTCCAGGCCGACGCCGCGTCGCTGGAAAAAACCAAAGCCACCGCGTCTGATCCGAGCGAAGCCACCGCGCTTTTGCGAAGCGAACCCAACGGCCCGCAAAACGCGTCGCAGGATGATGCGCCGCAGGACGTTACGTCGAGTTCCAACAACGCAAATCCCCCTAACCTGGACATGCAAAGTCAGTATGGGGAGCGCGATCGGTTGGGCCTCCACACCAAGCTGGACATGCATAGTCAGGTTGGGGAGCGCGATCGGTTGGGCCTCCAGGCCGACGCTGTGCTGGACAGGCAGGGTGAGGCGGGCGACGGGGTCGGGTTTGACGGCGACTCGACGGTGGAAAAAACCGAAGCCATTGCCCCCGTTCAGAGCGAAGCCACCGCGCTTTTGCGAAGCGAACCCAACGGCCCGCAAAACGTGCCGCAGGCCGTTACAGAGAAAGAGCTTGCGTCGAGTGTGAGTGACACGAATCCGGCCGGTTCCAGGCGTGTAGAGAACGCTGGGCGGGCGCAGGGGCGGGACGACTCGGCGGAGGCCAGGGAGCGGAAGAAGCGGAAGGAAGAACGCCGGCGCCAGAAAGAGAGCAGGCGGAAAAACCGTCGGCGGTGAGTCGGGTCGATCGGCGGCGGTGAGTCGCGTCGACCGGCGGCGTTGAGTCGGGTCGACCGGCGGCGTTGAGTCGGGTCGACCGGCGGCGTTAAGTCGTTAAGACCGATGGCTTTGAGTCGGGCAGACCGTCGGCGTTGAGTCGGCAAAACCGGCGGCGTTAAGTCGTTAAGACCGCTGGCGTTGAGTCGGATCGACCTGCGGCGTTGAGCCGGTAACCGGTCGCGGGGCTCAGCCGTGCGGCTCGGCGGCCAGAGGCTCGACCGCGAGCCACCGAGGTCAGAGACTCAGCAGTCGGCGGTCAGCGGTCTGGTTGTGAGCGGGTGAATCCCGGGGGAGTTCCTTGGCAATATGGCGGTGGGTGGCGGCGGCCCGCGGTTGGCGCCCGCGGGCCGAGGGGATGGTGCGCCCTGGTCTCGTCGTTGAGTCGCGTCTGAGGCGCCTGGGCTCCGCGGCGCCGGCGTCTCGCTCCCGGGGACGCGCCGGGCGGCTTCTCCAGGGAGGGGTCGAGATCCCTCGCATCCTGGGATACCATCGGAGGCTCGATCCTGGCACGCCCTAGAGTCTGGAGTTTGTCTCATGAAGCCTCGAATCTCGGCCTTCCCCAAGTGTTATATCGAGGCGATCGCCCAGGATCGCACCATGACGATCTTCGAATGGATCACCATGGCCCGGGAGCTCGACGCCGATGGTCTCGAGATGTACGAGGGTTTCCTTCTGAGCCTTGATCCCGGCTATCTCGACGAGGTTCGGTGCGCGATTCAGGAGGCTGGGTTCGTGATGCCGATGTTCTGCTGCTCGCCCGACTTCACGCACCCGAGCGCGGAGGAGCGGGCGCGGCAGGTCGAGCGGCAGAAGCGCATGGTCGAGACGTCGCACAGGCTGGGCGGGCCAGGCGTCGTTTGCCGTGTGCTTTCGGGTCAGCGGCATGCGGGGGTCGAGCGTGCGCAGGGGATTGCCTGGGTGGTCGAGGCGATCGAGGCCGTGCTGCCGCTGGCGCGCGCGCTCGACGTGGTGCTGGGGCTTGAGAATCACTACAAGGACGGCTTCTGGAAGTATCCCGAGTTCGCCCAGAAGCAGGATGTTTTTCTCGAGCTGCTGGGGAAGATCTCGGAGCGCAAGCACTTTGGCGTGCAATATGACCCATCGAACGCGATCGTGGCGGGGGATGATCCGGTCGCGCTTCTGGAGGCCGTGGCCGACCGCGTGGTGAGCATGCACGCCAGCGATCGTTATCTGGCCGAGGGAACCACGCTCGAGGAGCTACGGCAAACCGACGGCACGCTGGGTTATTCGGCGAATTTGCGCCATGGCGTCACGGGCCGCGGGCTCAACGATTACGACGCGATCTTCCGGATTCTCGCCGGGCGGGGTTACGCGGGCTGGATCAGCATCGAGGACGGCATGAACGGCATGGACGAGATGGCGGAGTCGCTGGCGTTCCTGCGCACGATGGTTGCGAAGTACTATCCGGAGTGAGGCTGGGGATGGCACGAATGCGCACAGCACTGGTGGGTTGCGGCAAGGTTGGCGGGATCCACGCCCGGGCGCTCGCGGAGCTGGCGGGATCGGAGCTTGCCGGCGTTTGCGACAGTGATCTGGCCCGCGCGGAGGGGCTGGCCGCGCGGCTGGGCACGCGTGCGTTCGACCGGGTGGAGTCGATGCTTGCGGCCTGTGCGCCTGAGGTCGTTGCGATCGCCACGCCGCATCCGCTCCACGCGGGCGCAGCGGTCGCGGCGATGGATGGGGGAGCGCACGTGATTGTCGAGAAGCCGCTTGCCGTCACGGTCGCCGATTGCGATCGCATGCTGGCCGCCGCCCGGGCCAACGGCGTTTTGCTTTCCGTGATCTCCCAGCGCAGGTGGTACACGCCCGTGCTACGGATGAAGGCGGCGATCGATGCCGGGAAGCTCGGCCGCCCCGTTCTGGGCGTCTTCACCATGTATTCCTGGCGCTCGGCGGAATATTACCTGTCCGATCCCTGGAGAGGGCGCTGGGATTCCGAAGGGGGCGGTGTGCTTGTCAACCAGTCGCCCCACATGCTCGATTTGCTCGAATGGCTGATGGGCGACCACGCCGAGTCCGTGTGTGGATTCTGGGGCAACCTCAATCATCCCTCGGTCGAGGTTGAGGATACCGCCGTGGCCGCCGTGCGGTTTCGAAGCGGGGGCCTGGCGTCGATCACCACCAGCCTGGCACAAAAACCCGGCATCCACACCAAGGTGCACATTCATGGCTCGAATGGCGCATCGGTGGGCGTGGAAACGGACCGCGGCGCGACCTTCATCGCGGGCGTGTCGACGATCGCCGAGCCGCCGCTCTGCGACCTCTGGACCATCCCCGGCGAGGAGCAGCGGCTCGCAGCCTTCCAGGCCGAGGATCGAGCCGCGTTCGCCGCCGTCGATTCCGAGGTTCATTACCACAAGCTCCAGCTCGCCGATTTTCTGGCCGCGATCCGCGACGGCCGCGCGCCGCTCGTCACTGCCGAGGACGGCAAACGCACCGTTGCGCTCTTCCAGGCGATTTACAGGTCGAACAACGAACGCAGAGTTGTTGCGCTCGGTGAAGCCTGAGCGCGGTCGACGGTAATAACAAAGCGTATGCTTGTGTTCGCACGTGAAGGAACCAGCGATCATACCATGGCATGAAGGAAGCTCTCGGTGTCCACCGCGAGGACCAACGCCGTACGTTTGCTCGAGCGACTGGCGGTGCCATTTGAATTGCGGGAGTACGCGGTTGATCCGGGCGATCTCTCGGCCGGGAGCGTGGCGCGCAAGATCAGCATGCCGCTCGAGCAGGTTTTCAAGACTCTTGTCGCGCGGGGGGACAGGCAAGGCGTGTGCCTTGCCGTGGTGCCTGGCAATTGCGAGCTCGACCTGAAGGCGCTTGCCCGGGCGTCTGGCGACAGGAAGATCGACACGGTTGCGTTGCGCGAGGTTGAGCCGTTGACGGGTTACATTCGAGGCGGAGTGACGGCGCTTGCCTGCAAGAAGGCGTACCCTGTGTATCTGGATGAGACAGCGGAGCTGTTCGATGTGATCTCGATTTCGGGGGGCCAGCGCGGGTTGCAGGTGCTGCTCGCGCCTGGGGATTACGTCCGGGTGACCGGGGCCAGGCTTGCGGCGATCGCCAGGGACAGGTCGGTTGGTGATGGGGAGCGTGCTTCCTAGGGCGGGCGTGACAGGCCGGCGGGAGAGGTTTGGGCGCGATCCCTTGCTTTCTGGCGGGGCGCGGCACAGAGGCTCGATCTCAGGGAGTGACGTATGTACATACAGTGTTTTCACCAGGGGATTGCGGCGTGCCTTGTGCTTCTGGGGCTGGCAGGTGTGGCGGGCGCAGCGGGCGGCGCGCGCAAAACGCCTGGCGAGGCTCGGTCGAACGAGGCGACGGCGCAGCCCTTCCCCGCGATCAGGGACGGCGGCTCACGCGGAACGGATCGGGCGCAGGCCGCTCCCCGCTACAACGTCTTGCTGATCATGGCGGACGATCTGCGGCCAGCGCTTGGCTGTTATGGCGATGCGGCGGCCAGAACCCCCAACATCGACCGCCTGGCCGCGCGGGGCATTCGCTTCGACCGGGCCTATGTGCAGTATCCTGTATGCAATCCCAGCCGCGTTTCGATGCTCACGAGCACACGCCCGGAGCACAACGGCGTCACCGGCAATGGCACGTTCTTCCGAACGAAGCTGCCGGACATCGTGACGCTGCCGCAGCTCTTCCGAGAGCGCGGCGGGAGCGCGGTTTCTTACGGCAAGATCTTTCACGCCGGGCTGGTCGAGGGGGAAATCCAGGGCGCGATGCTCGACGCCGGCAAGTCGTGGGCGGAGGCCAGGATGTTCCGCCCGACCGCGGTGGGAAGGACAGGCAGGCGCCGGAACCTGACGAACGGCGTGCTCAAATGGTGCGAGGTCGCCGATCTCGAGGGCACGGATGACGACCAATCCGACGGCCAGTCCGCGCTCCATGCGATCGCCGCCATGGAACGGCTTGCGCGCGGGCCGTGGTTCATCGCCGCGGGATTTCACCGGCCGCACGACCCGTTTGTGGTGAGCAAGCGCTACGTCGCCGAGTTTCCCGAAGGCGCGCTCAAGCTGCATCATGATCCGCCTGGGGCCTCAGCGCTATTGCCCCACGCGATTGGGGGCAAGGGCGCGCTTGCGCTCTTCAAGAAGTTCAACGACCGCGACCGCATGGACTTTCTGACCCACTACTATGCCGGGGCGGCGCAAACCGACGCCCAGGTCGGGCGGCTCATGGCGGCGCTCGACCGGCTCAAGCTATGGGATAAGACAGTGATCATCTTTGTCGGCGACCATGGCTACCACCTGGGCGAGCGTGACTGGTGGAACAAGGACACGCTCTTTGACCGCTCGTGCCGCGCTCCGTTTTTGCTGGTCGCGCCTGGGGTGAAGCCGGCCGTGTGCCGCGGCCTCGTCGAGTTTCTCGACATCTACCCAACCGTCGCGGAGCTCTGCGGGCTCCCCATCCCCGCGACGGTCGAGGGCAAGAGCCTTGTTCCGCTCCTCGCCGATCCTGGCATGGCCGTGCACGATGACGCGCTGACCTATATCACGCGAGGCGCGAGGGTCACAGGCTTTAGCCTCCGAACCGACCGCCATCGCTACATCGCATGGAGCGACGGCGGCCGGGAGCTTTACGATCACGATCACGACCCCGGAGAGTGGCATAACCTCGCGGGAAACCCGGACCAGGCGAAGCTTGTCACCGAGCTCGAGGCCAGGCTCGCCGCCCACCGGCGATGAGCGGGAGCAGACCCACCTTGAGCCAGGTTCTCTAGCAAGGGCTCGTTCCAGGCGGAACGGGATCACAAGAAGGTTGGGGTGAGGAATGCGTTCATCGGTCTGGCCCAGGCGCCCGCCGCACTCTTGCGTGAGATCCCCAAAAGCTGTTCATTTGGATGTGTGCATCGGTCCGATCAACCGCCGCGTCGGCGTACCTTTGAGATCCCATGGCTCGTTCGCTCGGAGAGGTTCATATGCACTCCAGTCGTTTACTGGCGTTGGGGCTATTGCTTGGTCTGGCTCTCACCGGCTCAAACGCCAGCGCCCAGTTCCTTTATCCCCGGGGATACGGCGGATACGGCATGAGCCGCTTTGGCGCGGACCCCGCGGCTGGATACATGGCCGGGCTGGGGGCTTATGCGCGAGGACAGGGTGTTTACGCACTCAAGAAGGCCCAGGCCGACGCGATCAACCTGGAGACGATGCTCAAGTGGAACAAGGCGCTGCGGGCGCGGCAGATTGCGCTTCGGGAAGAAGCACGCAAGCAGGCGATTGTTCGCGACAGGGAGGCCGAAGCCCGGGCCGCAACCCTCAATCTCGAGGACGGCACAACGCTCAACGACCTCTTGCTCCAGATCGTTGACTCCGACCCCGGCGTGACGATCTCCAGCCGCGCACGCGAGCCCCTGAGCGCGGAGGCCATCCGCGAAATCCCCTTCGAATGGGATTCCATGGCCATCACGCTCTGCGTGGATCAGATGACCGGCACCGACTCTCTGCCCCCGCTGCTCATGGACAGGCAATTCCTGGAAGAGCGCAAGGCGCTCCGCGCCGCGGTCGTGCCCGCACTCAAGGAAGACGCCCACGGCAAGGTCTCCCCCGCGACCCGGAAACGCCTGGTCGCCGCGATTCACGCGTTTCAGGCCAGCTTCAGCAAGAAGGTCTCTGAATTCGAGCCCGGCTTCGATGAGTCGAAGGACTTCCTCACCACGCTGGCCGGGCTCTCCGGCCTGCTCGATGACTCGAGCCTCAAGGTGTTTCTCGCCCGGCTCGACGACGGCGAGCAAAGAACGGTCGGCGATCTGATCGCGTTCATGAACGCCTTCAATCTCCGCTTCGGCCCAGCTTCCTCCGAGCGCCAGATCGGCATTTACCGGCGGCTTGTGCCTTCGTTCGTGAAGCTGCGCGACCAGTTTGTCGCGGCCGGCCAGAAGCCGTCGACCCCGGACCAGACCGGCGAAGGGCTCAAGTCGGCCGCGAAGGCTGCCTTCAAGGGTATGGACTGGAACGAGCTCGCGGCCCACGCGAAAACCCAGTGAACATGCCCGCACAGGGGCTTACTCATTCTCATCCCTGAGGGAGAATCACCCGCAAGCAGGTGCAAGCGGCCCAGAACCGGCATCAAATCCACTGATCCGCGGCGCATTCCACTTGCAAACGAGAGACCGGCCGATAATATGTATTCCACGTGCAGATTATTGTCCGTGGCGGAGGGGGGTCGTGCTCTCCCGCCGCGGGCGCGCTGATCCGTAGCCGTTTTGGAAGCTCTGGAGCCGCGTGCGTCGATCTCCCCGGGCTGGGCGGCGCCCTGGTCTAACGCATCCACAAGCAACGTTATGTTAGAATTGCTGTATTGTTGAAGTTAGAATTGGGTCGTGGATCCTGAGGGCTGGGGTGAGAGTTCGCTTCGGTTGGGCGGTTCCGATTCTGATACCTCGCACGGGGGAGGATTTCATGAAGCGACTGTGGTTCATGCTGACCTTCGTGATTGTGGCGTCCTTTGCCGTGCTGGTCTGGATTGGGACGCGGATCTACCAGGCGATGCCGCCGGTGCCTGGGCATGTGGTCACGACCGACGGGCGTCTGGTGATGGCGGAGCACGCGATTGCGGACGGCCAGCATGTGTGGCAGACGATGGGGGGGATGGAGCTGGGTTCGATCTGGGGTCATGGGAGCTATGTCGCGCCCGACTGGACCGCGGATTATCTGCACCGCGAGTGTGAGTATTTGCTCGATCGCTGGGCGCTTGGCGACTTCCAGGCGAAGTATGCGGATCTTCGCGATGAGCGCAAGGCTCAGCTTCGGGGCCGGCTCGAGGCCGAGATGCGCTTGAATACGTACTCGGAGTCGAACGACACGTTGACGCTGAGCGTGGATCGGAGGGACGCGTTCGAGGCGCTCGAGGCGCATTACGAGCAGGTGTTCCGCGAGGGGAATCCGGCGTACGCGATACCTCGGAACGCGGTGTCCGATCCCGAGCGGGTGCGCAAGCTCACGGCCTTTTTCTTCTGGAGCGCGTGGGCGGCGGCCACGAACCGGCCGGGCGATTCGGTTTCTTACACGAGCAACTGGCCGCATGAGCCTCTGGTTGGAAATCGCCCAACGGGGGAGACCGTGGCCTGGACTGGCGTGAGCGTGATTGTGTTGCTCGCGGGCATCGGCGGCATGGTCTGGTGGTATGCGGCCCAAAGCCGGGGTGAGGACGATCGGGAACGGCCGATCGAGGATCCATTGCGGTCGTGGGATGCCACGCCGTCGCAGAAGGCGACGCGGCTTTATTTCTGGGTCGTGGCCTTGCTCTTGCTCGTGCAGATGCTGCTTGGGGTGGTGACTGCGCATTACGGCGTCGAGGGGGATGGTTTCTATGGGTTCCCGCTGTCGCGGTGGCTGCCTTACAGCGTGACCCGCACCTGGCATGTGCAGCTTGGGGTTCTGTGGATCGCCACCTCGTGGCTGGCCGCTGGGCTGTTCATCGGCCCGCTGGTGAGCGGCAAGGAGCCCGCGGGGCAAAAGCCGCTCGTCTATACGCTCCTGGGTGCGCTTGTGGTTGTGGTCGCGGGCTCGATGGCGGGCGAGTATCTCAGTATTCAGAACCAGCTCAGCGACACGGTCGCGTTTTATCTCGGCCATCAGGGTTACGAGTACATCGACCTGGGCCGCGTCTGGCAGGTTGCACTCTACGCGGGGCTGATTCTCTGGCTGTTCCTCGTCGCCAGGGCGGTGCTGCCGGTGTTCCGCGGGCCGCTCCGCAGGGGCGAGGCGTCGTTGATCTCGGTCCTGCTCCTGTCCACCGTGGCCATTGGGCTGTTTTACGGCTTCGGCCTGATGTACGGCCGGAATAGCCATCTGTCGATGGTCGAGTACTGGCGCTGGTGGGTTGTGCATCTGTGGGTCGAGGGGTTCTTCGAGGTCTTCGCCACGGCGGTGATTGCCTTTTTCTTCGCCAGGCTGGGGCTGGTGCGCCCCGAGCTCGCGGCGTCGTCCGCGGTGCTCTCGGCCACGATCTATCTCAGCGGCGGGATCATCGGCACCTGCCATCACCTTTATTTTTCGGGCACGCCCACGGTCGCGCTCGCGTTCGGCTCGGTGTTTAGCGCCCTCGAGGTCGTGCCGCTCGTGCTCGTGGCGTACGCAGCGCTTGACGATCTCAGGATGTCGGCCGCCACAACCTGGTCGCGACAGTACCGCTGGCCGATTTACTTCTTCGTGGCGGTGGCGTTCTGGAACATGGTCGGGGCGGGGCTGTTTGGGTTCATGATCAACCCGCCGATCGCGCTTTATTTCATGCAGGGGCTGAACACCACGCCGGTGCACGGCCACGCTGCGCTCTTTGGCGTTTACGGCATGCTAGGAATTGGTCTTATGCTCATGTGCTTGCGTGCCTTGACGCCGGGGAAGGTCTGGCGCGAGGGGCCGATCCGGTTCGCGTTCTGGGCGATGAACGCCGGCCTGTTCGCCATGTGCGTGTTCAGCCTGCTGCCGGTGGGGCTCATGCAGACGTGGGCCTCGGTGAACCAGGGTTACTGGTATGCGCGGAGCCAGGAGTTCCTGCAAACGCCGCTGATGTCGACCCTGCGTTGGCTGCGCGTGCCTGGAGACACGATCTTCGCCGCGGGCGAGTTCGTGCTGGTGCTGTTTCTCTTTGGCCTGGGGACGGGCTGGTCGTTCGGGCGTGCCGAATCACCCTCCCCGGAGGCTCTCGAGTCACGCGTGTAAGCGCGTGCTGGCGTAAGCGCGTGCTGGCATAAGCGTGTGCTGGTTGTGATCGCGGAAGTTGGGCGTTCGAATCCTGCTGGATTTCCTCTCCCCGAACAGGAGTATTGAGCGATGAGGTTTGCGATACGTGGGGCGTTCCCCGCCCTGGTTCCCCTGGCCGGCCTGTGCTTGATTGGGCTGGCGTTTGCCGCGGCAGTTCCCGCGCCCGCGCGGGGGCAGAAGCCCGCGGAAGACGATGCGCTCAAGCGCACTCGGGCGCAGGTGAAGATGCTCGACGACCTGTTCAAGGTCGCGGTGGTCGACATCACCAATCGCTACGACGGCCCCCCCGCGGCCAAGGTCGCCAAGACCATCTTCACGGCCGCGAAGGAGAAACACTACTTCGACGCCAGGCTGCTCGACGCCACGGGGAGCCCGCAGAACGAGGCCAATGTGCCGGTTGACGACTTTGAGAAGAGCGCGGCGAAGGCGATGATCGCGGGGAAGACCTACTTCGAACAGGTGGTGCAAACGAAGGACGGCGGCCGCCGGCTCCGCGTGGCCACGGTGGTCCCGGCGGTGGTGCAGAAGTGCGCGAAGTGCCACGGGGTCAAGCAGGGGGATCTGCTCGGCTTTTTGAGCTATGACGTTCAGGTGCAGTGAGCCCCTGGGGGGCAATCGGGCGGCGGGCCTGGCTCACGATTGGTCCCAGCCGGGCGCGGGCCTATTGCCCCACCACGGCTTGCGGAAAGACATGGGCATAGATCCAAACGATGATCCCAACGAGCGCCATGAGAGCCACGCTGTGTTTGAGCACAGCGCGGAGCAGGTCTCCCTCGTGTCCGACCTCGCCGGTGGCGGCCGTGGCGACCACGATCGACTGGGCGTCGATCATCTTGCCCATGACGCCCCCCGTGGTGTTTGCCGAGGCCATGAGCACCGGCGAGAGGTCGAGCTTGATCGCCGTGATGCGCTGGAGGTTGCCGAAGAGCACGTTGCTCGATGTATCCGAGCCTGTGAGCGCGACTCCCAGCCATCCCAGCGCGGCGGCGAAGAAAGGGTAAAAGGTGGGTCCCACGCGGGTGAACGCCAGGCCGAGCACGGCGTCCATGCCGGCGGACTTGGTCACGAATCCAAGCGCAAGCATGCAAAAGATTGCTGCGAACGCGGGCAACATGCGTCTCATCGTCCTGGCGAAGAGCTCTGCCATGCGCCCGGGGGGCACGCGGAGCACAAGCCCGGACAGGAGCGCGGCGGCGAAGACGGCGGTGCCTGTCGAGGAGAGCGGCACGATGTCCATGACGGCCGGTTCGAGATCCTCGGGCGTGGGAGCGGCGTGGCCTGTGATTGACTCTCCGCGCGCGATTTGAAGGTGCAGCCCGGGCACCTCGAGCTTCCAGGACAGGACGGCGTCCAGCAGCGTCTTGGGGGAAGGAGTGCCGAGGCTCTTGATGGCGGGCAATCCCCAGATGAACACGCAGATCGTCAGCAATGCGAACGGGGTCCAGGCCTTGAATATCGCGCCCGGGGTGATCGCCTGTGTGCCGATTGCCGGCGCCTGGGCCGCCGCTTCGCCCGGGAAACGCCAGGTTTGCCGCGGGCGCCAGAGCTTGACCACGATCACCCCCGCGGCCAGGCTGCCCACCGAGGAGACGATGTCCACGAGCTCATATCCGACCAGATTCGACCACAGCCCCTGGGCGAGCGCGAACACGCCGCCAATCACCGTGAGCGGCACCGCGACCTCGAATGTCTCGCGCCAGGAGCACATGGTGCGCACGAGCCAGAAGGGGATCAGAAACGAGAGGAACGGCAAGATGCGTCCCGAGGTCGCCGAAAGCGCGTGCACGTCGAGCCCGGAGACCTTGGCAAGCGTGACCAGCGGCGTGCCGACACCGCCCCAGGCCACGGGCGCTGTGTTCGCGATCAGGCACAGCAGAGCCGCCTTGAATGGATCAAAGCCCAGCCCCACGAGGAACGCGGCCGAGATGGCCACAGGCGCGCCAAAGCCGGCGGAACCCTCGACAAGCGCTCCGAAGCAGAAGGCCACGAGCACCGCTTGCAGCCTGCGATCCGAGGAAAGGCCCGCGATCGAACGCTTCATGATCTCGAACTGGCCGGTCTCCACCGCCAGATCAAAGAGGAACACCGCCGACCCAATCAGCCAGATGATCCGAAAAAAGGCGAAGACCAGCCCCGCCCCCGCGCTTGCCACAATCAGCCCCAGCCGCATGTGGAATACCGCCGAGGCCACGGCGATCGCTGTGCCGAGCCCGAACATCGCCGCCTTGACCACGCCGGCTTTCTCGGTCACAAGCAGGCCGAGCAAGACGAGAACAGGTAATCCCGCCGCAAGGGTTGAAAGCACCCAGTGGCCGAGCGGGTCGTAGTTCTGCTGCCAGATCATCGCGGTGAGTCTCGGAGAGCCAGGGGGGGCGTTTGATTCGGCTGGAGCAACGAGTGTAGCCAGGTTTACTCGTGCAAACGAGGTCTCACGGGGGATCGGCAGCCGCGTGTTCGAGCCGATGCGCCGGATCGAAGCACGCTGGCGACTCCTGGTTCCATGAGTGTGTGCGGGGCGCTCGGCTTGAATTCAGAGCCAGGCGAGGCGAGCATGACGGGCGGGAAAACTTCATCTGACGCGTGGTTGTCTCTTTTAAGGCCATAAGTTTTTGCTTAGATTGACGATGCAGCCAGCTCCGAGTGGTAGCCTCGCGTGGTCGAGAAAGACCCAGGCGCTGTCACGCCGGGATGGTCGAGGTCGTTGATTTAAGGCATTCTTGTCCTGCGGAATCGTGCGTGCAGGAAGGTGTGGAATGCCTTGACCCCGTCCCTTGGTCGGGGTTAGGTTAGGGTAGTCGAGGCCGTCGACTGCGGCGGCCGCCAGTTTGCCGAGGAGGCCGTGGGTGCACATCGAGATCTCAAGCCGGCATTGTCAGTTGACAGACGAGCAGCAGACATATGTCCGCGAGAAGGCCGGGAAGCTGCTCAAGTATTTTGGCCGGTTGATGTCGATCGAGGTCGCCGTCGACCACGGTAAGCATGCGTTTGAGGTCGAAATCCTGGTTTCGGCCGAACACAAGCATGACTTCGTGGCCCGGGAGTCGGCATCGACGCCCGAGGCGGCGACCGACCTCTGCGTTCACAAGATCGAACAGCAATTGCGGCGTTATAAAGAGAAGGTTCAGCAGCATAAGGGCGAGATGACGCACGACGGGCCGCCGCGGCGGTCGGCCGAGGCGTATCCGGCCGCGGCCAGCGAGCCTGAGGCCGAGTAATCGCAACCGGCGCCCGGGGCTGGGCGTGGCCTGGCTCCGCGGCTGTGGATTCGTACTGGCGCCCGGGATGGCGTTCGGTCAGGCGGTCGTTCGAGAGCGGATCCCTAGCGAGAGAAGCGATCGGGCTGGCGGGCCGTCGTTGGAGGGGCGGATGAAGCTTTTGGATTTCGTGGTTGGTGAAGCGATCCTGGTGGAGCTGAAGGCGGTTGGCAAGGAAGCAGCGATTCGCGAGATGGTGGGCGGCCTGTGCCTGGCGAACAAGCTTGCCACGGGCGACGTCGAGAGCGTCGTCAAGGCGATCCTGGGTCGCGAGGAGCTGGGTTCGACGGGGATTGGCCAGGGCGTGGCAGTGCCCCACACCCGCCATCCCACGCTCAGCCGGCTGATCGGGACGGTGGCGATCTCACGGTCGGGGGTTGATTTTGCAGCACTCGACGGCGAGCCTGTCGATGTCTTCTTTCTGCTTGTTTCGCCTCAGAACCAGCCGGGCGATCACCTGCGGGCGCTTGAGAATATCTCGCGGCACTTGAAAGATGATCGGTTTGTTTCGCGGCTCAGGCAGGCACGCACGCGGGATACGGTTCTCGAGGTGCTTGCCGACGCCGATCGCGGATCACTGTAACGAACGGGGCGCGGTTGCGGTGCTGCTGGAGCCGGCGGATCGCCGGGCCGGGGCCTAAACACAGCGGCCCGACGCGAATTTCGGCGCTGGACGGAGACGCGGCTTGAGCCCAGATCTGAGAATCCAGCGGGTAGGCGAAGGGACGGGCCGAGCCGCAGCCGCGACTGGCCCCTCGGCGAGGAACGAGAGTCGGGGGAACAGGTCCTTGCTCCCTGGTTCAAAGCGCTCGAGTCGCCGATGAGTCAAGACGCGAACGTCGCCCGTCGTGAGGTCGAGGTCAAGAACGTCCTTGGGCTGCATTTGCGACCAGCACTGAAGTTCGTGGAACTGGCTGGGAAGCATCAGTCCGAGATCCGGGTTCATTACAACGGCAACGAATTCAACGGGAAAAGTATTCTGGAGTTGACGAGTCTGGCCGCCGAATGCGGAGCGCGGCTGGATCTGGAAGCGCGAGGCCCCGACGCGGTCGAGGCCGTCGAGGCGCTTGCTGAACTGGTTTCGGCGCGTTTTCACGAAGACGACAACGGCGAAGAGATACCGGTTCAACCGAGCGCGTGATTGGCGGCCGCTCCCTGGCTCGGAACACCCAGGCGCACCGATCCCGTTCGCGGGCAAAGAGCCCGTCCACGCGAGCGATCCCTTGCCCCCTCCATTCCCGCCGGCTCCCCTTCGCCACGCGATCGCCCGCTTTCGCGGTCCGGTCCCGAACAGGAGAACACCACCTTCATGCGAATTCCCCCCGCCGCGCGAGGTCCGGCGATCTCGCGAACGCCGCTGCGATTTTTCGGGAACTTCCGCCGATGAGCGCGCCTGTCCGGATCCGGCTCCGGTTCGCCAAACGCGGCCCCTTGAGGCTCATCAGTCACCACGACCTGATGCGAGTCCTCGAGCGTTTGATCCGCCGCGCGGAGATCCCGATCGCGCACACCCAGGGCTATAGCCCGCGCCCCAGGATCACGTTCGCGATGCCCCTGGGCCTTGGGATCGAGGGCCAGCGCGAGGTCGTTGACTTCGAGCTCGAACCAGGGCACGGCGCAGAGGAGCTCACGGCCCTGCTCAATCAGCATTCTCCGGAGGGGCTTGTCTGGCTCGAGGCGGAGATGCTTGCCCCTGGCACTTCCGCGCCCGCGGTTATTGCCGCTCGCTATGCGCTTGCCGTGGCAGCCGCTCACGAACCCCAGGCGCAATCCGCGCTTGCCGGGTTCCTCGCCGCGGCCGCCTGGCCGTTCGAGCAACAGCGGCCGGGGCGCACCCGGATGATCGATCTTCGCGCGGCGGTGCTCGATGCCACGCTCGAGCCCGGCCTTTTGCGCTTCACGCTCGAAGTGACGCGGGACGGATCCGCCCGGCCCGAGGAAGTTGTGCAGGCGCTCGGGCTGTCCCCGCTGTTCGAACAGGGCGCTTACCTGGTACGCGAGGACGTGGTTCTCGCGCACAAAGCCCCGAACCTGCCCCCACGTTCCCATCGCGGCGAGACCGGAGCTGGTTCCTCCGCGTCGCTCCCACCAGGTGCGGAAGCCGCTCAGAGTCCAGTCTCGGAACCAGTCGTATTGATCAACCAATCCACCTAGCGCGTTTGCGAGCGGGCGCCCGCGAGCGCCCACCGGGAAGGATCTACCCCGCATGAAGAAAGAAATGCTGATCAACGTCCTCCAGCCGGAGGAATGCCGGATCGCGATTATCGAGGACGGCGTTCTCGAGGAGCTCTACGTCGAGCGGACGAGCCTCGAAAGTTTTACCGGGAATATTTACAAGGGCCGCGTGGTCAATCTCGAGCCCGCGATCCAGGCCGCGTTCGTGGATTTCTCGGTCGGCCGCAACGGCTTCTTGCACGTGTCGGACGTCGAGCCGCGTTATTTCGACCGGCCGGCGGCGCCCGGTACCAGCGCTGCACGGGAGCTGCGAGAGCCGCGAGAGCCACGGGAGCCGCGTGATCCGCGGGAGATCGATCCCCGGCGCGAGCCACGCAGGGATCGTAATCCCCGCCGCGACCCCCGCCGCAAGGCCACGCCGATCGATCCGCTCGACCCCGAGATCCTCGATCCCCCGTCGAGTTTTGGCGAGCGCGACCGTGGGCCGGAGCGCGACCGTGGGCCGGAGCGCGACCGCGGGCCAGACCGTGGCGACCGAGACCGGAGACGGGAACGGCCGGATCTTTCGCTCAAGGGCCGTCCCGACCGTTCCGAGCGTGGCGTCCGCCGCTTTGGCGAAGGACTGGTCGAGCCACCTCCCGAGCAGCCGCAGCCGCGTTCGACGCGCCCCGCCTACACCCCCTACCCCGTGGAAGCGGAACCGGCGCGCGAAGCCCCTGCCGAGCCCTCCTCGAGCCTGGCGGAGCCCACCGAACCTGCCACGCATCCCGAGGAGCCGATCCTGCACCCAGGCGAACCGGCATGGGTTTCGTTCGAGCGTTCGCGGCCAGAACCCGAGCCGGTCGAGCCCAGGCGAAGCGATCGTTCCGCATTCGATGAGCTCTTCGATCCCGACTTGCCCCCCAGCCGCACTCACCGGGGCCGCGGTGATCGCGGTCGCGAGCCTTCTCTGTTTGAGGAACGGACCGCGGAGCCAGCCCTGCCGGCCGAGGAAGAGGCTGGCGAAACTCCCGAGCCTGCGCGCGAGTTTGGGATCGAGTCGTTCTATCCCCGCGAGCCCAGGCGGGGCCGTGGCCGTGGCCGCGGCGGTGAGCCGCGATCGTCCGCACCCGCGGCTCGCGAGCGGGAACCAGAACCGCGCGCACCGGAGCGGCCTGCGCATCCGGTCCATGAGCGGCCCGCGCATCCGGTCCATGATCGGCCCGCGCAGCCTGTGTGTGAGGCGTTCGAGGAACCGAGCGACGAGTCTCGTTACGCGTCTGAGCCGCCGCCTCGCAGCAGGCCGGGCGGCCGCGCGGCGATCCGCTCTCGCGGCGACGAGGGAACCCGGGTCGAGCCGGCTCGGCCTGAGCCGACCCGGCCTGAGCCCTATCGGGGCGAGTACGATCGCGTCGAGCCCGCGCGGGAACTGGGCGAGTGGGAAGAACGCCCGAGCCGCGAGCCGGCCGCGTCCGAACCGCCGCGCGAGCGCGAGCGCAGGGGCAGGCCAGAGCGCAGGCCACGCGAAGAGCGGCGGCGTGGCGCGGAACCCGTTGAGCCGACCCAGGAGCGGGGCTCAATGCACGCCCGAGCGGGAGAGCCGGGTTACGTGCCCCGGCGCGAGCGGTTGCGGACGGGCGATTCGTTTGGCGGCGAGGTCGCCGAGACGGACAGCGGCTGGGGACACGAGGAAGCCGACCTGCTCGAACCTCGCCGGTTGACCCCGGCCGAGGAAGAATCGTCGGTTCCGGGCGAGGCCGGGCGCATTGACAGCCGCCGCCGTCGCCGCAGACGCGGGCGCCGAGGCGAGCCGGAAACGCGCAGTCGCGCTGGCGACGACGTTCGCGAGGAACGCAGGGAACGCATCAAGCCCGTGCGGGCTCGCGACGACGAGGACGAAACGGCCATCGACTACGACGTCCACGAGCTCGAGCCGATCGACGTCGATTCCGACATCGATTCCTACGACCCGCACGAGATCGAAGCCCCCGCCCCCGACATCGATGAGGAAATCGACGAGGAGCTGGAGCTCGAAATCAAGCGTGAGATCGAGGAAATCGAGGAGCTCGAGCGCGAAATGGGCATGCGCGGCGGGCCCGAGACCACCGCACGCGGCGAGGACGGGCGCGGCCGCTCCGGGCGCGGGCGCGGCGTCGCCAAACCCCCCATCCAGGAAATCTTCCGCCGCGGCGACGAGGTCCTGGTCCAGGTCATCAAGGAGAGCATCGGCGCCAAGGGGCCCACGCTCTCGACCTACATCAGCATCCCAGGACGGTATCTCGTGCTCATGCCCGGGCTCAACCGCGTGGGCGTCTCCCGCAAAATCGTCGACGAAGCCCAGCGCAAGAAGCTCCGCCAGGTGCTGCTCGAGCTCAACCCCCCCAAGGGGCTGGGCTTCATCGTCCGCACCGCGGGGCTTGAACGCTCCAAGCGCGAGCTGGCACGCGATCTCGCCTACCTGCTCCGGCTCTGGAAGGTCATCCTCAAGCGGATCAAGAAGACCAAGGCCCCCGCGCCGATCTATCAAGAATCGGACATGATCATTCGTACAATTCGAGACATCTTCAATTCCGAGATCGACACGATCTGGATTGATGAGCCGGCCGCCTTCGAGCGGGCGCAGGACTTTCTGCGTATTGTGATGCCGCGGTATGTCAACCGGCTCAAGCTGTACGAGGACAAGGTGCCGCTCTTCCACAAGTACGGCATTGAGGACGAGATCGCCAAGATTCAGCGCAGGCATGTGCCGTTGCCTGAAGGGGGCTCGATCGTCATCGATCAGACCGAGGCGCTCGTGGCCATCGACGTGAACTCGGGCAACTTCCGGGTCGAGGACGACGCCGAGCGTACGGCTTACGAGATGAACCTGCGTGCCGCGCGGGCGATTGCGCGGCAGCTCCGGCTCCGCGACCTGGGCGGGGTGATTGTCAACGACTTCATCGACATGCGCGAGGAGAAGCATCGCCGCGGCGTCGAGCGTGCGCTCCGGGAGGCGGTCAAGCGCGACCGGGCGCGGACCAAGATCCTGCACATGAGCGCGTTCGGCTTGATCGAGATGACGCGCCAGCGCATTCGCCCGTCGCTCAAGCGTTCGGTTTACGAGGACTGCCCGAACTGCGGCGGCGCAGGCGTGGCCAAGACGCCTGAGAGCATGGCCATCGACGTGATGCGCCTGCTTGCACTGGTCGCCCATCGCGAGGAGGTCAAGCGCGTGGTCGTCACGGTGAGCCCAGGCGTGGCCTCGTATCTCAGCAACAAAAAGCGCATCGAGCTCGCCCGCATCGAGTCCGACGGGTCGCTCTCGATCCAGATTCTGTTCAAGGAAGACGCGACCGCCGAGTATCTCCAGATCGCGTGTTTCGACGCGAATGGGAACGAGGTCCGCGTGTTTCCCCAGAACTCGCAACCGCATCATCACCATCCCAAGCGGTCGCGTTAAGGCCCAGGCTCCAGGCAAGCGCAGGGCGACCCCTGCGCTTGCCTGGGCGCTCGCCCCGGAGAACCGCCGTGACGACTCCTTTACCGCGGGAGCCCCGCGCAGGGTTGCCTGTCCAACGCCCGCGCAGGCTGCGCGCGCTCCTGGGATTGCGGGCGCTCGTGCGCGAGACCGTGCTCGATCCCGCCGACTTCATTTATCCGATCTTCGTGCATCACGGCCAGGGCGTGCGGGCGGAGATCGCCTCGATGCCGGGGCAGTTTCAGCTCTCGGTCGAGAACCTCGCACCCGTGGTTCGCGAGGTTTCCGAGCTTGGCATCCCCGCCGTGATCCTCTTCGGCATCCCCGATCAGAAGGACGCCATCGGCAGCTCGTCGTGGGCCGAGTCCGGGGTGATTCAGCGCGCGATTCCAGCCATCAAGCAGGCTGCGCCCAACCTGGTCGTCATGACCGACCTTTGCTTTTGTGAATATACCGATCATGGTCATTGTGGTCCGCTGGCGCAGCAGCAGGGCCGCCTGGACGTGGACAACGACGCCACGCTCCCCTTGCTG
>DAIDHX010000244.1 GCA_027451885.1 Planctomycetales bacterium
TTCGAGATTCTCAATGCGCCTCGACCCTGGGCACGCAGGCGTCCGGGTGAGCCACGCAGAGCCGCGGTCTCTGGCTTCGGCTTCGGCGGCATCAACGCGCATCTGCTGCTCGAGGAATGGCTGCCTGAAATTGCTCCTGCACGGGCAGCTTCGCGTGCCTCGGTGCTTTCGGCCCGTGAGCCGATTGCCATCGTGGCCGCGGAGGCGCAGGTTGGGCCGCTGCGCGGCGCGGAGCTCGCGCGGGTGCTGCTCGACCTCGCACAAGCTCCCACCGCACCGCCCGCGAACTGGTGGGGGCTCGAGCAAGAGAACTGGCTCGCCCGGTTCGGGCTCGATCCAGAGCAACGGCGAGGGCTTTATCTTGATGCGCTCGCGGTGGCGCGCGACCGATTCCGCATTCCGCCACGCGAGCTCGAGGCCATGCTGCCGCAGCAGGCGCTTATGCTCATGCTGGCATCAGATGCGCTCGAGCAGGCGGCGCTCGCGCCTCGCGCCGAGGAACGCACTGGCGTGCTCGTGGGTATCGGGCTCGACCTGTGCGCCACGAATTACCACCTCCGCTGGTCGATGGCCGGGCGTGTGCGATCCTCCCGCCTCGCCACGCCGATACCCGCGCGTGACCAAGCAGCCTGGATCGCCGCGCTTGCCGACGCTGCCGGGCCAGCGCTCACAGCCGATCGCACCATGGGCTCGCTCGGCGGGCTCGTGGCCAGCCGGATTGCACGCGAGATCCGCGCAGGCGGGCCAAGCTTCACGTTCTCAAGCGACGAGACGTCCGGCCTGCACGCACTTGCAACCGCCGCGGAATGGCTGCGCCTGGGCGAGCTCGATACAGCCGTGGTGGGCGCAGTGGATTTTGCCGGCGACCCCCGCACCGTGCTCGCGGCGGCAAGCGCGCGGACGATCGACCCTCACGCGCGCTCGATCGCATGCGATGCGGGAGTCTGCCTGGTGCTCAAGCGGCTGTCGGATGCCGAGCGATCAGGCACGCGCATCCTGGCCGTGCTGAACGAGAATTCCTCACAAAACCGTGTCTGTGATGCGCTCGAGCAGATCGGCGCAGGCGATGCACCCGCGGGGCGATCGATCGAGCGTGAGCTTGGGCGGTCAGGAGCAAGCGCGGGGCTGCTCGCGGCGTATCGCGTTGTCTGCGCGCTTGATCGGCGGGAACTGCCGGCATCGCCCGCGCTCCCCTGGCTGGTGAATCGGGCGGAAGGTCCGCGGCGAGGGCGTGTGCGGGCAGTGAGCCTGGGGGGCGACCGATCGAGCATCACGCTCGAGGAACATCTCCGGGCGCAAGCGAGCCTGGGCGAACGAACCCGCAAGGCATCGCCGCCGACCGCTGCGCGGATCGCGTTTGTTTACCCCGGGCTTGGCAACCAGTTCGCGGGGATGGGCCGCGAACTCGCCGCGATCGCTCCCTGGGCGCTGCGTGAAGAAGAAACGCACACGGCATGGCTGCGGGACCAGCTTGATCCCGAGCTCTGGTGGTCTGGACGAGATCCCGGCCCGTTTCGCGACCTGCGGCCGCCGATCCTGGGCAGTGTCGCGGTCGGCTGCCTGGCAACGACCATTCTGCGCGGGTTGGGCGTCGAGCCCAGCGCCGCCATCGGCTACAGCATGGGCGAGGCATCGGCTCTGGTGGCGCTTCGCGCCTGGCCTGATCGCGACCTGGCGTTCGACCGCTTTCGCCGCTCGCCGCTGTTCGCCTCCGAGCTTGCGGGCGAGTATCACGCCGCACGGAGAGCCTGGCGCATCCAACACGACCAAACCGTCGACTGGGCCGCGGGCATCCTCGCCGCGCCGCTCGATGTGATGCAAGCCGCCGCTGGCTCGCTCCATGTTTACCCCCTGATCAAAAACGCAGCCGACGAGACCGTGATCGGCGGCATGCGGCGTGACGTCGAGCAGCTCGTACGCGCGCTCGCCAGACCCTATCATCCGCTCGATTGCGTGGGCACCATCCACTGCCCCATTGGCCGCGAGGTTGAAACCGAATACCGCGCGATCCATGACTACGAAACGCAGGCACCCGCCGGCGTAACCTTTTATAGCGGCGTCCGGGGTCGGTCCTATGTACTCGATCGCGCCAGTGCGGCCGATGCGCTTGCTGCGCAGGCGGCGGGGCTCATCGACTTCCCGCGCGTGGTGGAAGCAGCCTATCGCGACGGAGTGCGAATCTTCGTCGAGCTTGGCCCGGGCGATTCCTGCACCCGGCTCATCAAGCGCGTCCTCGCGGGGCGAGATCATTTCGCGGCGAGCGTGTGTTCCGCGCGGGAGTCGGCTTCACGCGCGCTCGATCGGGTGCTGGATGGGCTTTTGGCCCGGGGAGTTTCGCTTGATCGTAGCCGGCTTGAACCGATGCCTTTCACTCCCGCCGCGACTCGCGAACCCGCGCGGAACGCGGTTCACATCCCTGTGCGCGGGACGGCCTTCATGATCCCCCCCGCGCCCATCTCCGTGCCCGCCGAACCCACCCCCGCAAGCGCTTCGAACGCGCCCAAAACGCAGCCTCCGCGCGAGGACCTGCTGGCGCAGTTCGTGCGCACCCAGGCCGCGGTGAGCGAGGCCCACGCCGCCTATCTACGGCTGAGCCAGGGCATGACCTCGCTCGTCGAGCGCCAGGCCAGGCTGGCCCAGCGACTCGGCATGAGCCTGCCACTCGCGGCTGCGAATGATGTCGTGGCAGCTCCGGAATCAGGCGCTCCCATCGCCGCGGAACTCGCGCCGACTACCCCCTGCTTGCTCGATCGTGCGCAGTGCCTGGAGTTCGCTGTTGGTTCAATTGCACGCGTCTTCGGCCCGGATTTCGCACCCGTCGATGCGCATCCCACCCGCGTGCGCTTGCCCGACCAGCCGCTCATGCTGGTCGATCGCGTGCTTGAAATCGAAGGGGCTCCAGGCTCGCTCGGCAGCGGCCGAATCGTCACCGAGCACGACGTCCACCTAGACGCGTGGTATCTCGATCAAGGCCATGCGCCAGCGTGCATCTCGATCGAGGCTGGCCAGGCCGACCTCATGCTCTCGGGCTATCTGGGCATTGACGAGCGGACTCGCGGGCTCGCGGTCTACCGCTTGCTCGACGCCACGGTGACCTTCTACCGCGGCCTGCCCACGCCGGGCGAAACGGTGCGGTACGACATCCGGATCACTCAGTTTTTCCGCCAGGGCAAGACGATCCTGTTCCGCTTTCAGTTTGATGCCACGATCGCGGGCGAGCCCTTGCTTTCGATGCGCGACGGTTGTGCGGGGTTCTTTACCGAGGCCGAGCTCGCCGCGGGACGAGGCATCGTACCCCGCAAGCTCGAGATCCGCCGGCGTGCGCGTCCTGCCGCTTCGCCTTACAAGCCCCCAGTGCCGCTCTCACCCTGCGCGCTTGACGCTGCCGCGGTCGACGCGATCCGCTCGGGCGACCTCGGTCACGCCTTCGGAGCACCCTTTGATCAACTGCCTCAGGCTCGATCACTTGCGATCCCCGGCGAGCGGATGCGGCTCATCCATCGCGTGCCCCAGCTCGACCCCACCGGCGGCGCACACGGACTGGGCTTCATCGCCACCGAGAGCGACGTTGGCCCCGACGACTGGTACATGACCTGCCACTTCGTCGATGACCGCGTGATGCCTGGCACTCTTATGTACGAGTGCTGCCTGCACGCGTTCCGTATCTTGCTCACTCGGCTTGGCTGGGCGGGCGAGTCCGGAAGCGTCACGGTCCAGCCGCTGCTCGGCCTGCCGAACCGCCTGCTCTGCCGCGGCCAGGTGATCGAGTCCACGCAAAAAGTGGCCTACCACGTCACCATCAAGGAGATCGGTTACACGCCTGAGCCCTATGCCGTGGCCGATGCGCTCATCCTCGCCGACGGCAAGCCGATCGTCGAGGTGGTCGACATGGGCCTGACGCTGGCGGGCTCAAGCGAGGAAGCGATGAACGCAATCTGGTTGCACGCCCGGCATGGAACGGCGTCTGGCCAGACGGCTGCCGCCACGCCCACGCACGGGCCAGATCCCTTTGACCTGCCCGAGCCGATCCGCCCCGCGCGGGGCGCAGCCCACGATCACGAGCGGATCCTGGCCTTCGCCATCGGGCGGCCGAGCGACGCCTTCGGCGCTCCCTATCAACCGTTCGACTCCGGCCGTTTCGTCGCCCGGCTTCCCGGTCCGCCTTATCAATATTTACATAGAATCACGCGAGTAACTGGCAATCCGTTAACGCTCGCCGTGGGCACCGCGGCCGAGGCGGAATACGACATCCCACCCAGCGCCTGGTATTTCGCGGCCAACAAGCGTGACGTGCTGCCGTTCGCGGTGTTGCTCGAAGCGCCGTTGCAAGCCTGCGGCTGGACCGCGGCATACATGGGCTCCGCGCTCCAAAGCGCTGAGCCGCTCAAGTTTCGCAACCTGGGCGGATCGGCCACGATTCACCGCCTGGTGACGCGCGGCTCAGGCACGCTCCGCTCGCGGGTGGGCGTCACGCGGATCAGCAAGACCGCGGGGATGATTCTGCTGCAGTACGAATTCTCCGTGTCCGACGGACTCGGGCTTGTTTACGACGGCACGACCGAATTCGGCTTCTTCCATCCCCGCGCGCTTGAAGATCAGGCCGGCATCCGGGGCGCATCGCATTATGAACCGCCGGCAGCCGAGCGCGCGGCGTCCAGGCGCATCGGCAACCTGGATGCCCTCGACTTTCCCGATTGGCGCTGGCGCATGATCGATCGCATCGACCTGCTTGCGGACCATGGCGGCCCGCGCGGGCTGGGGCTGGTGGTGGCCTCGGGCGTGGTCGATCCGGATGCATGGTTCTTCCAGGCCCACTTCAAGGACGACCCGGTCTGGCCGGGATCGCTTGGGCTTGAGTCGATGCTCCAGGCGCTTCGGATTGCGGCCGGGCAGTGGTTTGGCGATGCTCAAGGTGCGATTGGGCCGTTGCCGGGGCAGACACACGCCTGGACGTATCGCGGCCAGATCGTGCCTGGCAACCGCCGTGTCCAGGTAGAGGCCGTGGTGCTCGACCGCGACGAGCGCACGGGCAGGCTCGCGGCCGATGGGCTTTTATCAGTGGACGGGCTCGTGATTTACCAGATGAAGAATTTCACGCTCGGGCCTGCCTGAATGGAATAAGGATCGCTTTCGCCGTCATGAGGTATCGCAACGTCCAGGTTGATGCGATTGGTTACGAGCTCGCTCCCGTTGTGGTGGCGTCGAGCGAGATCGAGCGCATGCTTGCCCCTGCGCTCGAGGCGCTGCGGTTGCCGGCTGGCCAGCTTGAAGCGTTAACCGGAATCGCTGAACGCAGGTGGTGGCCGGAGGGATATCGCATTTCCGATGGCGGCATCGCCGCCGGGCGTCGAGCGCTCGAGGAGGCGGGAATCGCCGGGCGTGATCTTGGGGCAGTCATTCACGCCGGCGTCTGCCGTGAGTATTTCGAGCCTGCGACCGCATGCCGGGTGGCTGATGCGCTCGGAGTTGGGCCAGCGGCTTCGGTTCACGACGTCAGCAACGCATGCCTGGGCGTCCTGACCGCCATGATCGACATCGCCAATCGCATCGAGCTTGGCCAGATCCGCGCGGGATTGGTCGTCACTTGCGAGACAGCGCGCGAGATTAACCAGATCACCATAAGCGCGCTGAACCGGGATGCCGACATCGATCTCTTCCGCCGATCGCTGGCCACGTTCACGGGCGGCTCGGGTGCGGCGGCGGTTGTGCTCAGCGACGGTTCGCTGGGCTCCGGGCGCGGGCACAAGCTCGTCGGAGGCGCTGTCCGCGCCAGGCCGGAACATCACAACCTCTGCCGCTGGGGCATCACACCCGACATGTCGTCCGACCTGAAGCTCTACGCACAGTACACCAGCACCGACGCGCCCTCGGTACTCACACACGGCGTTGCGCTTGGCATCGAAACCTGGCGCGGATTCACTCAGGCCCTCGACTGGGCTCCTGAGTCGGTCGCACGCGTCTTTTGCCACCAGGTCGGCCGCTCGCACCGAGACGCCATCTTGAAAGCGCTTGAGATTCCACCCGCGAAGGATTTCTCCAGCTTCAGCCACCTGGGCAACATGGGCACCGCCGCACTCCCCGTGACCGCGGCCATCGCCAACGAGCGCGGCCTGGTCCAGGCCGGCGATCGCGTGGCCTTCCTGGGCATCGGCAGCGGGCTCAATTGCATGATGCTGGGGCTGGAATGGTAGGCACCACTGGTACAAAGAGCCAGGCGCTCGACCGATTTCTACAGGCGCACCCCGGGCGCACCTTCGATCGCGGCGGCATCGGCCTGCATTACATCGACGAAGGCTCGGGCCCGCCCGTGGTCATGGTCCACGGCAATCCGTCCTGGTCGATCCTGTTTCGTGGCCTGATCGACTCGCTCCGCGACGCCTATCGGGTGGTCGCGCTCGACCATATCGGCTGTGGACTTTCCGACAAGCCAGGGGACGATCGCTACGAGTACACCCTCGAGCGCAGGGTCGATGATCTGGAAGCCTTGCTCGATGCGCTTGGGCTCGATCGGGGCGTGACCCTGGTGGGCCACGACTGGGGCGGCATGATCGCGATGGGCGCGGCAGCGCGGCGGCCAGAGCGCATCGCCCGGCTCGTGCTCAGCAACACCGCCGCGTTTCACAAGCCCGCCGCCAAGCGCATGCCGCGCACCATCGCTGTCTGCCGCGATTGGCCCTTCAGCGCCTACCTGGTGCGCAGATTGAACGCGTTCGCCATTGGCACCGCCTGGATCGGCTGCACCGCGCACAGGATGCCGGCGGACGTGCGCAGGGCCTACATCGCACCCTACGATTCGTGGGAAAACCGCATCGCTGTCCTGCGCTTTGTGCAGGATATCCCGCTTGTTGAGACTGATCGTTCCTATCGCTTTGTCTCCTGGCTCGAGAGCCGGCTCGACGTCTTTCGCAACACTCCCATGCTGCTCGCATGGGGCCTGCGCGACTTTGTCTTCGATCGCATCTTTCTCGAGGAGTGGACCAGGCGCTTCCCACTCGCCCAGGTCGCTCGCTTCGAACGCGCGGGGCATTATCTGTTCGAGGACGAAACCGACGCTGTCTCGGCCCGCGTCCGCCAGTTTCTCACCGAGACTCAAACGGCCCTGGAGTCTGGCTCATGATTCAAGGCGAGCTGGATTCCCGAAACGCCAACATCGCCAGCCGGCTCAAGGAGGCCGCCGCGCACGCGCCTGAGCGCGTTGCGCTTATCGTATCGCACGGTCGAGACGCCTCCGGCCGGCCGATCGACACCCGGCTGACCTACGCGGAGCTTGATCGCGATAGCGATCGGATCGCCGCGGGCTTGCTGGCGAAGGGGATCACGCCTGGCACACGCGTGCTGCTCATGGTGCCGCCCGGGCTCGATTTCTTCTCGCTCGTGTTCGCCGTCTTCAAGGCCGGCGTGGTGCCGATCGTGATCGATCCTGGCATTGGTCCCCGCGCGATCGTCCAGGGATGCCGTGAATCCGCCCCCGCCGCCATGATCGGCGTCCGCAAGGCGCTTTTCGCTCAGCGCCTGCTGGGGTTTGGCCGCGCCACGATCACAAGACGCATTCTCGCCGGACCGGGCGGATTGCCCCTGCTCGGCATCAACCATGGAACTCTCGACGCAATCCGCGCCGCCGGGACTCACGGCCAGCCAATGGTCGAACCCGATCCGAGCGCGCTCGCCGCAGTGCTCTTCACGAGCGGAAGCACCGGACCGCCCAAGGGCGTTTGCTACACTCACGCGATCTTTCAGGCCCAGCTTGAGGCATTCCGCGCCCTCTACGAGATCGAGCCGAACGAGATCGATCTCTGCACGTTCCCGCTCTTCGCGCTTTATGCCCCTGCGCTCGGGATGACCGCCGTGGTGCCCCGGATGGATCCCACTCGCCCAGGGCGCGTCGACCCGAAGCGGATCCTCGAGCCCCTGGCCGATTACCGCGCGACCAATCTCTTTGGTTCGCCCGCCCTGCTCCGCCGCCTGGTAGAAGGCGCAGAGGACGCCAACGTACGCTTCCCCACGCTCAAGCGCGTGGTCTCCGCGGGAGCGCCCGCGTCGCCGAAAACACTCGAACGGCTCGCACCCAGGCTCGACCCGCCGGCCCAGATCCATACGCCCTATGGCGCGACCGAGTCGCTCCCCGTCGCCTCGATCGCAAGCGGCGTGATTCTGGGCGAGACGCGCAAGGCCACCGATCAGGGGCTCGGCGTTTGCGTGGGCAAGCCGGCCCCCGGGATCGAGGTCGCCATCATCCCCACACGCGACGACGCGATCGAACGCATGAGCGACGACCTCCGCCTTCCCACCGGCGAAACTGGCGAGATCGCGGTCGCGGGCAAGGTGGTGACCCACACCTACGACAATCGCCCAGAAGCGACTCGGCTCGCGAAGATGGTCGACGCGTCCGGGCGTGTCTGGCACAGAATGGGAGACCTGGGCCGGCTCGACGATCAGGGCCGCATCTGGTTTCTAGGGCGGAAATCGCAGCGCGTGGTGCTGGGCGACCTGACTCTGTACACCCTGGCGTGCGAGGGCGTGTTCAACACGCATCCTGAAGTCGCGCGATCCGCGCTCGTCGGGGCCCGGCCTGCACGCGGCGTGGTCGTGCCCGTGATCTGGATCGAACCTGTGCGACGGCTCGGGCGCAGGGAACGCGCGCGAGTCGCAAGCGAGCTCCTCAACCTGGCACGCGAACATCCCCAGGCAAGGCACGTCGAGCGCGTCCTCTTTCGCGCGGCGTTCCCCGTCGATGTACGACATAACTCCAAAATTCACCGCGAAAAACTCGCGACCTGGGCTTCGAGGTTACTTGCCAATGGTCCATGAATCCCAGCCAAGTCAGGTCCTGATCACGGGCGCGGGTGGCTTCCTGGGCACGGCAATCGCCGCCCGCCTGCGCAGGCTTGGCATACGCGTGCGCGGACTCTCGCGCAGGCATTATCCCCGACTCGACGAGCTCGGCGTCGAGCAGGTCCAGGGCAATATCGCCGACTCGGCCGCCGTCGCGCGCGCAATCGAGGGCTGCGACGCCGTGTTTCACGCCGCCGCCAAGGCCGGCATCTGGGGCCCTCTCGACGAATATCAGCGCACGAATGTGGAGGGAACGCGAGTCCTGCTCGAACAGGCGGAACGATTCCACGTGCGCAAGCTTGTGTACACAAGCTCGCCAAGCGTCGTCTTCAACGGCCGGGAGCTCGAAGGGGTCGATGAATCCACACCCTACTGCCGCCAGTTCGAGGCGGCCTATCCCAGAACGAAAGCCCAGGCCGAGCAAATGATCCTGGCCGCGAATGGGCGGGATCTCGCCACCCTTTCACTCAGACCGCATCTGGTCTGGGGGCCGGGCGATAATAACCTGTTTCCGCGGATCGTGGCCCGCGCGCAAAAGGGCCGGCTGGTCAAGATAGGCGCCCGCGATCCGCTCATCGACCCTGTCTACATCGAGAACGCCGTCGACGCGCATCTGAGCGCGATCACCCGGCTCGAGCCAGGCTCGAAAGTCGCCGGCCGAGTCTACTTCATCACCCAGCGCGAGACGATCCGGCTCTGGGATATGGTCAACCAGTTTCTCGCGATCGCCCACCTGCCGCCTGTGAGCAGGTCGGTCGCAAGGCCGCTTGCGCTTGCCGCCGCCGGGCTCGTCGAGCTGGCCTATCACGTCACCAGGCGCGACGAAGAACCTCCGCTCACTCGCTTCCTGGTGCGCCAACTTTCCACTTCACACTGGTTTAATAACGAAGCAGCCGAGCGCGATCTCGGCTATCGCCCCGCGATTTCCATCGCCCAGGGGATGCAGCTTCTCGCGGGCGATTTCCACCACAAAACGCACCCCATCTCCACCGACCGACCGGCCGTCCGTTAGATTCGTTCAGGGTGCGTCCGCGCCGCCAGGCCGCCGCAACGGTCGCGGAACCTTGAGCGCTGTGTCGATCCAGTAACCTCGTAAGATTGACACCAGCTCACGATAACTCGGATATTCCGTCGGCTTGGGAATGTACGTATTCGCCCCGGCCATGTAGGTCGAGACAATGTCTTCCTCACGGTTCGAGGTCGTGAGAATCACCACCGGAATCATCCGCAAGAACGGGTCGCGCTTGATTTGCGTGAGCACCTGGCAGCCGTCGATCCCCGGCAGGTTCAGGTCGAGCAGAATCAGGTCAGGCTCGAGATCCGCAGCGCGGACGTCATCGCGCGCGGCGAACAGATACTCAAGCGCCTGGCGGCCGTCGGGAATCACCGTCAGCCGGTGGTCGACATTGCCTTCCTTCAGCGCGCGCTCGATGATCTTCGCATCCGCGCGACTATCCTCAACCAGCAAGATATGGAACTCAGAGCGCGTTGAATTCATCGGTCGACATCTGGGCAGCCGCCGTCTCCGTGGACGGAGACTCAATGGAGTCATCCCTTGCGGCGATGACCGAGGCCTGCAATCCCGGGCGACGCAGGCGCACAAAAAACGTCGAACCACGTCCGGGAGCGCTCTCTACCCAGATACGCCCCCCATGCGCTTGGACTATTTTACCGCAGATGGCAAGTCCCGCCCCCGTGCCCTCGAATTCTTCCTGGGTATGAAGACGCCGAAACAGTTGAAAAATCGCTTCGTGGAACTGCGATTCAATCCCAATTCCGTCATCCTTGACGTAAAAACCCGCTCGCTCCTCCGCACTGATGATCGTCTCGCCATCCGTCGAACCCAGCCGATCGACCGGGAGCGGTCCAATCTCAATTCTAGGTCGCGGATTCTTGTTGAACTTGATCCCATTCGAGATCAGGTTGACCAGAAGATGGCCCAGGCGCCCACGATCCCCCCAGACCACCGGCAGCTCCCCCTTGATGAATAGCTCGGCCCCTCGGCTGCGAAAGAGCTCGCGCAAATCGGTGGAAACCACCCCCACCAGCTCAGACAGATCAACCGCCGTGAAATCCCCAATCACCCGCCCCGCCCGCGAGAGCGTGAGCATGCCGTGGATCATCTCCCGCATCCTGCGCGAGGCATCCATGATATACGAAAGGTATTCGCGTCCCTCTCCCTCGAGGCGATCACCGAAATCCCTTCGAACAATATCCGAAAACGACGTCAACGTGCGCAACGGCTCCTGGAGATCGTGCGAGACCACATGGACGAATTCATCCAGCTCTCGGTTCTTGGCCGAAAGTTCCTCGTTGGCGAGCGCCAGCCGCTCGTTCTTCTCATGGAGCTCGGCTTCAAGCTGCCGCCGGGTAGTGACGTCCTGGGCCACGAACCGCGCCTGGATGGTCGGATCTTTGCCGCTCCGCACCGTCTTTCCCGCCATGAAGACGTCGATTACCTCGCCAGAGAGCTTCAGCCAGCGCGTCTCGTCTTCGAGCGACCCCGTCTGGAGAAGCTGCTCGAAGCGCTTGAGAAACGCCTTGCGGGCGGTGTGCGAGACCATGGACTCGAAGGGCCTGGCCACGGTTTGTTCGCGAGAGCGCCCGAGCGTGGCAAGCAAGGTCTGGTTGCACTCGACAACCCTGCGGGAGGCGTCGAGCGTGAAGTACATGGCGGGTGCGTTTTCGTAGAGGTCGGTATAGCGGTCCTTGAGTTCCTCGAGCTCGCGGTTGATGCGTCTAAGCTGCTCGTTGACCTGAATGAGCTCGCGGGTGCGTACCTTGAGCTGCCGATCGGCGCGGACCTTTTCGGTCACGTCGGTCAGGTGGCAGCGCAGATGGGAGATGGCGTGGTCGCGCCCGTACCGCGCGCCGACGTTGACCTCAACGGCGAATGTTCGCCCGGTCGCGGTTCGCATCCGTACAACGAGCCCGAGCGCTTCACCGCGGGCGAGCGCGTGTGAGAACATCTCGCGGGCACGGGGCCGGTCGTCGTGATGGAGCAATTCGAGGAAGGACTTTTTCCGGAGCTCGCTGACATCGTAGCCGAGAAAGATTTGTTCGGCTGTGGATGACTCGATCCAACGGAAATGGACCGGGTCGAGCCGGTTGACCATGTCGGTGGTGGAATAGTCGCCGGAGAGTGCGGGATCGGCGTTTTGATCGTCGGTGCGCAGGGGCGCGTCAAAGAGGCCGCTATGGGTGAGCGACGCGCCTGGGTCGAAGGGGCGATCCTCGGAGCTGCGCGGCGACCGGCGGTTGCGCCCGCCCGCGCCGCTGGCCGCGCGCAGCAAACGCACCAGCACCGCGACCTCGCGCGTCAGCTCCTCCAGCGCGGGCACGGGCGTTTCCAGCGAAGGGGCGCTCGCGTCGGCGATCGAACTCCGAATCGCCTGCACCAGTTCGTTCACCGGATTGCCCCACGAGCTTCGCTCGCTGTAACGGATCGCAAAATACGTCGCCCCAAAGACGAGCGCTGCGCCCGCCGCCGCCAGCATCCCCGCCGATCGCGGCATGTTCGCGATCGCGAACGCAATCACCAAAAGCCAGCCCAGCCCCGCCAGAAGCGCAGCGTTCCTCAGGCTCAACCTGCGTCTTCCGCCGGGTGACTCGTCGGGCATGGCGGGCACCTCTCGCGCAGAATCACCACGGGACGACGTGCTCTCGAATGCGCCTGCACCATCCTTGCCGCCGCGGCAAAGCGCTAACCCTGCCCGGCCACGCCCGCTTCCGCCGCCGCCAGCACAATCTCAAACGTCGCACCTCGGCCGGCGTTGTTGCGGGCGCAGAGACGCCCTCCCTGCTCCTGGACAATCTCGGATGCAAGATAAAGACCGTAACCGGTCCCCTCGCCCCGAGTCGTGAAAAACGGCTCGAAGATCCGCTCGAGAAACTCCGGCGGTATTCCGGGCCCGTCGTCGACAATCTCGATCACCACCTCGCGGCCGCCCGCGACATCCCTCAGCCGGGTGATCACCTCGATACGCCCCGACCTGGATACTCCCATGATCGCCTGACGCGCGTTATTAAGCAAGTTGAGCAACACCTGCATCAACCGGCCGGCGTCGCACCGCGCGCGGGGCTGGCCGGGATCAAGCGTGGTTGCCACCTCGATCACCCGCTCACCCGGCGAGAGACCGCGGAGAAAAAGTTCAGCGGTCTCGGCGATCAAGGCGTTCAGGTCGACGATCTTGAACTCCGTCGAACCCTCACGCACCGCCGCCATCAGGTGATCGAGCCGCACTTGCAGAATTTGCGAATTCCGCAGGATCGACTCGACCCAGGGTGCGTTGTCCGGGTCGCTCGCCAGCTTCACGCGCAGCAGCTCCGCGCTCCCCCGAATCACCGACAGAGGCCCTCGGATCTCATGCACGATCCCAGCCATGAGACGACCAACCTGCACAAGCTGCTGGTTCAGCATCGCCAGGCTGGACATCTGGCGAAACTGGATCAGACGTCCGACCCGGCCGATCACGATCAACGGCGCGGAGTCCTTGGCCACATAATCGTCCGCGCCCGCCTCGAGCCCCTTCAGCACATCCGAATCGTCGTGCCGGACCGTGAGCATCAAAACCGGCAGCCCCGCGAGCTCGCGATCCGCCCGGATCGCCCGGCAAACCTCAAACCCGTTCTGATCCGGCAAGTTGACGTCGAGAATGATGATATTAGGCCGCACTTCCCGCGCTTTCGCGACCACCTCGCCCCCGCGCGCGACCTCATGGACCGTGTAGCCAGCCCGGCTCAAGATCGTGCGGAACAGCGCGCGATCGGCTGCGCTATCATCAACGATCAGGACGGCGCCCATCGATCTCCACTCCGTGGTCCTGAGCCAGCCGCTTGTGGGACTGCACTCCGAGACCTGTAATCAAATTATGATGGGAACGGCGTCGTCAGGGAGAGCGGCAAACGTCCTTACCCCGGGGCACTCCATCGGCATATAATACGTGCGCAGGGCAATCCAGGGACAGATCAACGGCTCTGCTTTTTTTACCGGGCCAGGGGCGAATTCTGGTTTAGCAAAACCAGGTCGGTCTGGCATTCCAAGCAGCCAATCCTGGCATGGGCCCTCAATCCTTCCATGATCCAAACCCTGAACCCGCCCGCCACCGATGCCATTCCGTTCGCCCTTTATCGCGATCTCGAATCCAGCGCGCTCAACGAGATCATCGCTGCGGTAAAGCAAAAAATGGGCCGGGAGCTGCTCATTTTGGGGCACCATTACCAGCAAGACGAAGTCATCGCCCACGCGGATTTGACCGGCGACAGCTTCAAGCTCAGCCAGCTTGCCGGCCGTGATCATGACTGCCGCGCCATCGTCTTTTGCGGCGTGCATTTCATGGCGGAAACGGCTGATATTCTCTCACGTCCCGAGGTCGCGGTCTACTTGCCGGACCTTTCGGCCGGCTGCAGCATGGCCGACATGGCGGATCTGGAAGCGGTCGAGGATGCCTGGAGTGAGCTCGGCGGCCAGATCGATCTCGAGCAGGTCACCCCGGTTACCTACATCAATTCGGCGGCGAGTCTCAAGGCGTTTTGCGGCCGGCACGGCGGCGCGGTTTGCACCAGCTCCAATGCCCGCGCGGTGCTCGAGTGGGCCTTCTCGCGCCGCGCACGCGTGCTCTTCTTCCCCGATCAGCACCTGGGCCGGAACACCGCACGCGCCATGGGCGTGCCGCTCGCAAACATGTGCGTCTGGGACCCGCGGCAGCCAAACGGCGGCAATTCGCCAGAGGCCATCGCCGCCAGCCGCGTCCTGCTCTGGAAAGGTCACTGCTCAGTCCATCAAATGTTCAAACCCGGGCATATCAAGCAGTTTCGCACGCTCTTCCCCCAGGGTAAGGTTCTTGTTCACCCTGAATGCATGATGGAAGTCGTCGACGCGGCCGACATCGTGGGCTCCACCGAGTCCATCATTCGCACCGTGGCCGCCGCTCCCGCTGGCTCGATCTGGGGCATCGGCACCGAGCTCCACCTTGTGAACCGGCTTGCGAAGCAGCATCCCGAACAGTCGATTCACTTCCTGTCGCCGATGGTTTGCATGTGCGCCACGATGTACCGGATCGATTTGCCCCACCTTGCCTGGTGCCTGGTGAATCTCGAGCGCGGCACGCCGGTGAACCGCATCGCCGTCGATGCCGAGACCGCACGCTGGTCTCGCGTCGCGCTCGATCGCATGCTCGAGATTCGCTAACCACGCACCGCCGGCGGGTTCCGCCGCACTCGCCGGTTGCGTCTTCCCCGTTCATGGGCTAACTATGGTTTCTGGTACGAGGCATCGGGCCAGAAAGACGATCCATTCGCGAGCAAGAAGAGTCGACCATCATGCCCGTTCCGGTTTCGCGTCCGAGCCTCCCTCTCAGCCACGACCAGAACCTGGTGGTCCAGGGCGATCACTGGAATCCGCATGCCGTGCTCGGCCCACACCCCGCGCACGATGGCAAGGGATTCGTCATCCAGGCGTTCATGCCGGAAGCGCAACTCGCCTGGGTTGTCGACCTGTCCAGCGGCGAGCCGGGCGTCGCCTATCTGATGGAGCGGATCCATCCCGACGGGCTGTTCGCAGCGGCATTTCCCGAGCTCCAAAAAAAACCGTCCTACCGGCTCCGCGTAACGAATTACGAAGGGCACACATGGGAATTCGTTGATCCATACGCGCTTGGCACAATTCTCGGCGAGCTCGACCTGCACTTGCTCGCCGAGGGAACGCACTACCGCAACTACGAACGCCTGGGCGCGCACCTGCGTGATCACGAAGGGTTCCGCGGTGTTCATTTCGCCGTCTGGGCGCCCAATGCGCAGCGGGTGAGCGTGGTCGGCGATTTCAATCACTGGGACGGGCGCAGACATCCGCTCATCAACCGCGGCTCGTCGGGCGTGTGGGAGATCTTCATTCCCGACCTGGTCCAGGGTGAGAAGTACAAGTTCGAGATCAAGAGCCGGCACGGCGGCTATCTGGTTCTCAAGTCAGACCCCTACGGCTTCGCGGCCGAACGCAGGCCGCAGACCGCGTCGCTGGTCTGGGACGTGATGTCCTTCGAGTGGAACGACCACGACTGGATGTCGAACCGGGGCGCTGCCCAGGGGCTCGACCGGCCGATTTCCGTCTACGAGATCCATCTGGGCTCGTGGAAGCGCGAAGGAAACGACCCCGATGGCTTCCTTAATTATCGCACCCTGGCCGATCAGCTTGTCGCGCATCTCGAATTCACGGGCTTCACGCACGTCGAGCTCCTGCCGATCACCGAGCATCCCTTCGATGGGAGCTGGGGCTACCAGCCCGTCGGCTATTTCGCGCCCACATCCAGGCACGGCAACCCCAACGACTTCGCCTACTTCGTCGACACGCTCCATCGCCATGGCTATGGCGTCATTCTCGACTGGGTCCCCGCGCATTTCCCTTCCGACTCCCACGGACTTGGCTACTTCGACGGCACCCATCTCTATGAACATTCCGACCCGCGGCTGGGCGAGCATCGCGACTGGGGCACCAAGATCTTCAACTACGGCCGGCCGGAAGTCCGCAACTTCCTCCTCGGCAATGCCCTCTTCTGGCTCGATCGCTACCATCTCGACGGCCTGCGCGTCGACGCCGTGGCCTCGATGCTCTATCTCGACTACTCTCGCAAGCCAGGCGAATGGATCCCCAACCGCTACGGCGGCAACGAAAACCTGGAAGCCATCGACTTTCTCAAACGCCTGAACGAGCTCTGCCACAAGGAGCACCCCGGCGTACTCACCATCGCCGAGGAATCGACAAGCTGGTCCGGCGTCTCGCGCCCAACCTACCTGGGGGGGCTTGGCTTCAGCCTGAAGTGGAACATGGGCTGGATGAACGACACGCTCGCGTACTTTGCCAAGGACCCGGTCTATCGCAAGTACGAGCACGGCGCGCTTACCTTCAGCATGATCTACGCGTTCACGGAAAACTTTATCTTGCCGCTGTCGCATGACGAGGTCGTGCACGGCAAGGGGTCGCTGCTGGACAAGATGCCCGGCGACCTCTGGCAAAAGGCGGCGAACCTGCGGCTGCTTTACGGCTACATGTACGCGCACCCGGGCAAGAAGCTGCTCTTCATGGGGAGCGAGATCGCGCAATGGCGCGAGTGGCGGCACGACGAGGGCCTCGACTGGCATCTGCTCGAATGGCGCGACCATCGCGGCATCTTTTCGCTCGTGCGCGACCTCAATCACGTCTACAAGGCGGAACCGGCCCTGCACCAGATCGACTTCGAATGGCAGGGTTATGAATGGCTGGAGCTGCACGACTGGGAGAACAGCGTGATCGCCTTCCTCCGCCGCGCGCGCGATGGCGAAGACGCCGTGGTCGTGGTTTGCAACTTCACCCCGGTCGTGCGCGAGAACTATCGCGTGGGCGTGCCGCGCGGCGGCTTCTACCGCGAGATTCTGAACACAGACTCGGAAGTCTACGCCGGCTCCAACGTGGGCAATCAAGGCGGAGTGTGGGCCATCCAGGAGCCGCACGGCGGCAGGCCCTATCACCTGCAGCTCCGGCTGCCGCCGCTCGCGGCCGTCTATCTCAAGGTGCAGCACTAGCGCCCGGTGGGCGTGCCCTTCGCGGTTCGGGGCTGGCTGGGGATCAGCTCGTCGAGCGAGACGTCCCAGGAGACATGACCGATCGCGATCTTGGCCGTGCGCTTGCGGGTGTCGAGCCGCAAGATCTTGCCCGGCCGGTCGTAGCCCAGCCGGGGCACGACGACCTGGTCGCCCACCTCGAGCCGATCCCGCGCCTGCACGAGCTCCTCGTCTCGCTTCGAGACCTGTTCGAGCTCGGCGAGCTTCCGCGCCAGCTCTTCCTGCAGGCGCCTGGCTTCGAGCTCGGCCTCGAGTGCCTGGCCGCGGGCTTCCTCGGCCTCGCGCCTGGCTGTCATGAGCCGCTCCCATTCCGGCGCTGGCCCGGTTGTGCGCTCGGCGAGCCAGCGCTCCGCGCGCTCGAGCACGCGATCGGGCAGCCGCAGGTGCCGCGCAATCTTCAGCGCATTCGACGCCCCCACGTTGCCAATCAGGAGCCGATATCGCGGCAAGAGCGTCTCGTCGTCGAACTCCACCGCGGCGTTTTCCGCGGCGGGATTCAAAAGCGCGTACGACTTCAGGTCGCCGATGTGCGTGGTGACAATCGCCCGGCAGCCAAGGTCGGCAAGCTCATCCAAAAGCGCCCGTCCCAGCGCAGCGCCATCGGCCGGGTCGGTCCCCGCGCCCAGCTCGTCGAGCAACACCAGCGACCGATCGGTGGCGCGAGACAGGATCTCCGTGATCCGCCGCACGTGCGCGGAGAACGTCGACAGCGATTGCTCGAGGCTCTGCTCATCCCCCACATCGAGCAGAACCTGGTCGAAGACCGGCAGCCTCGTCCCTTCCGCCGCCGGAACTCGCAGACCCGCCTGGGCCATCGCCGCGAACAGACCAACCGTCTTGAGCGCGACTGTCTTGCCCCCCGTGTTCGGCCCCGTGACGACCAGGATGCGGTAGTCGCGCCCCAGCACAAGATCGATCGGCGTCACTGTCCGAACGGCGGCCGCGGCCTGGTGCGCGGGCGCAGGGCTCGCCGCGGCTTGCTCGGGTTGTTCACCAGGCTTCCCGGCTGGCGCTGGCTCGCCCCGGAAGTAAGCCTCGAGCAGCGGATGCCGCGCGCTGCGAAGCACCACCACGCCGTCGTCGTCGAGCGCGGGCTCGACCATCGCGTAATCGAGCGCGTACCGCGCCTTGGCGAAGATGAGGTCCAGCTCAGCCACGGTCTCGATCGTGGCCAGCAAGCCGCCCGCCGCCTGACCAACCTGGGCGCTCAGCCAGCGCAGGATGCGCCTGACTTCTTTCTGCTCGCGGGCACGCGCCAGCGAGAGCTCCGCCGATCGCTCGCCGATCGCCGCCGGCTCGATATACACCGTCTCATTGCTCGCGCTTGCGCGCAGCACCGAGCCCGGAATCTCCCCGCGATGTTCGCGCGCCACCGGCAGCACAAAGTGATGCCCGACCATCGTGAAGCCGTGGTACCGCAGATAACGCTTGATCTCGCTGGAACGCACGAGCGCACGCAACGTTTCCTGGATCCGCTCCTCGAGCCGCGCGATCTCCGCCCGCAACAGTCCCAGCCGCCGGCTCGCGGAATCGACGATCCGCGCCCGCGCATCCAGGCAACCACCGATCGTTACCGCCAGCCCCGAGAACTCGCCGACGCCCCCGCGCATGCCGCCCAGTCGCGGGAATCGGTCGCCCACACGCCCGAGCCACACATCCAGATCCGCAATCGTACGCAGCGAATCGAGTACCTGGGCCAGCTCCTCAGCCTCGAGCACCGAACCGACCGAGGCTCTCCGAACCAGCGCGCGGATGTCGCTTAGCCCCGCGAAGCCCGGCCGCATGCCCGCCTCGAGCGCCTCCACCATCTCCGAGAGGATCGCCTGGTGATCGTGGATGATCCCGCGATCAGTCGAGGGTTCAAGCGCAAGCGCGCGCCCACGCCCAAGCGCGCAGCCCGCGCGGGCCGCCGTCAGCCTGCGCACCACCTCGAATTCCAGCAGCGCTAAAGTACGCTCATCCATCGCGGATTCGATCCGGCCTTCCGCCCCTCGCACCCGTTGCCCACGCCTGAACTCGACGCGCGCACGCCCCTGCGGGTTCGCATGCGATTTACTCTAGCACGCTCGATCGCCCGCGCGCAGCTCACGCACTCCAGACGCAGCCATCACTCGTTGGGGATCACTGGGTCGATGCCAGGCTTCGACCGCGCTTCATCCTGACGGCGCTTGAGCGCAGCATCCGCGATCGACGCCAGCGGTCCGCGATTCTGCTTCGGCTGCGCCTGCACCGGCTTCTGCGCGGGCGCAGGCACAGCGGTTTCCGCCAGCTTCGGCGCAAGCGCTTTCTTCCAGTCGGCCAGCAACACGCCGTGATCCTCACCGGTAATCGCGCGGAGCGCCTTGACGCTCTCATACCGGATCGCGGGATCCTCGTGCTCCATCCCCATCAAGAGCACGCTCAGGATTCGCGGATCCTTCGGCTTGAGCGTGCCGAGCGACTCGATCGCGGCCACCCGCACATCCTCGAGCGGATCCGCGATCATAATCCGCGCCAGCATCGTCGCGTCGTCCTCCGCCCCAACCTTGCCAAGCGCGCGGCACCCTTCCAGCCGCAGCATCGCCTCGGAATCCATCGCGGCTCGACGCACAAGCTCACGCGCCGCCGTGGCCCGCAGGTTCCCCAGCGACCGCACCATCATCGCGCGCACCGCGAGCGGGTCACGCCCCGACTGGTATCGGCTCATCAGGAACTTGATCGCGTCTTCCTTCTGAACCTCGTTGTCGTAGACCTCCGGCGAGCCCAGCTTGCCTATGGCCAGGTAACGCAGGTTCGGGTCCGGGTTCGTCTGCGCATGCCGCAGAAAGCTCGCGGCCGTTGTGCCCAGATACGGGGTGCAGCCCGCCGACCAAAGCGCAAGCACGCTCAAGCCGAGCACCGCTCGCGCCCATCGCGACCTCTCTCGCATGGCGATCATGAGACGCATCCTGCTCTCGAGACCATCCCTGGTCCAGGCGGCGAACGCGATCTCAGCCCTCGGCCGAGACCAGCCTGATTCTCACCAACGACGTGCACTGCCCCCGAGCGCAGAGCACTCGAAGCGGCGGCATCATAACGACCCTTGTCCAGATCGCCAAGATCGACTGAACACGCCTGAGCCACAATAAAAAAACCTGGCGACGCCCCAGGTTGGGACGCCGCCAGGTCGTGATCCATCGCAGGGAGGCCGGTTGGGAAGGACGACCCGAAGGTCGCTGAGAATTCACCGCACGAGTTGAAGGTAGGCGGCGAGTCTTCTCAAGGAAACGGCATGAACCTCCGACTGGGATCTCTGTTTTAGGTTGGGTTGGGTTGCGTCTCGAATCGAGAGGTGGTCGCGATTCGAGCACGCGGGCGGGATCCGTCCGAGAACGGACCCCGGCGACCAGCCAGGTTCAGGACTTGGCCGACGACTTCTTCGCCGCGCTCTTCTTGACCGCCGGCTTCGACTTGGCGTCAGCCTTCTTCGGAGCGGCCTTCTTGGGGGCGGCCTTCTTGGGGGCAGCCTTCTTCGCCGGGGCCTTCGCAGCAGCCTTCTTCGGAGCAGCCTTCTTCACTGCCATCGGTTGTTCCTCGTTCCAAGACATACTCGCTTGCGTCCGACCGGCATGAGTCAACCGGTCCCTGCGCCAAGTCATACCAAATCTTTTAACTTTTGGAAGACGAACTTGACAAAAATCGCGGCGATTTTTGCAGCCGCGCGCGCCGCGCCGATCAACTCACCCTCGTCGCACAATCGTGTGCTCTTGCGATCGCATGCTCTTTCCATGCTTCAAGGTGGGTAATCATTCTCTACCGTGATGTGCTGAACACCCTTGTTTTCAAGGATATTCTCGCATCGCTGCTCGAAGACCCAACGCGCGACTCGCAACGCGGCCTCGCGCTCGAGCCAACGCGCTAGCGCGGCATCGGCGCGCGCAGCGGCATCATGAAAAAAATTTTCGCAGGCGCGAGCGCGATCAAAAAAAATCGCGCGAACGCGCGGCGGCAAAGCGCGCCCAATCGCGCGAGCGTGATCCAGCAGCGCGTTCACGCGCGGCAAACGCGCTCAGGCAACGCGCTCAAGCAACGCGCTCAAGCAACGCGCTCAGGCAACGCGCTCAGGCAACGCGCTCAAGCAGAGCGCTTTACCCGGGGAGCCGCGCGTTTGCTCACGCCGGCGCGTTCGCGCCTGATCGCCGGGCGCATGACGGCGCGATGATGCGAGCCGCGAACCAGCAGCCTCGCGCGGATCGCGGCCCGCCGCGCGCCCACGCGCCGCGGCCAGACGCACCAGGCTTCGACTCGACTTGTCCACAGCAACGAGTTGGCGCAGAATGTCTGAACAAAGTATCAGAAACTCGCACTACGTTCGTGGAGTCGATTGAATTCGTGCTCACCAAGGTGCGCGGACGGCTAATCAGTCTGGGTGAAGAAGCGGCCACGCTGGCGCTCGATTCGGTCGAGCTCGAGGTGCTTGTGCCCGAGTACGCCCGGCGCGCGCTTCAGCCCAGACTCGGCGAGACGGTCGCGCTCGACACCGTCTTCTACCTCGAGGGGGGCGCGGTCTCCACTCGCCTTCAGCCCAGGCTCGTTGGATTCCTCTCGCCGGTCGATCGCGAGTTCTTCGAGATCTTCTGCTCGGTCGACGGCGTCGGCCCGCGCAAGGCGCTCCGCGCCATGGTCCGGCCGGTGCGCGATCTGGCGCGGATGATCCAGGACCAGGATGTGGGCCAGCTCTCCACCATCCCCGGCATTGGCGAGGCAACAGCCGAGCGCATCGTCGCCAAGCTCAGGCGCAAGGTGGCGAAGTTCGCGCTCATCATCGCGGCTGAGGCGCCCGCGGCTGGAGGCGAGACCGCCGCGGTCGAGAGCGGCGTTGTTGCTGACGCCTACTCCGCGTTGCTCTCCGTGGGGCACACCGAGCTCCAGGCGCGCGAAGCGATCGAGAAGGTGCTCGCCGGCAGCAAGGGCTTCAAGTCCGCCACCGATTTGATCGAGGCGATCTACAAGCGATCGCGATAAGACAAGGATGAACCGAGACGCGCGAGGCGAACCCCATGGCGAAGTCAAAGAAGGGAAGCGCGGGCGATGCCGAGCCGGTTCGTGAGCCGGTGTTGCGTGGCGAGGATCAAGGGGCGCAGCGGCCGGCGTGGGACGCGGACGAGGCGCCTACCCGCGCGCTCGACGAGCAGCTCCGGCCCCGCAAGCTCGATGAGGTCATCGGTCAGAAGGCGGTCGCGAGGCGGCTCAAGATCAGCCTCGAGGCCGCGCGGAAACGGGGCGAGCCGCTGCCGCACATTCTGTTCGACGGTCCGCCGGGGCTCGGCAAGACGACGCTCGCCACCGTGCTGCACAATGAGCTTGGGGTTGAGCTCAACGTGACCAGCGGCGCAGCGCTCGACAAAAAAATGGACGTCATGCCCTTTCTCACCAACGCCGCCGAGCGGTCCATTCTCTTCATCGACGAAATCCACCGACTCCCCCGCGCTGTCGAGGAATTCATCTACCCCGTCATGGAAGACTTCCGCGTCGACGTCGTGATCGGCGAGGGCATGTCCGCCCGAACCTTGAACCTCGCGCTCAAACGCTTCACCATCATCGGCGCCACGACACGCAGCGGCATGCTCTCAGCCCCTCTGCGCGAGCGCTTCGGCGTCCACGAGCATCTCGAGTTCTACGACACTCACGAGCTCGCCCGCATCGTCTCCATCAACGCCGCCAAGCTCCGCGTCGCAATCGACGACGACGCCGCTCACGAACTCGCCGACCGCTCCCGCGGCACCCCTCGCATCGCCAACGCCCGTCTCCGCTGGGTCCGCGACTTCGCGCTCGCCCGCGCTGACGGACGCATCTCCCGTACCGTCGCACGCGATGCACTCGAGATGCAGGAGATCGATTCCATCGGACTCGATCGCCAGGATCGCCGCTATCTCGAAACGCTGGCTCGCGTGTTCGACGGCGGACCCACAGGCGTCGAGGCACTCGCCGCCACCATGAACGTCGCCGTCGACACCCTGCGCGACGAGGTCGAGCCCTATCTCCTCAGACGCGAACTCGTCGTGCGCAGCCCACGCGGCCGGCTCGCAACCAGACAGGCTTACGAACACCTCGGCCTCGCCATCCGCCAACCCGCGGAACAACCCCCCGGCGATCCCCAGGGCAGACTCTTCAGTTGAGCGGACCAGCGCGGCCGGGTCCGAGATCGTCTCAAGCCAGCGGCGACGTCGCGCGGACCACGCGATCGCGCACCGCGGCCCACGCCGGATCGGCAGGCGGCATCACAATCACGATCCGCCCTGGCGCGGCCGCGTCGCACGTCCTGAGCACGTGATAGAGCTCAAGCGCGGCGGCCTCCGGCGTCTCGAGCACAATCGCGCGCAGCACGAGCGAATCGAAGCCGGCTGCGGGCACGCCCAGGATCACGAGCGCAGAGTCGTCGAGATCACCCGCGCGCGCTAGCTCCTCCAGGCCATCGACACGATACGCCGCGGTCCTGGGCGCGTAATGCACCGGCTGGCGCCCGGGGCTCGCAAAGCGATCGCCAGGCGCGTCGTGCACATGCGCACCAACCATGCCCGCGCCCAGAACACGCTCGAGCTCGGCCAGGCTGATCGGACCCGGGCGCAAGATCCGCGCAGGATGCGTGGTGAGGTCGAGCACGGTCGATTCGAGCCCGATCCGCGTGGGTCCGCTGTCGATCACCAGATCAATCACGCCGTTCAGGTCGGCGAGCACATGCTCCGCGCGTGTGGGCGAGACATGGTTCGAGCGGTTCGCGCTCGGCGCGGCGATAGGCGCACCCGAGCGCGCGACGAGCTCAAGCGCGATGGGCGTGCTCGGAATTCGCAGCGCCACGGTCTCGCGTCCCCCCGTTGTCACGTCCGGCACACGGCTCGAGCGCGGCAGCACCAGCGTGAGCGGCCCCGGCCAGAAGGCAGCCGCCAGCCGATCGGCCTCGCCAGGCCACGCGCTCACGCACATCTTCGCCTGCTCGACCGAGCCGGCGTGCACGATCAGCGGATTGCCAGCGGGGCGCCCCTTGGCGCGGAAGATCGACGCCACCGCGCTCGCATTCCACGCGCTCGCCCCCAGGCCGTAGACCGTCTCGGCCGCGAACGCCACCAGACCCCCGCGCTTCAAGATCTCCGCCGCGCAATCCAGCACGCCCGGGTCGGGTGCTTGCTCGGATGTCGCCAGCACAAGCGTCTGCATGGGACGCTCGCTTTACGACTTGAGCCTCGCCGAAGGATCGACCGTTGCACTTTTCGCGAGCCGCTCGTGATAGTCCGAGCGCATCCGCGCCAGGTTCGACTCCCGCGCGTCATGGAGCCGCCTCAGCGGCCGCGCGGGCCGGCGGGCAAGCGCGTAAGCACAAAGCAGCGGCAACGCGACCGTCGAATCCACATAACACGCCACCGAGTCCGGCAGCTTGCCCGGGTCGATCTTGCCCCACGTCATCGCCTCGCTCGCCGTCGCGCCCGAAAGGCCGCCGGTATCGGGACGGGCGTCCGTGATCTGCAAGAAGTAATCGTGCCCGCTCTCGGGCAGGCCCAGCACTTCCTGAATCTGCGGCTCGGTCTGGAGCATGAAGTTCTTGGGGCTGCCGCCACCCAGAATCAAAACTCCCGACTCGCCCCCCTTGCGCTTGGCGTCATAAACCAGCGCAGCGGTCTCATTCACGTCGAGCAGCGGGTCGATCCGCACGCCGCCCCCTTCAAGCGCAAGCGCGGCCAGGTTCATGCCGATCGAGCTGTCGCCCGGACTCGACGTGTAAATCGGCACGCCCGCCTCGAACGCCGCGGCCAGCAGGCTGTTCGACTCTCTCTTGAGCTCCGCCGCCCTCGCATGCAAATAACGCCCGACCTCGTAATGAAACTCCGCCGTGCTCATCGTCCGCGCAAATGCCTCGGAGCGAATCAGCTCGCGATAGAACGCGTCGGTGTCCAGCAACGTCGAGTAATCAAATACAACATCGTAGATGCGAATCACGTCGTGCTGGCGCAGCTCGAGGTCGTTCAGATTCGGCCGGCTCTGATGCAGCGGCAAATCAAGCGCGTAGTGCGTGTCGTGGTAGAGGTTCGCGCCGGTGGAGACCATCCAGTCGATGAACCCCGCCTTGATGAGCGGGATCAGGCAGCTCATGCCCAGCCCCGCAGGCGTCAGCGCACCTGAAAGCGCCACGCCGACCGTGCAGCCAGGCGTGAGCATCTTCTCAACGAAGACGCGGCAAACCTCGCGCAGCCGGCCGGCGTTGTAACTCGAAAACACACCGTCGATCAGATCGGCGGCCGTCTCCCGCCCACTCACGCGCGGAGGCGCGATCCGGTGCGAGCTTATCGACTCAAGATATCCCATGGTCGTCATCGCCAGTGGAGAGAAGGATCGGGAACGCGCGTCAGGGCAGCAAGATCGCCGCCGCGACCACCGTCGTCCAGAGCCCGTCCTTGTGGCCGATCGCGGTCTGGGTCACTTCCTTCGTCTTGTAGAAAACGTCGGCAATCTTCCAGATCTCACGCTTCTCGTCCCACGAGCTATCGGGATTGAATTCCACGCCCAGCACCGTGGCGAGCATCTCCGCCGCCAGGTCCTCGGCGTAATCGGCCGCGGTCTTGGCCGTCTGGCCGTACGCATGATGCTCGGAAAGATAACCGAACATCTCGCGATCGCGCGGAATCGCCACACCCACCGACGCGGCCACAAGCCGGTTCGGCTCAGCCGTGGCGCTTTCGCTCATGACCACGTGCACAATCTGCCCAGGATTGAGCTCCTTGAGCCCTGTCTCAATCGAGACTTCCTTGCAGCGCGGGGGGAAAATGCTCGAGACCCGCACCAGGTTGTAGCAGGCGATGCGAGCATCGCGAAGCGCCAGCTCGAAGCTTGTCAGTTTCTCTCGGTGAGTCCCCACACCCTTGGTGAAAAACAGTTTCGTGGGTACGTACATCTTAGACCTGGCAACCTCCGCGACCGACCTGGCTCTGGCCGGTCCGCAAGTGAGCATCAATCCCGCGTCGCCCACCGCGCCGCGTGTGAGCAGAAATTAGACACAGCAAACCCGCTCACGGCAAGACCGGCCGTGCGAGTCGTGGCAATCACCCAACTCCAAAATCGCGCCCGACCCACCGATCCAACCACGAATCAAACTCACACCCAGACCCGCCAACCGCATCAGGCTCCCCCTGCTCACGCCAGGACTCAGACTCAAGATCGAGCATCACACCAAACGCATCCAGACGCCCAACGCGCCACGCATGCGTTTGCCTCGCGGTTTGGTCTGTCTTCTCATGAAGCAGCCCAACGAGCCAACACTATATAAGGAATAAGCCCACGCATCTTTCCAACAAGAAAACATCACGCACGCACTCAACCTCGCGTGGCACTCCCCAAATCGTGGGACATGCGTTGTTATCCTGAGTTGCAGCAGTTCAATGCACTCGTGCGTGCACCTCCATCTGTCTCCCGCTCGTAGGACAGGCGTTGTTGTGGTGAGCCGAGCCACAACTCACTCATGCATGCGCTTTCTGCTCGTCCCTCGTGGCTTGTTGGACAGGCGTTGTCATCGGCGAGGCGTTGTTGCCGACGAGGTTGATGCCGCCGGGTGCAAATCGCGGCGGCCTTGATTCGAGGCGAGCCGGCGTGTGTTACGTTAATGGTGAGAAGAACCCAGACGACCGCCTGAGCCAGCCCTGGTATAACGACCCGAAGTGAGCACCAGCGCATTCTGAGTCGAGCAGTCACGCTCGAACATCTTCGCTCCGACACATCGACACGAACCACAGCCAGCCACTGTAGCGCCCACGCCTGCGGACCCCCCTCGGGTAAGAACTGCGCATGCGCTCCGCGATTGACGAATGCGAGGATCACCATGCTATGCGCAGTTGTGCCAGTTCCGCGGTCGAGCAACCTGATCGATCACCAGGCCGCACGGCGACCGACCGAAGTCAACCGCCCGCGGTCGAGTAGCGGGGGCAACGGGAGTGTTTAGGTCGCGTTACCTCCGCCCTCTTCAAACCGGACGTGCGGATTTCCCGCATCCGGCTTGCCCGAATTCTCTCGATCGCGGGCATGCACAGGGTCAAGCGGCAGGGC
>DAIDHX010000245.1 GCA_027451885.1 Planctomycetales bacterium
GGCCGCGGTGCGCGGGCGTTTTCCCGACCTGCCGCTCCAGGTGGACGCGAACTCGGCGTACACGCTCGACGACCTCCCCGCGCTGAGGGCGCTCGATGATTTTGGCCTGATGCTGATCGAGCAGCCGCTGGCGCATGACGACATCATCGACCACGCGCGGGCGCAGGCGCTTTTGCGCACGCCGATCTGCCTGGACGAGAGCATTCACTCGGCGGCGGACGCCCGCAAGGCGCTTGATTTGAAGGCGTGCCGGGTGATCAATATCAAGGTCAGCCGGCTGGGGGGTTTGCTGGAATCGAGGCGTGTGCACGACGTTTGCTGGGCGCGCGGAGTGCCCGTCTGGTGTGGCGGCATGCACGAGTTCGGCATCGGCCGCGCGGCGAACGTGGCGATCGCGGGGCTGCCCGGGTTTACGCTCCCTGGCGACGTCTCCGGTTCAGACAGGTATTATGAGGAGGATGTGATCGAGCCGCCGATTCGCGCCCCGGGGGGTGCGATCGCGATGCTGCCTGGGCCTGGGCTTGGCGTCGAGCCTGTGCTGAACCGGGTCGACGCGCGCACGCTGCGATCGGCGGTGATCGTGTCGCGGGGTTGAAAGACGTCTTCTTACCGAGCGAGTTCTCCACCATGCAGCCGAGCGACTGGAGAACCTATTTTCGAGGCCGATCGCAGGCGATTCTCGACGACCTGCGGGGGTTTGTGGAGCATGAGTCGCCGAGCGTGGATGCTGCGCTTCTGGCGATTATGCGCGACCACCTGGCCGCGCGGTTTGGGCGGGCGGGCGCGGAGGTGAGCCTGCTTGAAAACGCGCACGGCCCTGGTCAGGTGCTGGCGCATTTTCCAGGCCCGCGGGAGGAACGGCCAGCGCTTGTGCTGGGGCATTACGACACCGTGTGGGAGCGGGGGACGCTGGCGCGGATGCCGTTTCGGGTGGAGGGCGCCCGGGCGTTTGGGCCGGGCGTGCTCGACATGAAGGCTGGGCTGGCGATCGGGATCGCGGCGATCGAGGCGTTTCGCGACCACGACCGTGCGCCTCGCCGGCCGATCTGGTTCCTCGTGACGTGCGACGAGGAGGTGGGCAGCCCCAGCTCGCGGAATGTGATCGAGGATCTGGCGCGGCAGTCGGCGTATGCGCTTGTGGTCGAGCCTGCGCTTGCGGGCGGCGGGCTCAAGACCGCGCGCAAGGGGGTCGGCAAGTTTCGGATCGAGATCGAGGGGAAGGCTGCGCACGCGGGGGTGGAGCCTGGGCAGGGAACAAGCGCGCTCAAGGAGCTTGCCACGGTGATCCTGGCGCTTGAGGGGCTTGCCGCTCCTGGGCGTGGCACGACGCTTTCGGTGGGGCTTGCGGGGGGCGGCACGGCCGTGAACGTGGTCCCCGCGAACGCCTGGGCGGTGGTTGACGCCCGCGTTTCCAGCCGGGCCGAGGCCGAGCGCATTGAGCAGGCCATCCACGCCCTGCGGCCCAGCCTGGCGGGCGCGCGGATCAGGGTCTCCGGCGGCTTCAATCGCCCGCCGATGGAGCGCACGCCCGCGATCGCGGCCCTGTTCGAGCGGGCGCGGGCGCTCGCGCACACACTTGGCCTCGCGCTCACCGAGGGGTCGACCGGCGGCGGCAGCGATGGCAACTTCACCGCCGCGCTCGGCGTGCCCACGCTCGACGGCCTGGGGGCCGAAGGCGCAGGAGCGCACGCCGAGAATGAACATGTGATTGTTGATTCATTATCAGACCGTGCCGCGCTTTTGACGCTCTTGCTGGAAGAGCTGGTGCCGCCATGACCCGACCCGCCGAATTCAGGCCGGTTCCGCTTGCTGAGATCACGATCCGCCGCGCGGCGGCGATCGAGGATTATCGCGCGTGCCAGGAAGTACAGCGCAGGGCGTGGGGGATCCAGGACGAGGGTTACCTGATTCCGATCGCGACGATGGTTGGGGCCAATTTGCACGGCGGTCTTGTGCTGGGCGCGTTTCTGCCGGACGGATCCGCTGCGGCGATGTCGTTCGCGTTTCTGGGGCAGATCGAGGGCCAGCCGTGTCTTTATTCGCAGCTCACGGGGGTCGCGCCTGAGTATCAGGCCCAGGGGCTTGGCCATGCGATGAAGTCCGCCCAGGCGCAGGTGGCGCGGGAGCAGGGGCTGGAGCTCATCGCGTGGGCGTTCGACCCGCTGCAGCAGGGGAATGCGCACTTCAACCTGGCCCGGCTGGGCGCGACTTGCCAGCGTTATATCAAGAATATGTACGGATTTCGAACCGACGCACTCAATGCGCAGGCGCCCACGGACCGCTTGATCGCGGAGTGGGATCTGATTCGGGCGGGGGCGCCTCGCGTCGTCCCTATTTCGAGACCGCGGTTCCTGATCGATCCCGTGGCGATTGTGTGCGAGCCGGGGCCGCGCCTGGTCGAGTCCCTTGTGGCGATTGACGTGCCGCACGAGATCGCGAACCTGAGAATCGAGCAGCCCGCCGCCGCGGAAGCCTGGCAAAGCGCGGTGGCCGCGGCCTTTGGCATGGCGTTCTCGGCCGGATACGTGGCCTTTGATTTTGTTCGCCAGCGTGAGAGTGAGCCGCACCGCGCCTATTATTTGCTCAAGCGGCCCGAACACGAATGATGAAGTCCCAAACGAGCGATATCACGCGTTACGAGGGGCTCAAACGGGGGCGTGGAACACTCCGCGCGGTCGCGCGGTTGACGATGCTCGCCTGCGTGATGGTCGGCGTGTCGATCTTTCTTGACCAGGCCAGCGCGCTGCTGTCTGACGCGCAGTTCACCTGGGGTGAAAGGCGTGTGATGGGGCTGGTTGGGCTGGTGTCGCTGGGCGGTGCGTTCGCGACAGGGTGGGCGATCTCGCGTGTGATCCTTGTCTTTGCCGACGTGCTGGATGCCTTTGCCGACGCGGCGAGCGCGGCGTCGCGCTCGGCGGAGTTGATTGAAACCGAGCTGGCGCCCACGCTCAAGCGGATTGCGCTTGCGCTTGAGAAGGAGCCGCGGGGCAATCTTGCGGAGAGACGGACGACACATGAAACCAGGCCCCGATCCGGCTAGCGCCGCGCCCGCGGCGGAGAATGTGTTTGTGCCCTCGGCCGAGGCGGAGACGCGGCGATCGACCCGGCGCTGGTGGATCCTCGGCGGTCTGGCGGCGTTGCTGTTGATCGCGGGTATGGGGTTGCTGGTGGCCTTGCCGCTTTTGCGTCCACGGAGCACGGACGCGGTCGAGCGTGTTGCCGAGTCGTTCCTCGCCGCGCTCGCACGGGAGGACCATGCCGCGGCGCAGCGCGTGAGCACGCTCGAGGAATTCCCGGCGATCCGCGCTGCCGAGCGGATCGCGCGCGACCGCGGCGTGAATCGGGTCACGCGGGGCTCGTTCGCCCCGTTGGCGGCGTTGCACAGGCGGATCGACGCCGAGTATGAATTCGACGCGGGCGCGAAGCGCTTCGTGCCGCGGAACGCGCTTGGGCCGGCGGCGGAAACGCTCGATGCGCTCCAAAGCGCCCGTGGCAAAAGCGCTTTGGTGGCGAAGAAGATCGAGAGCGGTAGCCCGGACGACCTGTTCGACGCGGCCGAGCAGCTTGGGAAGATGATGGCGAACCTGGCGGATACAACGCTCACGCCCAAACGCATCGTGCCCACGTACCAGATGCTGGTCGACGACGCCAGGCCGCCGCTCTCAGCCGAGGCCAGAACGCTCGCGCTGGCGGTGGCCGCGGATCCCGAGACCTGGGACAGGCTGCTCAAGCGGCCGTTCGCCCGGCTCCGCGCGGACGGGCCGTTCATTCTGGAACGCGCGGAGGTGACTGCGCTTGTGCGCGACCGCCTGGCCTCGTCGGGCGATCCGCCGTCGCGCATGCGGCTCGAGCTGGTGCGCTTCCGCCTGGAGGGAATCGACACCGGCTGGAAGGTGGTCGCGGCCAGGCGCGAACTGCCAGGCGAGGCCAAACCCCCCGCGCCCGCCGCCTCACCGACCCCCAGCCAGAACCCGCGCTGAACCTGAAACCAATTCCGCGCGTCCGTCTCGCCGCGGATACGCTATACTGATTGCTCCAGGGCGATTAGCTCAGTGGTGAGAGCGCTTGCCTTACAAGCAAGATGTCGGGGGTTCGAATCCCTCATCGCCCATGCGACGTAAAGCTTGAGCCTGAATTGCGATACGCGTCTTTCGGGCGTGTCAGCGCCTCCCTCCGGCGCACGACCAAAAGGGTAGCGACTACTCTTTTGGAGTGCCGCATCACGTGACGCGGCTTCGGCCTTTGCGGGTGCCGGCGCGGGTTCCGTGAGCCTGGCGTTATGCCAGCGTTTCCTTGACGGCGGCGACGACCTTTTCGACCGTGAAGCCGAAGTGCTTGAGCAGGTCCTTGGCTGGCGCGGAGGCGCCGAAGGACGTCATGCCGATCATCCGCCCCTTGAGACCGACGTAGCGTTCCCAGCCGAAGGTGGAGGCCATTTCGACCGAGACGCGGGCCGTGATGTCCGGGGGCAAGACCTGGTCGCGGTAGGCGGCGGGTTCGCGTTCGAACTGCTCCCAGCAAGGCATGCTGACCACGCGGACCGGGATGCCTTCGCTGGCGAGGGCTTCGTATGCCTTCAGGCAGAGCGTGACCTCGCTGCCGGTGCCGATCAGGATGGCCCTGGGCTTGCCGCCGGGCGCGTCGGCGAGGACGTAGCCGCCGTGGTGCAGGCCGGAGGCGGGTGCGAACCGGGTGCGATCGAGGGTGGGCAGGTCCTGGCGCGAGAGGGCAAGGGCGACGGGCTCGCGCGAGTGGGTCATGACATAGCGCCAGGCTTCGACGACCTCATTGGCGTCGCAGGGGCGGATGACGCTGAGTCCTGGGATCGAGCGTAGCGAGGCGAGCTGCTCGATCGGCTGGTGGGTCGGCCCGTCCTCGCCGACGCCGATGGAGTCGTGTGTGAACACATAAGTGACTGGGATTTCCATGACGGCGGCGAGCCGGATCGGCATGCGGCCGTATTCGCTGAAGATGAGAAAGCCTGCGCCGAAGGGCCTGACTTTTGCGAGCGCCAGGCCGTTCAAGATGCCGCCCATGGCGTGCTCGCGGACGCCGAAGTGGAAGTTGCGGCCGCCGTATTCACCGGCCTGGAAGGTGCCGGCGGTTTCGAAGGTCATGAAGGTTTTGGTGGAGGGGGCGAGGTCGGCCGAGCCGCCGATCAGCCAGGGAACGCCCTGGGCGGCGAGGGCGAGGACCTTGCCGGAGGAATTGCGGGTCGCCGTGCCTTTTTCGTCGCTGGGGAAGGGGGTGAGTTTGGCGTCCCAGCCTTCGGGCAGGGTGCCTTCGCGCATGTGTTCGATCTGGGAGGCGAGCTCGGGGAACGCGGCCTTGTATCGGGCGAAGCGGGCGGTCCATTCCTCGCGGAGTGTCTTGCCGCGGTGGCCGATCCCGGCCTGGAAGTTTTCATAGACGCCGTCCGGGACCAGGAATTTCTGGTCCTCGGGCCAGCCGTAGTTGCGTTTGGTGAGCTTGACTTCTTCCTCGCCGAGGGCCTCGCCGTGGGCTTCCTTGGTGTCCTGCTTGTGGGGCGAGCCGAAGCCGATGTGGCTCTTGACGATGATGAGTGTGGGGCAGTCGTTCGTGGCGTGGAATTCGGCCCAGGCGTTCTCGAGCGCGTGCAGGTCGTTGGCGTCGTCGACGTAGGTGACGTTCCAGCCGAAGGCGGCGAAGCGGTCGGCAACGCTTTCGGTGAAGGCGATGTCGGTGCTGCCCTCGATGGTGATGCGGTTCGAGTCGTAGATCCAGCAGAGATTGGAGAGCTTCCAGTGGCCTGCGAGTGAGGCGGCCTCGGAGGAGATGCCCTCCATCATGCAGCCGTCGCCCCCCAGGGCATAGACATTGAAGTCGAACAGGCCCTCGAAACCAGGGCGGTTGTAGCGTGCGCCTAGCCAGCGGGCGGCCACGGCCATGCCCACGCTATTGGAGAACCCCTGGCCGAGCGGGCCGGTGGTGGTTTCCACGCCGGTGGTGAGGTGGGATTCGGGATGCCCCGGGGTCAGGCTGCCGAGCTGGCGAAAGCGCTTGATCTCGTCGAGCGGGAGCGCGGGCTTGCCGAGCGGGACGTCGTCATGATCGACCGCCTGCACGCCGCTCAGATGAATGAGCGAGTAGAGCAGCATCGACGCATGCCCGGCCGAGAGGACGAAGCGGTCGCGGGCGAACCATTTGGGATCGGCGGGGTCGTAGCGCAGGACCGATTGCCAGAGGCTATAGGCCACCGGGGCCATGGACATCGGCGTGCCCGGGTGGCCGGAATTCGCCGCCTGGACGGCGTCCATGGCGAGCGTGCGCATGGTGTCGATGCAGGTGACATCGATCGGGCGTTTGGCTCCCTTGACGGGCGACCTCGATTCAAGCGCGATTCCCATCGCAGCGGATCTCCGGGTCATCTCGGAATTCGGTCGGTTCTTCGTGGCTGACAGAGTAGCAACTCCGCGCACAAAAAACGACCCTCGGCCGGTTGCGGCCGCCAAGAAGAGGCGGGATCGAGCTGGTATGGGCGCGCGGGTCGTTCTGGCCCTGCGTGCATCGCCATTTACGTCATGTGAAGTCTTGTAAACCTCGGATTCTCAGGTCTTGCCGGAGCCTATTCTCTCCCAACGACTTCGCGCATCGCGCCGGGGTGTTCTATGGTTCCTCACGTTGGTTCTGAAGCGTGAGATGCGCTTTGGACGAGATCCCCCGAGCCGCCACGCGAGGCAAGGATTCCAGGCTGTCTTCCGCGACCTGTCGAGCCTGCGGCCTGGAGCACGCGCCCTGATCACCGAGGGAGACGAGAGTCCCGAGAGAATCGTTCCGGCGGAGGCGAGAAGGCCGCGGCGCGTGGATCGACGTCGATCATGCCGAGAGCCTTGCTCGCCCTTGTGCAGCCGATGTCCGGAGCGGTTTTGCCGTTCAGGGAGCCATGACGTATCAGGCCGCACGCACCGCCGGGCGGCGCGGGTGATTCTCCGTGCGCAGCGGGAATCACTGGAAACAGGCCGGGCGCGACCGGCCGCGGAATCGATTCGCCCTATTACCGAGACGACACTTCGCAACCAGGAATTCAGGGAGAGCTAAACCATGACCGTCAAGCAAGCCAGCGCGGGTTCTCGATCTTCGTTCGCGAGTCGGTTTCTGAGCCGCGGGGTGCACGAGCGCAAAGCGGGGCGGAGTCGATCGCGGCGAGGGGTGAACCGGCTCGAGCTGCTGGAGGATCGCTTGCTGCTGACCGCGGACTCGGTCACGGTGAGCGCGATTCTGGGGAACGCCGCGGGCAATCCGATCTCGGGGGGGATCAACGTCTATTACACCGATGCGTCAACGGGTCTCTCAGCAGCCATGGGGCTCAGCTCAAGCAATAGCTATTCCGCGACAATCAGCGTGCAGGACGGCACAACGGTGTCCTGGGATACCCTCTCCTCGGGATCGGGACTCAGCGAGCAGTGGTCGACGATATTTCCACCGCAAACGATTACGGGCTCCACGACGATCACTCTCCCGTTCTACGACCAGTACTATGAGACGTTCGGGGTCTCAACCGCGACCGGCGGTACGCCCATGAGCGCGTCGAACGACGTAACGATCGCCACCACCACTTACGGACAACCCGGCAGCCTGACGGCCTACGACAACTCGAACGCAACCGGCTGGGTGGACAATGGATCGAGCGTCTTCTTCGCCGCACAATCGTCGAACTCGACCTCAACCCAGCGCTGGCAGTATGATGCCGCCGGGAATACGGCCTCGCTGCCCGTGACCTCGGCGACAACGCTCTCGGAGACCTACTATAACCAGTACCAGGAAACGCTCCAGGCTACGACGGCGCCAGGCGGCACGCTGATGTCGTCATCGAACTATATCACCGCAGCTTACAAGCAGTTCGGCGGTTCTTCCACGTCGAAGATCTACGATGGAGCCAATGCCACTGTCTGGATCGATGCCGCCAACTCGGCGACCGTCTCATTCGGTGCTCTGTCGTATCTTTCCTCCTCCTCGGAGCGATGGGCGTACGACGCGGTGGGGACCCTCCCGAGCTTCATCCCCAATCTGTCGACGACTTTTCCGGCGATCTACTACAACCAGTATTACCAGAAATTTGATGCGACAACCGCATTTGGCGGTTCGCCGATGTCATCCGGGAATTATGTAACTGTCTCGTACAATAGCTTCGGCAGCCCATTTGCCCTCAACACATACGATGGTGCGACTCCGGCGGACTGGGTCGACAGCTCAGCCAGTCCGACGATATCCTATTCCGCCCAATCCTCGGGTACGACTGCATCCGACCGGTGGCAGTATGACGCGGCCGGGGACGCGCCGAGCTACATTCCGGGCTCGTCATCGACCTTTGACCCGGCCTACTACAACCAGGTTTCGGATACCTTCCAGGCGACGACGGCGGCAGGCGGCACGCCGATGTCCTCCTCGAATTCCGTCCAGGTCACGTACGTCCAGTTTGCCATGCCTCTCTCGCAGTCCATCTATGATGGAACAAACGGTTTTGCTTATGTGGACGTGGGCTCAGCGGTATTATTCAGCGCCCAGTCTTCTGGGTCGAACTCAACCGAGCGCTGGCAGTCTACCCAGACATCGTTTACCGGGAGCTCGACGACCCTGTCCGATACTTATTACAACCAGTTCCTGGACACGCTTGCGGCAACGACCGCGAGCGGCGGTACGGCGATGTCAGTGTCGAACTACGTGACGGCGAGTTATAACCAGCTTGGCGTGCCGAACACGTCACAGCTTTACGATACCTTGAGTCCAAGCGTCTGGATTGACGCGGCCTCGACGCCGACCGTGACGTTCTCGCCCGCCTCTTCGAATTCCACCTCCACCGACCGCTGGCAGTCTAACGCGGCGGGGACTTCGCCGAGCTTTACCCCGAACCAGGCAACGACATTCCCGGCGACCTACTTCGAACAGTTCTACGTGAGCTTCGGCGCGAACACCAGCGGCCTGACGCTCATGAGCTCGAGCAATTCCGTGAACGCGTCGTACGTCCAGTTCGGCCAGTTTGTGCCGTCGCCCACTCCCCTCTACGACAGCACCACTTTCAGTGATTGGGTCGATGCGAACTCGTCAATCAGCTTCAGTCCGTTCTCGAGTGGCACGAATGCGACAGAGCGCTGGCAGGCCAATTCCGCGGGTACCTCGCCGGTATACACGGCTTCCTCGGCGACTGCTTACGCCCCGACTTACTACGATCAGTACTTCGAGCAATTCGCCGCGACGACCGCGCCCGGCGGGACGTCGATGAGTTCGTCGAACGACATCACGGCGTCGTATCCGCAGTTCGGCCAGACGAATACTCTGTCGCTCTATGATGGGACCACGGGATCGGACTGGGTTGATACTTCAACGTCGCCCACCGTCTCGTTCAGCAGTCAATCCTCGGGTTCGAACTCCTACCAGCGCTGGGTTAACAACGCGGCGCTTCTCTCTCCAAACTTCTCGCCGGGTGTCGCCACGGTGTTCACCGCCCAGTATTACGACCAGTACCATGATCGGTTCCAGGCGTCCACGATGTCCGGCGGCACGGCGATGAGCTCGAGCAACGACATCGTAGCGTCATTTTCTGCCTTCGGGACCCCAGCCACAGTCTCCCTGTACGACAACTATAATCCACTCGTCTACGTCGATGCCAGCACATTGCCGACGGTCTCCTTTAGCCCCGTGTCCACCGGTTCCGTGGCTAGCGAGCGGTGGCAGTATGACGCGGCTGGGGATTCGCCGTCGTTCACGCCAGACATGCTGTCCACTTTCTCCGCCACGTATTACAACCAGGATCTGCTGTCGATCACCGGCAGCCCTGCGCCTCACGGCACGCCTGGTTCGATCGGGACCACGTTTGGCCAGCTGGTGGCGAATACCGGATCGTCGGCTTTCTACGATGCCGGCACGCTCGCGAACGCCACACTGTCGAGCGGGCAGGTCACGGAGTCGGGAGTGGCGTACACCTTTACGGGCTGGAGCGGAGGGGCGACCGGATCCGCTATTGTCAGCAGCGACCTTACCATGTCGGGCCCGCAGAGCGCGACCGCCAACTGGGTGTATACCCCCATTTTCAGCAATCTGAGCGCTCCCACGATCACGTTTGGAACGCCCACCACGTTCATCTCAGGAACGATTTCGGACGGAAATGCGACTCCGTTGCCGACTGGGTATGTAGTTGTACATCTCAACGGCGTGAGTGAGTCGGCATCGATCGATCCGATCATGGGATCGTTCTCGGCGCCGTTCGACACGTCGACTCTTGCCGCGACTGGCCTGCCCTATGCGATTAGTATTACCTACGCGGGAGATGCCAATTATTCATCGGGCAACGGCAATAGTACGCTCACGGTGACCCCTTCCGTGCCGGTGATCACGTGGGTGCCGTCGCCGAGCACGATCGTCTATGGTACACCGCTTTCGAGTGCTCAACTTGACGCGACGGCGACCACGCCGAGCGACACTCCGCTTCCGGGCACGTTCTATTACGCACAGCCAGTGGGCACGATCCTGAACGCGGGGGATCAGACGCTCAATGCCGTCTTTGTGCCAACGGATTCAGCCGATTACACGCCGGTATCCACCTCGGCCGGGCTGACCGTGCAGAAGGCCACGCCGACGATCAACGTCTTTCCGTACATGGTCACCTACAACGGAGCTACCCAGACGGCGACGGGAACGGCCACCGGGATTGGTGGAGTGACGCTCGCGGGGCTTGACCTGAGCGCGACGGTCCACACGAATGCAGGTGATTATTCGGGCGACCCCTGGACTTTCACCGACACCACGGGTAATTACCTGTCCGAGAATGGCACGATCACGGACGTGATCGGCAAGGCTGCGCTCACCATCACGGCCAGCAACGCGGGCAAGACCTATGGATCGACATGGGTTCCTGGCCCGAACGCCTACGTGGTGAGCGGCCTGGTGGGCGGCGACACCGTGAGCGGGGTGACGCTGAATTCGCCTGGGGCGGGTTCGCAGGTGAACGTGGGGAACTACCCGATCACCGCGAGCAACGCGGCCGGGACTGGGCTTGGAAACTACAACATCCAGTACCAGCCTGGAGTGCTGCAGGTTAACCCCGCGCCGACGTCTGTTACATTCACGACACCGAGCGGCTCCTCCGTGTTCGGTCAGAACTTGCCCATTTTCGTGCAGGCTGCTTCGGATGCTCCTGGCACGCCGACGCCGACTGGCACCGTGGTGTTCCTGGTCGACGGTGTGACGATGGCGTCGGCGCCCGTGAACGCGATGGGTCAGGTGGCGTTTGACGCAACGCTCATGAACGCGGGAGTTCATGTCTTGACGGCGGTCTTCCACGCGGGCCCGAACTTCGTGAATGACAGTTCCGTGCCGATGTCGTGGGTTGTGAACCAGTCGAGCACCTCGACGGGGATTTCCATCAGCCCGATTCGGAACTACGGCGGCAAGATCGTGGCGGTTTTGCTGACCGCGGACGTTGGCGCTGTGGCGCCTGGGGCGGGGCAGACGAGCGGCGTTGTTACCTTCTACAAGGCCAACGGCATGCAGGTCGGCTCCGGACTGGTGAACAACGGCACGGCGACCTATCGGGTTGGGATTAACCAGGCCCTGCGGAAGTCGTACTGGGCGAAGTACAACGGCGACGTGAACTTCCTCACGAGCGAGTCGAGCAAGGTCCATGTGACAGCGGCGAGCCTGCGGGCATCCGTGGTGAGGCTGCGTAGTGCCGCGGAGTTGAGCCATCAGCCCCATGTGATGGCGGCGTCTTCCAGGGCCAGCCTGGCGGAGCGGATCCTGGGCGTGATGCCCACGTTCTTCCACAAGAAGCGTGGCTGAGAGATTGAGGCGGCCTGGCTGAGAAAGCGAACGACCCGGGCGGCAGCCGCCCGGGTCGTTTTTGCTTTGGATTTGGAGTGGCTCGAGAAGATCTCGAGCGATGCCGGAGACAGGACTTGAACCTGCACGAGCATGGTTAGCCCACCAGCCCCTCAAGCTGGCGCGTCTGCCAATTCCGCCACTCCGGCGATTGGGGGGGCGAATCTTCCACATCATGCGACCGGGGCCGCTTGTGTGTCAAGAGAGGCTGGCGGCGGATCTGGTTCGCGTGGGCTTAAAACAGTTACGACCCGCGTCACCGTGCTGGAATGCGGATTGGCCGGGCGAGCACGCCCAGTGGTTCGAGCGCGTGAGCGAGCGCGGGCAGCCGTTCGTCGGGCAGGGTGGCGATGGGCGCGCGCATGGGGCCCACATCGACGCCGACGAGCCGCATCGCCGCCTTGGAGGCGGCCAGGAAGCCTGTATCGGCGAGGACCTTCACGGCGCGCGAGGCTTGCAACTGGAGCGTGCGAGCGCGGGTGAAATCGCCGTCGGCGATGGCCTTGCGCATGGTTTCGAAGTGTGCGCCCGCGAAGTTAAAGGTGGCGCCGATCGCGCCCTGGATTCCGAAGAGATAGCCGGGCAAGATTCCCTCGTCGCAACCGAGCAGCACGTCGAAGGCGCCGTCGTCGATTGTGATCGCGCGCTGGAGCTCGAGCAGACTGTCGGAGGAGAATTTGAGGCCGCGGAGAGTGGGGATGCGGAACCGCGCCTCGTGCACCACGTCGGCGGCGTGATGGGGAATGCCGGTGATCCCCGGGAAATGGTAGTAGTAAAAGGGGAGGGGATCGGCGGCTGCGGCGATCGGGACCAGAAAGTCCACCACGTCCTTCACGGTCGCGGGTTTGTAGAAGCTGGGTGCCATGACGGCGACGGCGTGCGCGCCTGAGCGGGCGGCGTGGGCGGCGAGCTCGATCGCATCGCGCTGGCAGTGGCAGCCAACATGAGCGCCGATGGTGAATTCACTCCCCGCGATCTCAAGCCAGCGCTCGCAGAGCGCCTTGCGCTCCGACACCGAGAGCGACGCCCATTCGCCGGTTGTGCCGCAGACAAAGACGCTCCGGATGCCGCACTCGCGAAAGAGCTCGTACTGGTGCTTCACGGCATCGAGATTGAGCTGGCCATCGGGGAGAAACGGGGTGTGGCAGGCGGGGATGATGCCGCTCAGAACCGACTTCATGCTCTGCTCCCGGGGTGGGCGACCGCTTGAGGCGTGATGGACCGAGGGCGGCTTGATCCGCCGACCGGTGGTTGACCTAACGAGAGTCTAACCCGCGGCTGGGGATGGCGGCAAATCGACGGGATGTTGTGTCGCGCGGGTGTGAGCCTTAGGATCAACCGCAGGCGGGGATCGAGTGCGGCAACCGGGCCTGTTGAGAGTTTGTGGCGATGATTGGCAAACACCTGGCGGTGATGGCGCTCGTGCTTCTGGGGGTGTCTGCGCGGGGTGCGCAGGACGGACGCGGGTCGGGCTGGATCGAGCTCATCCCGGTCGACGAGCTGGACGCCTGGAAAAAACCCCACGGCGAGTGGCGAGGCGCGGGCGATGTCAAGGTCGACCCCAGGAACCCGCGCATGCTGGCGGCGACCGAAGGGCACGGCGTCATCGTCAACGGGCCGAAGGGCAAGACCGCGAATCTGCTCACCACCCGCGACTTCGGTGATGTGCGGGTGACTCTGGAATTCTTGATCCCCAGGGGCTCGAATTCCGGCATCAAGATGGAGGGGCTCTACGAGATCCAGATTCTGG
>DAIDHX010000246.1 GCA_027451885.1 Planctomycetales bacterium
CGGTCGCGCTCCTCTGCGCCCAGAACTCCACCGTGTACGAGCCGCCGTTCAGGTTGATGTTCTGCGCCTGGCCATGGCCGGTCGAGCCATCAAGCGCAATCCCCGTGCCAAGCTGCGGCGTCGTCGAGCCCGTCGGCACCTGGATCGAGCTCAGGACCGGACCGTCGAACTGGAAATCCACCGAGCCGTAAGCCGTCACAATCGTTGATTTCGCAGGCGCCTGGAGCTCCATCAGCAACTGCGCCTGGCCCGAAGCTACCTGCGACAAATCAATAAATGCCGAGCCCTTTACCTTCAGATACCCACCCACCGTAACGAGCCCGCTTGCAAGCAGCTTGCCCGTCGTGTCGAACGCGATATTCCCGGTGATCTCGAACGAGTCGGTCGAGGCATAGGCGTCGAACAGGGTCGCCCCTCCCTGGATCGTGAAGAGCGAAGGCGGAGTCGCCCACGAGGCGGCCGAGGCCGTCTGCTTCGCGACATCGCCCGCAAGCTGGGCCTCCCACTGCGATAGCGTGGGCGCAAGCGTGGCGCTGGCCACGGACTGCAGATGCTGCGCATCGGCGGGCGTTTGCAGACCGCCGCCGAAATTGATCCCCGCCGAAAGATCCGTGAGGGCGAGTCCCGTGTCTGGATCAAGAATAATTGGCGCATCGACCTTTGCATAGATATCGAGCGGCCCATCCTGCGACAACCCCAGCCGGATCTGGAACCCCGCCAGCCCCGCGATACTCACGCCCCCCATGATCCCGCCGTAAAGTATCGGCGCACCGTTCTTGGGTGTAACCGACGCCAGGAACCCTTCGGCGTCGAACGTCGCGCCGGCGAACGTGCCCGTCACGCCAAAACCCGCGCTGCCGATCGACGTGATCGGAAACTGGCCGTTCTCCAGCCGATTCACATCGATCACGGCGCCCTGGATGGTCCCCGCCAGACTCAAGCCGGCAAGCTTGGTATCGAGCGACGCCGAAACATCGATCACAGGCGCGGTTGCAAACCCGTTCGGCCACGTCGCCGCGACCATCGCCGACTGAATCGGCAGGAAGCTCGACGGCCAATCCAGGGTCGACATCGAAACGCCAAAACTCACACTGAAATTTGCAAGCGCCTCGAACTGACCACTCGAGCTGATTCCAAAGTTCTGCGCACTCCCGGTGAGCGACACCGGCCCCGCCTTAAACGCCGCACTCACCGACCCAAAATCGATGATATCCTGCCCCTGCGCTGGATTCGTGTTGAACTCCAGAGGCGCGCCGTTGACACCGCTCGCCGCGATCGTCACGTAACTCCCCAGGGTGAACTGTGCCGACTGCGCTGAGACGCTGAAATTCCCGAAATCCGTCGACGCCAGCCCGAGCGTGATCGCAAGCTTCGTCACCGATGCGCTCGCGACATTCGAGATCGACAACCCTGCCGAAGCGAACGACAACCCCACATCGCCGCTGAACGCCGCGCCGTTGCTGATGCTGTAGGAGACTCCCTCAATCGACGCGCTCGGATTCACAAGCGCAATCACCCCCGCAACGTCGATCGTCCCCGTGTAACCCAGCGTCGCCTGGCCAATCGAAAACCCATCCGAGCTCATCGTGAAGTTGGTGATCGAGCCCTCGAGCCCTGCAAGTTTCGGTACGCTCGCCGTCGCCATGCCAACCGAAAGCCCAAACTGCCCCGGATTCACATCCACCGCCACATTCGACGCCGTGATGTCCAGCAGGTCGCTCGCCTGGATCTCCACCTGGTCGAGCTGGAACGTAAACGCCTGCGTGCCAATGTTGTAACTCCCCGAAAGCCCGCTGCCGCTCGGATTCGAGGGATCGCTTACCGTCGTCGTGAAATCCTTCTGCCCTGGGAACAATGACACCGAGGACGCACCAAAGCTCACAATCCCGCCGACCGAAACACCCCCCGTCGTGCTGTAAGAAAAGTCCTGCACACCAATCGTCAGCCCCGAAATCGTGAGCACCGAACCCAGCGTGATCGGCGCGCTTTCCGCAAGCGTCACGGAACCCAGCGAAAATCCCGCGTTGTTGGCAGAGAGATCGGTAAGCACGCCGGTCGCACCCGCGAAGTCCGGCGACGAGAGCGCCAGGTTCGTCGCGTCGAACGTCACCGCCGGCGGCGATTGCGAATCATCGATCGCAAGGCTGATCGCAGGCGTGTCCGTCGCCGTCGGCGTCGTGCTCGCCTCCAGAATCTTCCCCACCTTGAGATCAAAGCTCGTCGCCGAGACCGCGAACGCCTGCGTGGTCACGTCGTAACTGGCATCCAGTCCGCCCACCGTTGCCGTGAACGCGCTTTGGCCAGGAAAGAGCGAAACCGCCCCCGCGCCCAGGCCGATCGTCCCCGTGAACGCTCCTGCCTCATACGCAACATTTGCCAGTGTGAGCGCAGGTTGATCGATCTCGAGAATGCTTCCCAGCGTGATCGATGTGGTGGTGATGGTCGCCCCGCCCAGCGTGAAACCGTTATCGGCGATGTCGAGATTGGTCGCCGTGATCGAAGCATTCTCAAGCGGTGTGAGTGTGGCCGAGAGGCTGCCGAAATCGACAAGCTGCTGCCCCGCCGCCGCACTCGGGCTGTAATCCACGCTCACAGAGCTTGCGCTCGCGGTCAGCAAGTGGGAGACCGAGAGACTGAACTGGTCGACCGCAAGCGCATACGCTCCATCCTCCAGCGGCGCGTTCGAGAGCGTGTAAGACCCCGAAATCGCAGGCGCACCATTCGCGCCCGTGAACTGCGCTGTTACCGCCGAGCCAATCGCAAGCGTCCCCGAGCTCGCTGAAATCGACACGGTCGTCGTCCAGTCCGAACCGCTCTCGCTTGCCCCATGAGGAAATGACACGGTCACATCATTGAATGAGAACACGTTCCCTGACGCGTTTCCCAGGGTCACGTTTCCAAGGTCGACCGAGCCCGTGGTCTGGCCGTTCGTAAGAAGCTGGGAGATTTCCGCGGTAAGGTCGCTGGAGAGGAGCTGGCGGCTTTCGAGCAACTCATACTCCAGCCGCCTTGTATGAGTGCGCCTGGCCCTGGGCACCGCGGGACCACTCGCGCAGGAATGGTCTCCCTGCGAATTCCTGGGCATCAAGGGGCGAGTCGATTCGGTCTGCGCGCAGCGGCGTTTCCGAGGCATCTGGGCATCTCCATCCCGGTGTCACTCAACGGGTGAGTCAGGTTCGAGGGTTTGCCTGGCGACGATCAAAAGTGGGAGGAACGGCGTGGATCCTGCATCAGGTCATGCGCGTTCCTTTGACGCTCGGCGAGCCGATCCGACTGGCTCCCGTTTCAGGCGGTGTGTGTCCGCGGGCGCACCGGCCCGGACTCAAAGGCTCGACCGCCATGGCGACCGTGCCTGAGCCCAGGTCCTTCATCAGCCGCGCCCGGACCTTGCTCTCACAAGGTTCATAGCCGTCCATGCGGCGACCGGACACCGCTCACCGGCTTTTTCTTTGCAATCCGAGTCGCGACCGACCCACGCTCCCCATCCCGCAACCGCGGCGGCGGGCCGCCAACCCGCAATTCCTGACCCAACCAACCTCTGTCATCGCCGGTGAACATCGTCCCCGGCGGTCCATCAACACCGGGAAAGGAATGATCCTCGAATCTCCAGGCCCCCAATCCCCAAACGAGACCGATCAGGACCCCCCGTGGATCCTCGCTCGATTCAACCCAGAGAGAGGATTCTCCACGCCCTCGGCCACCCCGCATCCGCCGGGCAGAGCCGGTCTCCAAAGGTCTCCCTGGTTGTGAAAAGGAGCGAGGAACACGTCGTTCCAAAGGGGCCGGCCTGTCCAAAAAAACCGAAAGGGGGTTGATTTCTGGATTCGTTCGGATTGTAATTGTTCCGTCTGTACCGCATTTGTATCTGAGTGCAATTCGGCCAGGGCACGCAGCGACTCTCCTTCCGCGCGTGGCTCGCCGGCCGAGTGTACACCCGCGATTCGAGATGACCTGGCCTCGCAACCACCGCCGACCGGAGCCACGTACGCAGCCGCTCGCTCGCTGTGCCGAGACGACCGAGTCGCCTTTTGAGCCGATCTCCTGACCAGGAACTTCACGCGCTGGGAGTCTGGCCATGACCACAGAAACCGCGGGAGGAGCCATCGCGCCTGGGCATGCGGCGGATCTCGAGCCGCCGCCAGCGCAGACTGATCGAGCACCGCGCGTGACGCCCAGCCGGTTCTGGGCTCGAGGTCTCTTCGCGCTCGTGAAGTTCCTGGTCGTGCCGCTCTCGATCTTCGAGCTCGTGGGCCGGTTCGTCTTCCCCATTTATGCGGATGATCAGCGCTTTTACCTCGCACTCGCCAACCGGGTTGTGATGTCGAATGTCGAATTCGACGACACCAAAAAAGACCCTCATCTCGTCTTCAAGGCACGCCCGTATGAGCATATCTCGCAAAGTAACCAGTACTATCGCTACGCGACGACGCTCAATTCGCTGGGATTTCGCGGACCGGATCTGTCCGCCAGAACCGCCGGCGAGTATCGCGTCATGCTGATCGGCGATTCCGCAACATTTGGCATGGGGCTCCACGACGACCAGGTGATCTCCGCGCAGCTCGAGTCGATCGCATCCGAGCGGCAGACGCAACGGACCCTGCGGGCGTGGAACTGTGGGCACGTGGGGTACAACCTCGTGCAGGAACTGGTCCTGCTCCGCGACTCGTTCACACGGGTCGACCCGGACCACGTCATCCTCGTGCTCTCGGTCTACACCGACAACCTTTCGGACACGTTCTACCAGATCGACGCCGCGGGCAACGTCGCCCTGTCCCGCGCGGCGGCCACCGAGCTCAGCCGCCTGATTCGGCAATACCACTCTGTTCTGAACCACAGCCTGCTGTTTCGTATGTTTGAATATAAATGGATGACCACGCAAATGTATTATAGCCTTTCCTCCCGACCGGAGATCCTGGACAAATCCCTGGCGATGGTCGATTCCTTTGCCCAGGAATGCAGGAACCGGGGCGCGGCCTTTACCGTCGTGAACGTCTACTCGGCTGACGCCGTGGCAGGGGGCTTGCACGAGCGCTGGAATGGAAGCCGCCCGGTCCACGCCATGTTTACGCGGCATTGCCAGGAACAGGGCATCGAAGTCGTCGACATGCTCCAGTACATGAACCACGGCTACGAAGATCTGAAAAAGTACTGGTTCGGTGAGGGACATCCGAACGAG
>DAIDHX010000247.1 GCA_027451885.1 Planctomycetales bacterium
AGTTCGCGATCGCCTGCCGCGATCCGGGTTCAAAACCTGGACTACGCCTATCCGGATGGCAAGCTGGCGCTCGCGGAGATCTCGTTTACGCTCGACCAGGGAGAGTCCGTTGCGCTTGTTGGCCCCAACGGCGCGGGCAAGAGCACGCTGCTTCTGCATCTGAACGGGATCTTGCCTGGGCGGCCGCGGGGCGGACTGTTCGGTCACACACACGGAGCCGAGCCCGTGCGCGGCCGCCCGCGTTCGCCTGGGCCGCATGTCTGGGTCGACGGTGTCGCGGTCGAGGATCGCTCGATCCGCGAGGCGCGGCGACGCGTGGGGCTTCTGTTCCAGGACCCGGACGATCAGCTTTTCTGTGCGACGGTGCTCGAGGATGTGGCCTTCGGACCGCGGAATCTGGGCCGATCGCAGGCGGACGCCGCGGCGATCGCGCGCGAGTGCCTGGCCAGGGTCGGCCTTCCGGACGTGGGGGACCGCCCGCCGCATCACCTGAGCGTGGGTGAGCGCAGGCGCGTCGCGCTCGCGGGCGTACTCGCGTGCCAGCCGACGGTCTTCGCGCTCGATGAGCCCACGGCCAATCTCGACCCCCGCGCCCGCCGCCTGTTCCTTGCGCTTGTAGCCGAGCTTCCGGGCGCGAAGATCATCGCCACGCACGACCTGGAAATGGCGCTCGAGCTCTGCCCGCGGTCGATCCTGCTCGACTCCGGGCGCGTGATCGCCGACGGGCCGACGCGCACGCTTCTCGATGACTCCGCCCTCCTCGAAGCGCACGGCCTAGAACGCCCCTTGAGCCTTGCACTTGGATCACGCACGTCCGGCTAGCCCGCGTTAGGGGAAGGATTCCCCACCAGGCGCTGGAATTCCGCCCGGCCGTGGAGGATCGCCAGGTCTGGATCCTGGGCGCATTCGCCAGGTGCAATGCCCCCTTCGATCGCGCGTGCGAGCAGGTCAATCACGCGGGGGATCACATCGGTGCGCCCTGATTTTTTGGCGTAAAGCGCAAGCGCGCAAGCCGCGTTATAATAGCGCGTGGGCGTGGGGCTCGCGAGCAGATGCTGGATGTCGTCGAGCACGCCGGCGTCTCCCTGCCGGCCGCGCACAAGCGCCCGGAGCTGAACGGCGTCGAGCAGGTCTCGATCGCGCAAAATCGCCTGGTCGAGGTGGTCGAGCGCGGCGGCGGGGTCCGTGCCGCGCTCAAGAAGCGCAAGTCCATAGTTCGCCCGCGGGTTTCGCGGGTCGCGGGCGAGCACCTTCGCCAGGTCGCGGCGGGCTTCCTCGGGGATCGATTTGAGCAGGCTGAACGCCCGGGCGGTGAGCACCGCCGGGTCGCCGGGATGCTCGGCCAGAAGGCGAGCGAAGATCGCGGTTGCATCCGCGGGCGATCCCAGCCGGGAACAGGCTTCCGCGAGTGCGGTCAGGACCACGGTGTCCTTGCGTCCGAGCGCAAGCGCGCGTTCGAAATCGGCCCGCGCCTGGGCGGGTTGATCGAGCTCGAGCTCGACCAGGCCGCGATTGACGACCGCCTCGACGAGGCTGGGAGCGAGGGTGCAGGCGGTATCGTAAGCGACCTTGGCGTCGAGCAAGCGGCCTGCGCGGGCGAGCGCGAGTCCGCGGTTGAAGTGCGCCCAGGCAAAGCGCGGGCCGCGCGCGATGCACGCGGCGAAATCGCCGGCGGCTTCCAGGAAACGCCCTTGCTGGTAGTGGCAATGGCCAAGCACAAACCAGGTCCAGAACGAGCTGACGTCGAGCGCAAGTGCGCGGCGGAGCATTTCCTCGGCCCTGCGCGGGTCGCCGGATGCGAGCTCGGTCTCGGCGAGCATCGTCAGGTCGTGGCAGGTTGGATTTGTTTGTGAGTCCGCGAGCGCGCGTTCGCGTTTTTCGGCGTCCGGATCGCCGAGCGCGGCGTGGTACCGCGCGAGCTCGGCGTGAACAGCCGCGGGAGGCTCCACGCAGACCGCGAGCGCGGAATTCAGCCGGTGTATGGCGTGGTTGAGCGCCCGCTCCAGATCCTTTTCTGTACCGAGCCGAGCAGCCAGACCCACGCGGGCGCGTTCCTCAAGCAGGATCAGCTCCACAGCCTCACCCACGATCTTGGCCTTTTCCTCGGGCTCGAGCCGATCGAGCCAGCTTGAGGCGGCCTCAAGAGCGGGGCCGTCGAGCCCCACCGTGGCAAGCGTTCCCTTCGCAGCAGCCAGCCCTTGCTTGAGCCGCACGTCATCACGCCCGGCCGTTCCCAGCAGGAACCGGCTTTCGGTGTAGTCGTGGTCGAAGACGCGCGTTTTCACCCGGGCTGCCAGTACCCGCATGGAGCGATATCCCACAAACGCCCCCGCGCCCAGCATCGTGATCATGAGCAATGCGATGACCGCCACGGAGCTCGCGCTTGTGAGCCCTGGATGACGTCGAGCCCACTTGGTGGCGCGCTCGCGCAGGCTGGGTTCCGGGCAGTGTTTCATCGGCCGGTCTTCGAGAAACGCGCGCAGGTCCTCGGCCAGATCCCGCGCGTGTGCGTAACGTTGGGCGGGGTTGTAGCTCAAACACTTGCGGGTAAGGGCGTCGAGGCTCCAGGGCGCCTGGGGACAGCGTGCCTTCAGGGAAGGCGGATTTCGCCTGGCTGCGCGCAAGAGCTCGATCGTCTTGAGCATTCCGAGGCATGGCGGCGGTTCGGGGAACGGATGCTCGCCCGTGAGCATTTCGAAAAAGATGATCCCCAGGGCGTAGAGATCCGAGCGCTCGTCGATTTCGTGCGCCTGGGTTGCTCCCCTGGGATTGAAGGCGTCGAGATGCTCGGGCGACATGTACGGCAGCGTGCCGCCCACGAGCGCCTTGCGGATCTGTCCTTCCGGCGGCCCGAGCGCCTGTTCGACCGCGAGATTGAAGTCCAGGAGCATTGGAGTGCCGTCGGAGGCCAGGAGCACGTTCGCCGGCTTGATATCCCGGTGCAAGAGCCCGCGGGAGTGCGCATGATCGAGCCCCTCGGCCAGCCGGGCCAGGATCCAGGCCGCGGCCTGGATTGAGCTTGCGCCCTTCAAAAACCGCCGGCAAGGCTCGTCGCGATCGGGATCGATCAGCTCCGCGGTCTGCTGCCCGGGCGCAGGGACGGACGCGCTGTGGGGGTGCACGAGCCGATCCAGAAGCGAACGAACGCGTGAGACCCCCATCACGCTCGACGTCGGCAAAGCCGCGGCCGAGGAACGCGAATCGATCGGCCTTGGCAAGCTTCCGCGGGTACGGACCGAGGCCGTTGCGCTTGCGATCCTCGACCGCGAATCCGCCGGGTACGACCGGCTGACGTCGTCGATCGCCTGGACCAGGCTTCTGCCGCCGTGGGCGGAATGGCTCAGTCCTCCCGCGCGGTCGAGGACCTGCGCCAGGTTTGCCCCACCAACATAGGGCATGCAGAGCACGCGCAGGCCGGTCCGGGGATCGTCCACGACCGAATGCACCGGCACGATATGCGTGTGCTGGAGCCGAGCCAGGTTGCGCGGCTCATCTCCCTGGGCGCGCGAAACCTTGATCGCCACCAGCCTGCGACCGAGATTGAGCTCCTCCGCCAGGTAGACACGGGCGAATGCGCCTCGGCCAAGCTCGTGAAGAATCGCAAATCCGGCGATCACGTCGCCAGGCCCGGGAAGGCCCGAGGCATCGGCCGAGCCCTGTCGTGCCTCCGTTTCCTCCTCGGGATTCGAGGTCGCTCGCGTGGGCTTGCGGTCCTCGAGCGAGCCAGGCTGGCTCTGCGTCCCGTCGCTGAGCTCGAACCCCGCGGCGAATTCCTGGGTCTCGGCCGTGCGTGGCGATGCCAGGCGGGTCGCCGACTCCAGATGCACGGGCGCTGCTTCGAAGGTTCCGTCGCAGGCAAGGTCCTCCTGTTCCTCGCCTGTGCGCAGATCCCACTCTTCAAGCAAGCCCTGGGTCGAGTCGAACGTTGTGCCTGGATTCCGATTCGCCATCGGCGTTCCTTTTGCGACTGGAAACGGTACGTCCGCAGGTTGCACCCGCGCCTACTCGATTGATAGGCCGCCAGAGCCGGGATGTCCAAACTGAACAAGCATTTGGAACGGCTTTCGCAAGCGATCGATTCTGGGCGCGGTTTGACGCCTCAGGCCGAAAAATGACCTACGCTTCTCATGAAACCTGGTCGAGGATGAAATCCATGACGATGAACTCAAGTGCGCTTGAGGCGTCCCTGGAGCGACAACGGACGGTCGCGATCGGAGACCCATCGTGCGCGATTCTGAAAACGTTGGCCTGCGAGTTCGAGGCGCCCGTCGCGATCCTGGATCACGCGGCGGGGCTCTGGTTGGTGGCTGAGGGCACAAGCGCGCAGGGCCTTCCGCAGCTTGAGCGGGCGATTGACCTTGTGCGCACCCGCGCTGGGATCAGTCGCGGAGACGCTGATCTCTGGCGGCCGGGTAAATCCTCCGGCAATCACAGCCCCGTTTGGCTCTTGCTCCCGCTCGACCCACGTGAAGGGAAATCGCAAGTCGCGTTTGTAGGGTTCGAGGATCCGCGAGCGGCGGACGCGGGCCGCCGCGAATCGCCGAGCGATGCACGGACCTGGGGCCCAGCCTGCCCCGACCGGGCTCTCACCGCCTGGGGCCGGCAGGTTTTAAGCGCGCGGAGCGCGGCCATCTCGGCCGTCCACCGCGCAGCCAGCGACGACGAGGGAGAACACACCGTCATCGGCCGCTTGATTCGCCGGCTACGCATCTCGGACCCGCCCCGCGAGTTCCAGTCGCTCGCCACCAACGTGCTCAGGACGTCGCTGAAGGCCCAGGCCGTCGTCTGGGTGCCCAAGGATCCGCGCGAACGCGTGGTCGTCTCCGGCGAGGTCGAGGGAGTCGCGCCTCACGTCTACCGCTCTTTTCCGTCACCCGCGGGCCGCGACTCGACCGTCGTCTCACGAGACGGCGAGGGCATGCTCCGCCTGGGGACCCCGGTTGCCGTGAGACGCTACGCGTCCGTGGCCGCGGGATCGCTCGGCTGGCTCCTGGCCGTCAATCCCCTCGACGATCGCCCGATCACGTCCGGCGACGTCGAACGCATGCAGTACGTGGCCTCGCTCATCACCACCCAGCTTACGAATCACAAGACCTACGGCGATCTCAAGGAGCTGCTTTTTGGGATCATCCGCGCGCTTACGGCCGCCATTGACGCCAAGGATCCTTACACCTGCGGCCATTCCGAGAGAGTCGCGCGCATCGCGGTGCGCCTGGCCGAGGAGCTGCAGATGCCCTCCTCGAAACGGAGCGATCTCTATCTCGCCGGCCTGCTACACGACGTGGGCAAGATCGGAATCGACGACCAGGTGCTCAAGAAAACGGACCGGCTCACCCCCGAGGAATACCAGAAGATCCAGGAACATGTGGAGATCGGTGTCACAATTCTCAAAGATTTGAAGAAGCTTTCACACATTATGCCGGGCGTGCGGCATCACCACGAGAGTCTCGATGGCAGCGGCTACCCCGACCATCTCTCCGGCGATGAGATCCCCCTTGAGGCGCGGATCCTGGCCGTGGCCGACGCGTTCGACGCGATGTCGAGCAACCGCCCTTACCGCAAGCGCATGAGCCTGGCCCAGATCGATCGCATCTTCGA